>VBAE01000247.1 GCA_005882415.1 Alphaproteobacteria bacterium | reverse complement strand
GAGGAAGCACGCGAGGCCGCCGAAGTGCGGGTGCGGGAGATCGGCGCTCGAATCGAGGCGATCACGGACAAGCCGCCGGTGATCCCCGACGAGCTGAAGCCCCGCGTCGGCACCTTCATGCTGCTCGACGAAACCGGGCAGCCACGCCTCGAGACGAGCTATTATGTCGAGCCGTCCGACGAGCCGGAGGAGTCGATCGCATCCGGCGGGTCCGACTCCGGGGGGGACCGTCAGGAGGCTCCGGCCGTCCTGGTGGACCCATCCGTCAAGCAGATCCCGCTCTCTCAGGCGCTCGCCGATGAGCTCGCGATCCAGCGGCGCGACATCCTCGCCGTCCACGTGGCCGCCGATCCGGGGCTGGCGCTCGACCTCGCCATCTTTCTGATGATCGACCGCGAGGCGGGTTACTCGTCGGAGAAGGCCGGATCTTCGCTCGTCGCTTTGCCGCCCTCCGACCCGGTGTTCGGCTTCAAGACGCCGGACGCGGCGGCGACCCGCGCCCGCGTGGAGGCGGCCGAGGCGCTCGACCGCAGCTGGACGGCGGCGGAGACGCGCGCCGGCCGCTTCGACGCCTTCCGGGCCCTCCCAGACGAGGCGCGAGCGGTCTGGCTCGGCCATGCCGTCGCACGAACGCTGGAAGCGAGCCTCAACCTTCCCGACGGACGAACCTGTCCCTTCCACGATCATCTCGGCCGCTTGCTCGGGATCGACGTCGCGAAGTGGTGGCGGCCGACCGGTGCCAATTTCTTCGACCGGGCGCCCAAGAGCGTGACTCTGGCCGCGCTCGAAGAGATCGGCGGCGCTGCCTTCGCCTGCGGCTATTCGAAGTCGAAGAAGGCGGAACTCAGCGAGACCGCAGAGCGGATCTTCGCCGGCTCCGTCGCACCCAAGAAGGTGAAGAAGCGGGCGCTGGCCTGGTTGCCGGAGCCGATGCGGTTCGCGCCGGCGCCGAAGCAGGTCGCGGCCGCTCCGGACGACACGCCGCCCTGGGAGGAGGCTGCGCCTGAAGGCGGCCCGCCCACTGAGGAGGCTGAGCAGGAGAGGGAAGTCGGCGACTCGGAAGCGGACGGCGGTGAGCCGTTCGAGAGACTCGACGAAGCGGCCTGACCTCTTCAGCCGCTTACTTCAGGGGCGGTGCTTCGGCGCCGCCCCACCCTCCTCGCCACGGGCTGGGGACGGCGACCGGAATTAGTCAAAAGCGGCCGCAGGGATCGCCCAAAGGGATATGCAGGCGCTCCCCACTATCCGCCGCGATCGACGCCGGCCAACACGCCTAGCTGAGGTGCCTCACTGAACAGTCGGCCATCACCCCAGCCGGAAGGGGCGGCGACGCTTCACAGGAGATTGGCAAGGACGGCGCAACGGCCGGAACGGATCGCCGCCCGGTATCCCCGCCGTCCCCAACCCGTGCCGAGGCAAGTGCGAAGAGCGGGTTTGTCGCTGTCGCTCGCTTAGTGGCCTCTGTCCGAACGTGGCCTTGCGGGCTACTGTGATTACGATCGTAAGAGGACAACCAGCAGAGTCCCCCTCAGAAGTTGTCATTACTTCGATGCGCCGGTAGCTTCGGGCATGGCCAAGAAGAAGTTCAAAGTTCGCAAGCCACCTTACGCTGCCCGCTCGGACGCTGAGAAAATACGCTCCCAATGGAAGAAGCTCAGCGGACTGCACAAGCGCAACGAGCCCTCAGCGGCGATCGTGCGCGCTGCGACGGCTGCTGAGCTCTCTGTTAATCTCGCTATACGCGCGGAGTTCGCGGCTCAGAGCAAGCTGTCTTCCGCAACGATCGATGCCATGTTGAAGAAGTCGAATGGCCTTTGGGGGAAAATGGCAGGCTTACTTCTTCCGCTGGTAATCGACCGCCCGAACGAGAAAGCCGTGAATAGGCTCTGCAAGGCTTCTAGTGAGATCAATAAAGATCGCAACAACATCGTTCACAGCGGCTTGTTCAGCAATCGCGCCGATGCGCTCAAGGCCATCGAAAGATGCCGGAGGTTCAGCAACAGCTTGGTCCAGCTCTACGACCCTGACTTCAAGCTGGAGTCGCTTTCCCCTGATGCCCTTGAGGAAGCTACACCAGAGGCTGAACCCAGGTCGGTGGCGAGGGCGAAGCCGAAAGGGAGGGCCGCTAAGGCGACCTAGATTAGAAACGGTGGGAACGTTCAGTCCTGCCTGTTGACCCCGACCTGGCGTCACGTGACTCAGCAGCCACAAAACCCTAGGTTACGCCGCAAGAGCAACTGATGAGCGCGGGGTTCCTTTGGCCGTAGACGCAGTGGGCGCGGAATCGTGCGGCGCGACCTTCTTCAGAGGCGATCTTCACATCCACTCTTTCGGTGGGTCCCACGATTGCCACGACCCGGCGGCGACACCGCAGGCGATCGTCGCCGCGGCCTTGCGCGAAGGCATGGCGATCATCGCAATTGCCGACCATAATGAGATCGGCAATGTCCGTGCCGCCGTCGAGGAAGGAGCCAAGACGGGCGTGCTGGTCATTCCCGCGGTCGAGCTGTCCGCGCCTGAGGGGCACCTTCTCTGTTACGCACCCAACCCCGACGCGCTCGAGCGGTTTTTCAATCGGCTCGACATCGCCGACCGCGGCACGAAGGATTGCCGGTGTCAGACCGGCACCTTCCAATGCTTGCGGGAAATCGAGGCGGTCGGCGGCTTCGGCATTCTCGCTCATATTGATCTGCCGGGTGCCTTCGAGGCCAATGTCTCGCGCTTCACTCCGGCCAAGCTCGACATCCTCTCACACCGGGCCCTTGAAGGCATCGAGGTCGCTCGCGCCGACAGCGACTACCTCTATTCCGACCAGGATGTCAGCGCCGACCGGCGCAATGCCGCGCAAACGCGGATCGCGCGCCTCAAGCTCGGCTCGCAGCAATATCTGGCGCGGATCCAGAACAGCGACTCCCATAGTCTGAACGCGGTCGGCCGGAATGCGCAGAATGACAGGCGGGTCACTCGCTACAAGATGGAGGCGCCGAGCTTCGAAGGCTTGCGGCTTGCCTTGCGGAGCGCCGATACGCGTGTCCGCATCGAGGAGGGGCTGCCGGCGACCGTGCCTATCGTTGAGGGGGCGGTTTTTCAGGGCGGCTTCCTGGCCGGCCAAACGATGCGGTTCAGCCCAAATCTGACTTGCATCATCGGGGGGCGCGGCAGCGGCAAGTCCACAGCGTTCGAAAGCATCTGCCTACTTAGCGGTGCGCCTGATCCGGAGATCGACGTCATCGATAGCGATGTCTGGCCCGACATGCTGACCCTAGTCTATCGGGACGAGACGGCCCACCAGCATGTGCTGGCCCGCGGGAAGGCGGACGTCATCGAGAATCTCGACGACCCGGTGACCGGGTCGACGGTCTTCCCGATCGAAAGCTATCGGCAGGGCGCCACTAACGATATCAGCAAGCGCGTACATGGCGATCCGCTGGCGCTGCTTACGTTTCTCGACAAGCTCGTCGCGGTCGAGGAGGCGATCGCCGATGAAGATGCCGTTCGCGAGGCGTTGAACACCATCGCGCCGAAGATTACCGAAGCAGCGGCCAAGGTCGCGAAGATTCCGAGCTATGAGCAGGAGCTGGCGCTGAAATCCGCGCAGCTGCAGCGCCTGCGCGACGACAAGGCGGAGGACATCATCAAGCTCCAGCAGCGGCTGGAGAGTGAGCGCATGGCGCGGTCCTCGATCGAAACCTCGCTTGGAAAACTGACGGGCGCGGTGTCGAGCAGCGCCATCACGGCGGTGACCGCGGACATCCGCGACGCCGCGGAGGATGGCCTGATCGAACTCGGGTTGCCCGAAGCGACGCAGATCAAGACCGACACGGAAGGCTATGAGACCGCCGTGGAGGGCTCGACGACGGCGTTGCGCTCGGTCACCAGCGCCTATGTGGCGGGCGTGCGGACCCAGATCACCGCCTGGAAAGCCAAGGAGGGCAAGACCTCCGCCGAAATCGAACAGAAGAAGCAGGAGTTGCTTAAGCTCGGCATCAGGCTCGACATGCCCTTCATCCAAAAGACCGTCGCGGACGAAGCCCGCGCCCGCGAGAATCTGCGTGCCGTTAAGACGTGGGTTCCGGAGCTGGCCCGCCTCCGCAAGGAGCATTCCGGACTCCTCGCCAAGCGCTGGGCGGCGCGCAACAAGGTGTCCGGTCTGCGTACCGCCTTCGCCGCGCGGGCCTCGGCCGCGCTCCGAAGTACCCTGTCCGACCTCTCCGTGTCGCTGAAATTTGACTCAGACGCCTTGTCTCGGACGGCGGAGCGGCTGATCAACGACGTGATGAACTGGCGAACGCTCCAGCAGCGCAAGGCGACCGCTTTGATCGGCGACCTGACCTTGCCGAAGCTGCTCGACTGCGTGCGGCGGAAGGACGTGAAGCCGATCATCGCCCTGCGCGACGAAAAACGGCTGGCGATCTTTTCGTCCGCTGAGGCCGGCACCCTGCTTGACAGGCTCGCCGAGCCGGATCTGCTCGCCAAGCTGGAGGCGGTCGCGGTGCACGATCGGCCCCGCCTGTCTGTCACCAAACGGATCGAAGGACCGAGCGGAAGCGTCTCCTATCCGCAGCGAGATTTCCGGAGGCTGTCGCTCGGCCAGCAGCAATCGGTCCTGCTCGCGCTGATGCTGACTAGCGAAAGTACGGCGCCGCTGGTGGTCGATCAGCCCGAGGATAATCTCGACAGCGAATTCATCTACAAGACGCTCGTGCCGGTCATCCGCGCTGCCAAGGAGCGACGACAGGTGATCGTCGTCACACATAATGCCAATATCGCCGTGCTCGGCGACGCCGAGCTGATCATTGCGCTCAAGGCGACGAACGACAAAGGCGTGATCGTCACGCGGGGGTCCATCGACCACAAGCCGACCTGTGACCTCGCCTGTGATATTCTCGAAGGTTCTCGCGAGGCGTTCGACCGACGCGCTTCGGTCTATGGAATTGCGTCGGGGACCTGAATCCGCTGCACTAACGACAGCCTCCAGCTGGATCGTAAGCTGACGGCTACAATCGCAACGAGGGGCTGAACCTGGGTTACCGCTTGAATATGTCCATGAAGCTGATCGTGCCGCTGAACAGGGCATGCGCCACCAGCTGTGACCGGCTCACCGCGTCGTAATTGGCGCGGGCGTGCTTCACATATTGGTGAACGGTTTCCGGGCTGATCCCGAGGATCGTCGCGATCTCCGAATCCGACTTTCCGCGGGCGACCCAGATGAGGCAGTCGCGTTCCCGATCGGAGAAGCGAGCCGGATCGCTAAGCTTCTGGTGCTCCCGCTTCGCCAGGCGCCGGGCGGCCTCGAACGCAAATGCGCCGACCAGTTGCGCCGTCGCCAAGTGCTCCGACTGCAAAGCCCGACCTCGAGCCGTCGCGAAGGAGCAGGAGCCGTTGACCTCGCCGGGCACATGCGCCGGGACGGTGAAACCTGTTCCGAGACCCTGCTTTGCCGCGGCCTCCATCAGGCGGTGATCCCTGGCCGTGAGCGGGATCATCCGCGGCAGCTGTGACCAGGCGAACCCCACCGCGGTCATCTGGCAGGCGCGGTAGACCGGGTCGGTTCGCCCGATATGCTGGCGATCGTAATAGCGCTCCCATTCGTCTGGATAATTGTGGATGCGGATCGCCGGCTCGGACGAGTTGCGCAGGTCCACATGATGCGCGACTGCGAAGTGGGTGAAGCCCAGCTCCTTGGTTATCTCGCCAAGGACTGATTTGAGCTCAGCCTCGGTGCCGACTGCGTTCACGTCGTCGACGAATGCACCAACTCGTTCGAACATGCCGAACCGCTGCGTTCTGCACGGTCACGAGGGGCGTTCCAAGTGCGCCGGGTCCACGTGCCGCCCTCTTTTGGTCTCGCCCCGGGATCTCACTCCGCGACGAAACCGCCAGTGGTCGCGTCCGAGCTCGCCGAACAAGTCGGCGAGCCTGTCCACGATGTGACTATGGCAGGAGACGGGGTGGCGGCGCAATTCCCCCAATTGGGGGAACAGGTTAGCCTAGATTTAGTACCTGAGGAGGAGAGGGCGCCTCCGCTGCTTGGCTCGACAGGAGCCGGACAGATTTCGGAGACTCCCGATGAAACATGCAGTCAGCCGGCGTTCGCCGGCGGAGACGATCACGGCCGCGATCGTGGAGCGGCTGGAGGCGGGAACGCGGCCGTGGGTCCAGCCGTGGACCGGCGCTTCCGTGTCGCGTCCGCTGCGAGCCTGCGGCACGCCCTATCAGGGCATCAACGTCCTGTGGCTCTGGATGGCGGCCGAAGCCGCTGGCCATTCTTCCCCCTATTGGATGACCTATCGCCAGTCTCAGCTGCTCGGCAGTCAGGTCCGCAAGGGCGAGCGCGGGACCGTCGCAATCTTCTGTCGGACCTACCAAGCTGAGGAGGCCGACGAGGACGATGACGCCGAAGGTTCACGGATCCGCCGCGTCCTCAAGAGCTTCACCGTGTTCAACGCCTGCCAGATCGACGGGCTGCCGGGCAGGTACTTCCCGGAGCCGCGGCCGGTCCCGCCTCCGACAGAGCGGGATAGCGTGCTCGATCGCTTCTTTGCGGCGGTTCCCGCCAAGATCCGCCACTGGGGAGCGGAGGCCGCTTATTCCCCCGTGCTCGACCAAGTCACGATGCCCGAGCCTGGCCTGTTCAGGGACCTGGACCACTACCGAGCGACGCTTGCGCACGAGCTGTCGCACTGGACCGGCCACCAGAACCGGCTGGCCCGCCAGATGAGCGGCCGGTTCGGCAGCGAGGCTTACGCGATGGAGGAACTGGTGGCGGAGCTTTCTTCGGCGATGCTCGGCGCCGAGCTCGGGCTGCCGGTGGGCCATCTCGACCATCATGCCAGCTACCTCGCTTCCTGGCTCAAGGTGCTGAAGGCCGACAGCAGGGCGATCCTCACGGTCGCGGCCAAGGCGGAGGAGGCGGCGTCGCTGCTCCTGAGGCTCGGACGGCAAGAGGTGCACAGCGGTTCGGCCGAAGACGCGCTTGCTGAGCCTCCCGAGGCTATCGCGGCCTGAGCGGGAGCAGCTTCCAGAGGCGGTCGGCGGCCTAGGGAGTGCGGTCGCGCCGCCTCATGGGCGTGGCCGGACTCGGCGCGGGAGAGGCCCTGCCCCGGCGGCGGTGGACCGCAACCCGCTTCGCCAGCGGCCCGTGTTGGCGTGCCGCTGCGCGGCAGCCTGCCGGCGCCGGCCGCGGCTTCGGGGTGTCCCGCCGCTGGCGCGGCGGTGCGGTCCGCCGCCTCATGCCGGGGCTTCGGGCTCCCGGCGCCGATCCCCGGCGCGTTCAGGAGAGCCTGCCATGCACACCACCCTTGCCGCCCAGCTCGCCGCACTGGAGCTCGGCCATCTCAACATCGCCGCGCTCGATCGGGCGCCCTGCACCGATCCTGTCGATGCGGATGCGGCCGAGCACACGCTCGTCGCGGTCTGGTCCGACCTGTTTGCGCTGTTCCCTGACACCGCGCTCGAGGATGACGCCGAGCAGCTCGGCTGGGCCTTCGTCAACCTATTCCACCGTGCCGCTCTGAAGCGCTCCGGCCAGATCGACCGCGCCACCGACGAGATCAGATGCCTGATC
>VBAE01000069.1:3474-4652 GCA_005882415.1 Alphaproteobacteria bacterium | reverse complement strand
CGCCGGGGGCCTCAGGCCCCATGCTTATTGCCTGCCGGTCGTGAAGCGCGAGGAGCACCGCCTCGCCGTCCGCCGCGCCGCCACCTCCGGCTCGCCCAAATTCTTCCTAGGCACCGACAGCGCGCCCCATTCGGTGGAGCGCAAGGAATCGGCCTGCGGCTGCGCCGGCATCTTCAACGCTCCCTTCGCGATCGAAAGCTACGCGAGGGTGTTCGATGAGGAAGGGGCTTTGGACCGGCTCGAGGCCTTCGCGTCGGAGAACGGCCCCCGCTTCTACGGCCTGCCGCTCAACGAGGAGCGGATCGTGCTGGAGCGCGCACCCGTGGAGGTGCCGGAGACGATCACGGGCCTCATCCCCTTCCACGCCGGCGAGACCCTCCCGTGGAGGCTGGTCACGGCGTAGCCGTCATTGCGAGGAGCGAAGCGACGCGGCAATCCAGACTGCCTCAGAGGCCGCACTGGATTGCTTCGCTTCGCTCGCAATGACGGCGCGCCACGAAAAAGCCCGGCGCGCTCCTGGGAGCGGCCGGGCCAATTCCTGCCTTGTCCCGACCCTTACTGGATCGGGACGAGGTTCACCGCTGCGGTCTTGCCGCGGCGGTCGACTTCGAGCTCGAACTCCAGACGGTCGCCTTCATTGAGGCTGACCATGCCGGCACGCTCGACGGCCGAGATGTGGACGAAGGCGTCGGGCTGTCCGTCGTCGCGGCTGATGAAGCCGAAGCCCTTCATCGCGTTGAAGAACTTGACGGTGCCCTGGGCCTTTTCGCCGGTCAGCTGCCGCTGCGGGCCGCCGCCGCCGCCCGCGCCGCCGCCGAAGCCGCCACCCGGGCCGCCGCGATCCTCGCGCGGGGGACCGCGGTCGGTGACCGGAAGCGGTTCGCCCTCGATCTTGAGGTCGGTCGCGGAGATGCGGCCGCCGCGATCGACGAGGGTGAAGCCGAGCGGCTGGCCCTCGGCGAGGCCGGTGAGGCCCGCCTGCTCGACCGCGGAGATGTGGACGAACACGTCCTCACCGCCGTCGTCGCGGACGACGAAGCCGAAGCCCTTCTGGCTGTTGAAGAATTTGACGACGCCTTTGCCGTCGCCGACGACTTGCGGGGGCATCCCGCCGCCGCCGCCGCCACGGCCGCCGCCGAAGCCGCCACCACCGCCGCCGCCGCCGAAGCCGCCGCCGC
>VBAE01000069.1:0-3424 GCA_005882415.1 Alphaproteobacteria bacterium | reverse complement strand
TAGCCGCCGCCACCGCCGCCGCTGCGATCACCGAGGCCCCCGCCGCCGCCGCCGCCGGTGAAGCCCCGATCCTGATATCCGCCGAAACTGTCGTCGCCGAAACTGTCGCGCTTGTCTCTGCCGCGCCCGCCGCGCTCACCGCGACGCCCTCTGTCAAAACCCATGCCGTCTATTACTTTCCAGCGCCCTTATCCCTGTTAAAAACCACCGCGCCGGGCTGATCGCGCAAACGGCCTTCGCGCCTCGCCGAAGGCGCACTGCCGATTCTTATAGCCGAAAACGACTCTCCCTGCGAGTGGGATTCTTCAAGGCTGGCAGGCGCCGCCGAATCCGTGCAAAGGCGCCGCCGAGTCAAAGGGAGCTGAATTGGGATGGGTGACTTTCTGGCCGCCTTCGCCGAGCCTGCGGCATGGGCCGCTCTGGTCACGCTGATCATCCTCGAGGTGGTGCTCGGCATCGACAACCTCATCTTCATTTCGATCCTGTCGAACAAGCTCCCCGAAGCGCAGCGCAAGAAGGCCCGCCGCCTCGGAATCAGCCTGGCGCTGATCATGCGCCTGGCGCTTCTGTTCAGCATCGCCTGGCTGGTGGGGTTGAAGGCGCCGGTGTTCGACCTCGGGATCAGCGGCGCCGGGACCTGATCCTGATCGCGGGCGGCCTGTTCCTGGTCTGGAAGGCGACCACCGAGATCCACCACAATGTCGATTCGGCCCCGAGTGAAGGGGTGTTCGACACGTCGAAGGCGGTGATGAGCCTCGGCTCGGCGATCGTTCAGATCCTGCTCCTCGACATCGTCTTCTCGATCGATTCGATCCTGACCGCGGTCGGCATGACCGAGGAGGTGGCGATCATGATGGTCGCGGTGGTGGTCGCGGTCGGCGTGATGCTTCTCGCCGCCGAGCCGCTCGCCAATTTCATCAACCGCAACCCGACAGTGGTGATGCTGGCTTTGGGCTTCCTGCTGATGATCGGCGCGGTGCTGATCGCCGACGGCTTCGGAGTCCATGTGCCCAAGGGCTATATCTACGCCGCAATGGCCTTCTCGGCCGGAGTCGAGTCGCTCAACATCATCTCCCGCGGGCGGAGGACCAGGAGCGGAGGCGGCGGCGGCCATTGAGCCCAAAGGCGCTTCCGCTTATGCGGGGGCCATGACCGTCCATTTTCACGAAGAAGATCTGCCCGAAGGCGTGCTCGCCGCCGGCGCAGTCGCAGTCGACACCGAAGCGATGGGCCTCCACCCGGGGCGCGACCGGCTCTGCCTGGTGCAGATTTCGGACGGGAGCGGCGACGAACATCTCGTCCGCTTCTCGCCCACCAGCGACTATAGCGCCCCCAACCTAAAGGCCGTCCTCGCCGACCCGGCGCGGCTCAAGCTCTACCATTTCGCCCGCTTCGATCTGGCGATCATGCAATGCTACTTGGGCGTGATGGCCGGTCCGGTCTATTGCACCAAGACCGCGTCGCGCCTGGTCCGCACCTATACCGACCGGCACGGGCTGCAGGAGCTGGTCCGCGAGCTTCTCTCCACCGAGATTTCGAAGCAGCAGCAATCGTCCGACTGGGGCGCGCCCGAGCTCAGCGATCCGCAGAAGGAATATGCCGCTTCCGACGTGCGCTATCTCCACCAGCTCAAGGAGCGCCTCGACGAGCGGCTGATCCGCGAGGGCCGGATGGAACTCGCCCAGGCCTGCTTCGATTTCCTCCCCAGCCGGGCGCTGCTCGATCTCGCCGGCTGGCCGGAGGTCGATATTTTCGCCCATGTCTAAGACGTTCCATGTCTGAGCAGGCCGATCAGGACCGGATCGCCAAGCGCGGCTGGGCGGCGCCGGGCGGGATGCACGACCGGCTGATGCGCCTGCTGAAGGTCGTCCTCCCGGCCGCGGTCGGGGTCCTGCTCGCCTACCTGTTCCTGTCGCCGCTCCAGAAGAGCAAGGAGATCAGCTTCCTGCTCGACAAGAACAAGGTCGAGGTCGCCAAGGAGCGGCTCCGACTCCAGCAGGCGCAATATCGCGGCCAGGACAATGAGGGGCGCCCCTTCACCATCGCCGCCGGCCAGGCGGTGCAGGCGAGCTCGAAGGACCCCGTCGTCAACATCACCGGCATGCAGGCCCAGATGCAGCTCCAGGACGGGCCCGCCCAGATCAATGCCGACAAGGCGCGCTACGACATGGATGGCCAGAAGGTCGACGTGCTCGGCCCGGTCACCGCCACCGGCCCCGAAGGCTATAAGCTCGAGACCAGCGACGTCCGGGTCGATTTCAACACCAAGACGATGCACAGCACCGGCCGGGTCCAGGGGCGGATGCGGCTCGGCACGTTCAGCGCCGACCGCATGGAGGCGAATCTGGGCAAGCGGGAGGTCGCGCTCAAGGGCCGTGCGCGCTTGCATATCAATCAGGGCGCGGCCAGATGAGCCTCATGAACCGATTCTGGATCTCCGGCGCACTGGCGGCCGCGGCTTTGACCGCGCTGAGTCCCGCCGCACTCGGCCAGACCTCGGCCCTCAAAGGCCTCAACACCGATGCCCCCGTCGATGTCGCCGCCGACCGGATCGAGGTTCTGGACAAAGCGGACCGGGCGATCTTCTCCGGCAACGTTATCGTCCGCCAGGCCGACCTCACCCTCACCGCCGCCCGCCTCACCGTCGCTTATTCCAATAATGGCAGCCTCCAGATCCAGCGGCTCGACGCCAGCGGTGGTGTGACCGTGAAGAGCCCGTCCGAAACCGCCAAGGGCCAGTTCGGAATCTACGATCTCGACCGCAAGATCATCACCCTGATCGGCGGCGTGACCCTGGTCCGCGGCGACAGCCGGGTGAATGGTGGACGCCTCGTCATCGATCTCGACAGCGGCCGCGCCGTCGTCGAGGGGGGCGGCCCGCCGGGCGTGAACCAGGGCGGCGGCCGGGTCACCGGCACCTTCACCGTACCCAAGAAGAACGGCTGAGCCCAAAAAACGCCTTCATGCACGAAGCTTGCCAGTTGAGACGCTGAGCCGGCTGGCGTAAGTCAGCTCGTAATGAACGACACCGCCGCACTCACCATGGAGCGAGACCCGTCCGCCGCGGATGCCCCCGTGCGCGGGCTCTCGGTCGTCTCGATCGCCAAATCCTACGACCGCAAGACCGTTCTGCGGGACGTCTCGCTCGACGTCAGCCGCGGCGAGGTGGTCGGCCTCCTGGGCCCCAACGGCGCCGGCAAGACGACCTGCTTCTATTCGGTGATGGGCCTCGTCAAACCCGACAGCGGCCGGATCCTGCTCGACGGCCGCGACATCACCGGCCTCCCCATGTACCGCCGCGCGATCCTGGGCTTGGGCTATCTCCCGCAGGAAACCTCGATCTTCCGCGGCCTCACCGTCGCCCAGAATATCGTCGCGGTGCTCGAAGTCTCGGAGCCCGACAAGGCGATGCGGCGCGAGCGGC
>VBAE01000173.1:2844-4735 GCA_005882415.1 Alphaproteobacteria bacterium | reverse complement strand
GGCGTTGGCGGGGACGCGGGTGCCGTTCCGCTCGTTCGGCCATTCGCCATAGGTTGCGAAGCCGGCCGGGGAGGGCGGGTTCATCGCGCGGAAGGCGGCGGCGGCGAAGGCGGGCGGCATCTTGCCCGCGGTCATGCTGGCGAAGTCGATCACCGCCGGCTGGCCGGCGCGGGCATGTTCGCCGCAGCCCCAGTAGATCAGGATCCGTCCCTTGGGCCTTTCCATCCTGCGGTCCCAGCTTTGGGTAGGCGCGGGGGCGCGCACTCCCTGCGGCGTGATCAGCGGCAGGCTGTCGCCGGCCTGCAGGCCCGGGGGCGGGAGGTGCTCGGCCGACGGCGCGCCCGGCGCCTTGCCGGTGCTTCCGAGCTGGAGGGTCAAGTTCTTCGCCGTGCCGCCGCCCATGCCGTGGCCGCCCATCATCGCGCCTGCCAGCGCCCGCGGATTGGCGCCGGCCATCGCGCCCATGCCCGACGTCGTCTCGGCGCTGATCCTGTAATCGGCCTTGCCCGGACCCGCCTTCTGCGCGGTCGCGGCTCCGGCAGTCACCGCAAACGCGGCGGTCCCGGCGAGCATCGTCAGCTTGTTCATGGCAGTCACCCCTGTCTGTCCGTGGGGCGCTTATACGCCTTCACGGGCGAGTCGGACAGCGGCGGGGGTGTGCCTCCGTCGTGGGGGGTGTCGCTTCGGTCGAAGGAGTGTGCAGCTTCGTCGTGTCGGAGTGCGACGAACAGGCCCGTCATTGCGAGCGAAGCGAAGCAATCCAGTGCGGCCTCCGAGGCCCCTGGATTGCCGCGTCGCTTCGCTCCTCGCAATGACGGGCTAACTCCAGTCGGCATCCGCGGGCGGGTGCAGTTCGCGGGCGGCCTGGACGATGTCGGCAAGGTTCACGGGCGAGTCCAATGGATCCTCATCAAGCTCGGTCACCCGGTTGAGGCGCTTTTGCCAGTGCCTCAGCGCGGCGACGTAGGGCGGGTAGGGCTTGCGCATCAGGGCGCCGGCGGGGAGCAGCTCGAGGTCGGCGATGCCGTTGTGGAGCCAATTGCCCTTGTGCCAGTCGGGCATGTCGACGGCCGGGAACAGGCAGACTCCGTGGAGGTCGACGCCCCGGTTCACCGCCGCAAGCGATTCCGTCACCACGTCGTTCAGCCAGTCGGCCCGGCCGCCCTCCATGCCGCTGGTCTCGGCGACGATGCAGGGGCGGTTGTAGCGCTTCCAGCCGCGTTCGATGAGGTCGCACAAAGGGAGGATGCGCGGATCGCCCGGCTCCAATGCGGCATGCGGGCCCTGTTCGCGATACTCCATCTGGCCGAAGCTGTAATTGTTGAAGCCGGCGATATCGAGCACCTCCGGCGAGCCGCCGAGCTCCGGGTTGCGGGCGCCGGAGATGACGTCGAAGGCGATGTAGGCGTCCTCGCATTCCTCGCGCCGCGCGGCCTCGGCGAGGTCGGGGCGGTCGCGGGGCGGGACGACGTGGATCAGCGGATCGATGTGGATCATCCGCGCGTCGGGGATGACCTCGCGGATCGCTTTCACGCCGGCGATGTCCGCCCGGCACATGGCGACGGTGAGTCGGCGGCGGGTCTCCCGGTCCTTGCCGAAGGGCGCCGCCCAGCCCCATTCGCCGGCCATATAGCCGAAGAAGGTGATCTCGTTCATCGGCGTGAAGAAGTATGGCCCGTGGTTGCGCTCTGCGACGTAGCGGGCGGCGGCGGCGGCGTAAGCGGCGAAGCGGCCGGGGAAGTCGTCGGCGAAGGGGTCGGCGTCGCTGGGATAGCCGTAATGGCAGAGGTCCCAGATCGGCAGCACCTTGTGGCGCTTCATCGCGGCGAGGAGCGGGTCGATAGTCGAGAAGTCGTAATTGCCGCGGCCGCGGTCGACCATCGGCCAGGGA
>VBAE01000173.1:0-2804 GCA_005882415.1 Alphaproteobacteria bacterium | reverse complement strand
GGCCCACATCCTTCCAGTCGAAGGTCGAGCATTCGAATCCGGAGAGGAAGAAGGTTGGGAAAATGCCGTCCCGCTGTTTCATCGCTCCTATACGCGCAAGCGAGCGATCCCGTTGCACAGGCGGCACGAGCGTGGGAGGAGAGGCGGCCGTTTAGGAGGGCTTCCCCGATGCACGCACTCGACCGCCGCCGCTTCCTCGCTTCCGCTGGAGCGATTGCCGCACTGCCGCTGGTGGGCGGATGCGTGGCCGGGCAGGTCGCGCCGAAAGGGAGCGACGCGGAGGTGGAGGCGATGCTCGCCGCGATCGCGGAGGATCTGCTCTCCACCTATCCCGAGGCCGCGACCTCGCTCGGGCTCGACAAGGACGGACGGGCGGCGCTGAAGCGCAGGCTCATGGACCGGAGCCTGCAGGGGCGGGGGCGGCAGGCGGGGTTCGTCCGCGACCGGCTGGCGCGGCTGAGGAGCGTCGACAGGAGCCGCCTCTCGCCCGGCACGGCCACCGACCTCGGCGTTACGGAAGCGGCCTTCGCCATCGCCGACGCCGGCTTCCGCTTTCCCTATGGCGACGTGATCAACCTCCACAACAATTGGAGCTACCGCAACGCGCCTTATGTGGTGGCGCAGAATATGGGCGCCTTCGTCGAGATCCCGGACTTCCTCGATTCAAGCCATGTGATCGCCAATGCCGACGATGCCGAGGCTTACCTGATGCGGCTCGACGCGTTCGCGGGCATGCTGGACGGGGAGACGGAGCGGCTTCGGCACGACGGCGCGCTGGGCGTGATCGCGCCCGATTTCCTGCTCGACAAGACGCTGCGGCAGATGAAGTCGGCCCGCGCCCAGCCTTTGGCCGAATGGGTGCTGGTGACCTCGCTTGCCAAGCGCACCGCCAACATCCCCGGCGACTGGACCGGCCGCGCCGGCGCGATCGTCCGCGACAAGGTGGCGCCGGCGCTCGACCGGCAGATCGCCGAGCTCCAGCGCCACCGGGCGCGGGCGGACGACCGGGCGGGGGTGTGGAAGCTCCCCGACGGCGACGCTTATTATGCCTGGGCGCTGAGCGCCGGGACGACCAGCAGCCTCACCCCCGACGAGGTCCACCGGCGTGGCCTGGACGAGCTCGCCGCTCTCCAGGCGCGGATGGAGCCGCTCCTCCGGGCGCAGGGGCTGACCCAGGGGACCGTCGGGGAGCGGATGACCGCGCTCGGAAAGGACCCCAAGCATCTCTTCCCCAATACGGACGCGGGCAGGGCGCAGATCCTCGACTATCTGAACGGCCGCGTCGCCGACATCCGCACCCGGCTTCCGCGGGCCTTCGCGACGCTGGTGCCGGCGAAACTCGTCATCAAGCGGGTGCCGCCGGAGATCGAGGCGGGGGCGCCCGGCGGCTATGCGGCGGCGGGAACGATCGACGGCTCGGTGCCCGGAATGTACTACATAAACCTGCGCGACACTTCGACCTGGCCGCGCTTCGGCCTGCCCACGCTCACTTATCATGAGGGCATTCCCGGCCACATCTGGCAGGGCGAATATACCTACAAGCTGCCGCTGATCCGCTCGCTCATCGCCTTCAACGCTTATTCGGAAGGCTGGGCGCTCTATGCCGAGCAATTGGGCGACGAGCTCGGCGCCTATGAAGGCGATCCGCTGGGGCAGCTCGGCTACCTCCAGTCGCTCGCCTTCCGCGCCTGCCGGCTGGTGGTGGACAGCGGCATCCATTCGAAACGCTGGACCCGGGCGAAGGCGATCGACTGGTTCGCGACCACCAACGGCTCCAGCGTCGAGGAAGTGCAGAGCGAGGTCGACCGCTATTGCGCCTGGCCCGGCCAGGCCTGCGGCTACAAGGTCGGCCATTCGGAGATCAATCGCCTCCGCGACAAGGCCCGGGCGGCGCTCGGCGACCGCTTCGACTTGCGGCTGTTCGACGATGCGCTGGTGCTCGGCGGCGGCGTGCCGATGACGCTCCTCGAAACCATCGTCGACCGCCACATCGTCGAACGGCGCGCCTGACGGCTCAGGCAGGAAGGCCGAGGCGCTCCGCGACTGCTTTGGAGTAATTCGGGCCGACCTGGACGATCGCGCCGTCCCTCAGGACGAGGCCGTTGATCGTCTTGCCCATGCGCTGGACCTCGACGACGTTGGAAGGGCGGGCGAAGGCGGAGCGGTGGACGCGGATCAGCTGGTTGGGGTCGAGCTTGTCCTCGAGCGCGCGCATCGAGACTCGGACGATGTGGCTCCTCGTCGCGGTGTGGAGCATCACATAGTCGCGCTGCGCCTCGACCCAGTCGATCGTCTCGGTGGGGACGAAGACGGCGCCGTTCCGGGTAGGGACCCAGATGCCGTCGTCATGGGCGGCGGCTTCGGGCGCGGCCTCGGCGATCTGCTCCGCGCGGTCGGCCATGGCGCGGAGATATTTGCGGCGCTTGGCCCGTTCGACCGCCTGCCAAAGCCGGTCGAAGCGGACCGGTTTCAGGAGGTAATCGGCCGCCTCGACCTCGAAGGCGTCGGGGGCATATTGTTCGAAGGCGGTGACGAAGACGATCTCGGGCCGATTGTCCTCGGGGAGGGTGGCCGCGACGCGGAGGCCGTTCTGCTCGGGCATCTGGATGTCGAGGATGACCAGGTCCGGCTTAAGCGCCTCGATCGCCGCCGCGGCTTCCTTGCCGTCGCGGGCGGTGCCGACCACTTCGGCGCTGCCGATGTCCTTGAAGAAGACGGCGAGGCGCTCCAGCGCCAGCGGCTCGTCGTCGACCAGGAGGGTGCGAAGCAGGCTCACGCGACCAGCTCCAGCGCCGCCTTTTCGG
>VBAE01000172.1 GCA_005882415.1 Alphaproteobacteria bacterium | reverse complement strand
CGCGCACGAGTCCGGGGAGGGGGCGCTGTGCGGCGCCTGCCTCGCTTATCCGCCGCGCTTCGACCGGGTCAGGGCGGCGGTGGCTTATGGAGAAGTGGCGCGGAAGGTCGCTCTGAAGCTCAAATATGCCGGGCGGCCCGGCGTTGCCGAGACTCTGGCGCGGTTCATGTCGCGGCACATTGAGGACGACCGCGAGGCGGTGCTGATGCCGGTGCCGCTGCACCGCTGGCGGATCTGGAAGCGGGGCTACAATCAGTCGGCGCTGATCGCCCGGGCACTGTCGCGGCGGACGGGGCTCAGGACGGAGATGGACCTGTTGAAGCGCGTCAAGGCCACGCCGCCGCTGCGCGGGCTCGGCCGCAAGGAGCGGGCGGAGACGGTGCGCGGGGCGTTCGTGGTGCCTTCAGAGCGCAAGGCGGAGGCGAAGGGGCGGACCTTCGTCCTGGTCGACGATGTCTTCACCACCGGCGCCACCGCCGGCGCCTGCGCCAAGGCCCTGAAGCGGGCCGGAGCGGCGCGGGTGGAAGTGATCTGCTGGGCAAGGGTGACGGGCGGGGAGGACTGAACCTCCCCACGCGTTCCCTTATTGCTGGCCGTCAATCATCCCGGCGAGATACACGCCGCAGGTCTTGCGAAGCGAGGCGACCTCGCCGTTCGGCATCGCGAACGCCTCGCCGAGACGGCCGATGAATTCGTTCGGATTGTTCGCCTTGGCCGCGGCCCGGCAGACGGTGGAGATGGCGCCGACATCCTGGTTCAAGATCCGGCGGGCGGTCGGCTGACTGGCGCGGTTCACGCCGAGTGCGACCGCCGCAGGGCGGAGCGATTCCGCCCGCGCCTGGCGCTCGAGCGAGCTCCGGTCGATCCATGGAAGCGCCTGCGACGAGGCAAGCATCGCGATGATGACAAGTGACATGTGGTGTCCCCCAACAACCCTGGTGAACCCGGTCTAAAGGTTAATGGTAAAGAGGGCGTTAACGACGTTTCGCGCCGCGGGGTGAACAGATCGCTGCGGCATGTGTTGAGGGCGTGAGTGCATTGACAAGCCGCCGGGCGCGCCGCACCGCCGCCCGGCAATCCGAGGAGCGAGAGAAGAGATGGTCCGCGTCAAGATCTACACCAAGTTCGGCTGCCCCTATTGCGCCCGTGCCAAGCGGCTGCTCGAGGACAAGGGCGTGCAATATGAGGAAACCGACATCAACAGCACGGCGGGCGCCCGCGAAGAGATGCTCGGCCTCTCGAACGGCAGGACGACCGTGCCGCAGATCTTCATCGACGGCCGCCATGTCGGCGGATCGGACGATCTCGCCGAGCTGGAGCGCAGCGGCCAGCTCGACCCGATGCTCTCCGCCGCTGCCGAGTAGTTGACAGGTGGTCTACCGGGGCTAGGCCTCGGGTGGTGAAGATTGCCCTCTACCAGGCCCGGACGGGCATCGACCCTGAGGCCAATGCCGAGGCGCTCGTCGCTGCGGTCGAGGAGGCTTCGGCGGGCGGCGCGGCGATGCTGTTCACGCCCGAGATGAGCGGCATGCTCGACCGGGACCGTGCCCGAGCCGGCCCGAACCTTCGGCGCGAGGAGGAGGATCCGGTCCTCGCCACGGTCCGCGAGGCTGCGGCTCGGACAGGAATCTGGGTTCATCTGGGGTCGCTGGCGGTTCGGCGCGAGGACGGCAGGCTCAACAATCGCAGCTTCGTGATCGACGACCATGGCGAGGTCAGGGCGACCTACGACAAGCTCCATCTGTTCGACGTCGATCTTCCCACGGGCGAAAGCTGGCGCGAATCCGCCTCCTACGCGCCCGGCGAGCGGGCGGTTGTGGTGGAGACGCCGCTGGGGTCCCTCGGCCTGTCGATCTGCTACGACCTTCGCTTTTCCGAGCTCTACCGCGCGCTGACCGATGCCGGCACCCGCTTCCTCGCCATCCCGGCTGCCTTCACCGTGCCGACCGGCCAGGCGCTTTGGCATGTGCTGATGCGGGCCCGGGCGATCGAGGCGGGCGTGTTCGTCATTGCCGCGGCGCAAGGGGACGCGGGAGACGCGACCGGGGTGCATTTGGTTGATATCGACCCGGCGGCGGTGGACACGGTGCGCGCCCGGGTGCCGGCGATCGATCACCGCCGTCCGATCCCGCCGGTCGAGCAGGCGCGATGATCGTCTTCGACCTTCGGTGCGCGCCCTCGGGCCATGTCTTCGAGGCTTGGTTCGGAAGCTCGGCCGATTATGAGGAGCAGCAGGGCAGGGGCCTCGTCTCCTGCCCGATCTGCGGCTCGGGCGCGGTCGCCAAGGCGCCGATGGCGCCTTCGGTGCCTGCGAAGGGGGAGGCGACACCCCCGTGCCCCGCAGACGTGTTCGCCGGAGCGCCGGAGGAAGTGAAGGCGATGCTCGCCGCCGCCGCGGCCGTTCAGAAGAAGCTGCTCAAATCGTCCGAATGCGTCGGGCACCGCTTCGCCGACGAGGCGCGGGCGATCCATCTCGGCGAGGCGGAAGCGCGCCCGATCCACGGCCGCGCGACCTTCGACGATGCCGCGCGGCTGATCGACGAAGGCATCCAGGTCGCGCCTCTGCCCTTCCCGGTGCCGGATCCCGGCGAGGAGAATTGACCCGCGCCCGCCCGCGCCCTACTTCGGCGCAAGCGGCGATGGCCCCGTAGCTCAGCAGGATAGAGCATCAGATTCCTAATCTGAGGGCCACAGGTTCGAATCCTGTCGGGGTCACCACCGCAACCATCCGCGAAGAAAGCAGCACATGAGCGATCACAGCGAGCCGGCCGACGGCGACCTCGTCTCCGGACCGCCGCGCATTGCGGTGCCGGCCGAGGTCGAGGAAGCGGTGCGCACCCTCATTCGCTGGGCCGGCGACGACCCGGCGCGCGAGGGGTTGCTCGACACGCCCGCCCGCGTCGCCCGCGCCTGGAAGGAATATGCCAGGGGCTATGAGGAGGATCCCTCCCATCACCTCACCCGCACCTTCGAGGAAGTGGGGGGCTATGACGAGATCGTGCTTCTGAAGGACATCCCCTTCCAGTCGCATTGCGAGCATCATCTCGCGCCGATCATCGGCAAGGCGGCGATCGCCTATCTGCCGGCGGAGCGGGTGGTGGGGATTTCCAAGCTTGCCCGGGTGCTGCACGGCTTCGCGCGGCGGCTGCAGGTGCAGGAGCGGCTGACCGCGCAGGTCGCCGACTGCGTCTGGGAGCATCTGAAGCCGCAGGGTGTGGCGGTGGTGATCGAGGCGAGCCATGCCTGCATGAGCGCCCGCGGAGTCAACACGCCCGGCGTGATGATGACGACCAGCCGAATGATGGGCGTTTTCCGCACGGACGAACGCAGCCGGCGTGAAGTCCTCGCGCTGATGGGCTATTGAGCCGGGAACGGGGAATCGGGTCTTTGAAGTCAATGTCGAACAGCCGTCGAATCGTCCTGGCCGCAGCCCTGGGATCGTCGATCTTGGGCGCCGCGCCTGCTTATGCGCAGGCGCAGGACACGGTCGGGCCGCCGGCGCCTGTAGCGGAGCGGCCCCGTCCTACGCCCGCTCCTGCGCCGGCACCGGCTCGGGCTGCCCCTCGCGACGAGACTCCCGCTCCGGCGCCTGCGCCGGTCACTCTTCCGCCGGCCGATGTGGATGTCGCTCCGCCGCCCGTCGTGGAGCAGCGGCCCACCACTCCCGTTCCCGCGCCCGCTCTGCCGCCGCAGTCGACGGGGCCGCTGCTCGGGCCGGACCCGGTGCTCATCCAGCCGGACGCTCCGGAGCCGAGCGAATTCCCCTGGCGCTACGTGCTCGGCGGCGCGGGCGGCCTTGCTCTGCTCGCGCTCGGCTTCTTCGTGCTCCGCTCGCGCCGCCGGGCGGTCGAGGAGCGGGTCGCGGAGCCGATTTACCTCAGCTCCAGGGATGAGGCCCCCGAGCCGTTCGTTCCGCCCGTCGCGGTGCCGGAAGCGGCTCCCGAGCCTGAACCGCGGCCGTGGCTGGAGCTCGAGTTCAAGCCGGGCAAGATCGCCGCGACCGACGAGCGGGCGAGCCTCGATTATGAGCTCGCCGTCAAGAATATGGGCGGCGCTCCGGCCCGCAACGTCCGCATCGAGGCGCGGATGATCAACGCCGGCCGTCAGCAGGACCAGGAGATCAACGCCTTCTTCCAGGCTCCGGGCGAGAAAGCGGTGCGCGCGCCGCGGCCTTTGCCGCCCGGGGACGCAGTCGTTTACCGCGACACTGTCGGCCTGCCCAAGACGGAGGTGCGCGAGGTCGAGATCCAGGGGCGGCGCCTGTTCATCCCTTTGGTCGCGTTCAACGTCATCTACGACTTTGGCGATGGCCAGACCGGGCAGACCTCCATGTCCTACCTCGTCGGCCGCGAAGCCGAACCGCCGAGCGAGAAGATGGCCGCGTTCCGGCTGGACCTGGGGCCGAGGATCTGGCGCTCGGTCGGGTTCAGGCCGAATCCGCTGGCGTTGAGCGTCTGAGCCATCGTCATCCCGGGCTTTGACCCGGGATCCATGAACACGGGTTGTCGAGAGCTGGACGCGAACCGTGTTCATGGATGCCGGATCAAGTCCGGCATGACGGCCTTCGACCACCCAAAAAGCAAGGCCGCCCGCTCCTTCGAGCGGACGGCCTTGTCTTGTTCAGGCTGAACCCTTGGCTCAGGCTTCGGCGTCTGCCGTTTCGTCCTCGGCTCGCGCTCTTCGGTGAAGCCGGCGGCGTCGCGCTCGAACATCTGCGCCATGACGTCGACGCCCTGCGCCTGAAGCTCCGCCTCTTCGGGCGAACGGGCGACGTTGACCCGGACGGTCACCGACACTTCCGGGTGAAGCGCGATCTTCACGTCCTGGACGCCGATCGCCTTGATCGGCTTGTCGAGGACGATCTGGTTCTTCGCCACCTTATGGCCCTGGGCCTCAAGTGCGTCGGCGAGATCGCGGGCCGACACCGAGCCGTAGAGCTGCCCGGTGTTGGAGGCCTGGCGGATGAGCTGGATGCTGACGCCTTCCAGCCCCTTCGAGTCCGTTTCGGCGACCGAGCGGCGCTCGGCGTTCTGGGTCTCGATGCGCTCGCGATTGGCTTCGAAGACCTTGCGGTTCGAATCGTTCGCGCGAAGCGCCTTGCCGTTGGGAAGGAGGAAGTTGCGGGCATAGCCGTTCTTCACCTTCACCACGTCGCCGATGGCGCCGAGCTTCTCGATCCTCTCGAGCAGAATGACTTCCATTGCTCGCGCTCCTTATTTCACGACGTAGGGGAGGAGGCCGAGATGCCGGGCGCGCTTGATCGCCTGGGCGAGCTCGCGCTGCTTCTTGGCCGAAACCGCGGTGATGCGGCTGGTTGCGGCGGCGGAAAAATGGGCGTGCCATCGTTGCTGGTCCTTTCTCTTAAGCTTCGGCGAAATCGGGACGGGGGGCGCGGTCGCCGCGGTCACCGCGGTCCGGACGATCGCCCCGCGGGCCACGGTCGCCACGGTCGCCGCGCTCCGAGCGCTCGTTGCGGCGCATCATCGCCGACGGGCCGGCTTCATGCTCGTCGACCTTGAGCGTCATGTAGCGGATGACGTCTTCGTTGATCTGGGTCTGGCGCTCGAGCTCGGCGACCACGGGGGCCGGCGCTTCGAATTCGAGCATCACGTAGTGGCCCTTGCGGTTCTTGGCGATCCGGTAGGCGAGGCTGCGAAGGCCCCAGGTCTCGGTCTTGGCGACCGATCCGCCGTTCGACTCGATGATGTTGGTGGCGGTTTCCGCCAGCGCATCGACCTGGGCCTGAGCCAGATCCTGACGCGCGATGAAGACATGCTCGTAGAGCGGCATGTTGCGCATTCCTTTTCTTTTGGCCGATCGCTGACGCCGCCCATTGCGGACGCCCCTCCGGCTGTCGTCTCAATAAAGACCGGGGCGGGAGGCCAACGCCTTCCGCCCCGGATGCCGCGCTCATAGCAGAAGCGGCACTTTTGGCAAGGCTGCTCAGCGCGTCTGGCGCTGGAGGTCCCGGGCCATCTGGAGATGGTGGCGGAGCACCGGCAGCTGGGCGCGGGCGAAGGCGGCGGTGTCGCGGTCGCCGCTGCGTGCCTGCGCCTGGAACAGGGCGATGGCGCGGTTGTGGGCGGCGATGTTGAAGGTGGCGAGCTCGCGGTCGAAGGCGCGGCCGGAGAGGCGCTGGAGGCGGCGCATCTCGGTCCGCGCTTCGGGGAGGACTCCGGTCGGCGGGCGGACGCGGTAGCGGGCCATCAGCGGCGCGGCGGCGGCCTGCGAGGCACGGTGGTCGGCCTGGAGCATCCGGCCGGCCTGGCGGGCGAGCTGGGATGCGCCGCGCGCCTGGGCGAGGGCGCCGAGCTCGATCTCGCTATTGTCGGTGAGTGCGGCCTGGCGGAGGAAGGTGGAGGGCGGTGCAGCGAGAGCCGCGGTGGCGGCGAGCGGGGCGGCAAGAAGGGCGAGCAAGACTTTGTTTTTCATGGTTTAGATACTCCGGGCTGAGGTCGCCGGTAGAACCGGGCACACCGCATCGAGTTCCCGCCGGTTGACCCTAGCCATCGCGCTAGCCTAGTCGCTCGCCGCAACAGGAGGACGATCATGCGTGCGTTCATTTTCCCCGGCCAGGGGAGCCAGTCGGTCGGCATGGGCAAGGCCCTCGCGGAGTCGAGCAGCGTCGCCCGCGAGCTGTTCCAGGAAGTGGATGAGGCGCTCGGCCAGAACCTCGCGCGGCTGATGGCGGACGGGCCGATCGAGGACCTGACCCTGACCGAGAACGCCCAGCCGGCGATCATGGCCAATGCGCTTGCGACGTTCCGGGTCTCCGGGATCGATATCCGCAAGGCCGACTTCGTAGCCGGCCACAGCCTCGGCGAATATACCGCCCTTGCCGCGGCGGGCTCGTTCGACGTCGCCACCGCGGCGCGACTCTTGAAGCTGCGCGGGCGGGCGATGCAGGCGGCGGTCCCGGTCGGGCAGGGCGCGATGGCGGCGCTTCTGGGCGCGAGCGTCGATCTGGCCCGGAAAGTGGCCGAGGCGGCGGCCGAGGGCGAGGTCTGCACCGTCGCCAACGACAACGATCCGAGCCAGGTGGTCATCTCCGGCCACCGCGGCGCGGTCGAGCGGGCTTTGACCATCGCCAAGGACATGGGCGCCAAGCGCGCCGTCCTCCTCCCGGTCTCCGCGCCCTTCCACTCCCCCCTGATGGAGCCCGCCGCGAGAGCGATGGAACAGGCGCTGGCGGATGCAAAGCTCGCCGCCCCATCCGTCCCCCTCTACGCCAACGTAACCGCCGCCCCGGTCCGCGACGCCGACGAGATCCGCACGCTGCTCGTCGAGCAGGTTACCGGCATGGTCCGGTGGCGCGAAAGCGTCGCCGCGATGGCGAAAGCGGGGGTCACCCATTTCGTCGAATTCGGAGGCAAGGTCCTCTCCCCCATGGTGAAGCGCATAGCCCCCGACGCCCAAACCACCAGCGTCGTTAGCCTTGAGGACATCGACGCCCTCGTGCGGGAATTGTAGGGGTTGGGCAGAGGGTTCGCGCAGAGACGCAGAGACGCAGAGAGGCAGCGTGAGGGACATAGACCGGATCAGCGGTGACGTGCTCGACGCGGCCATGCGGCTCCACAAGGAGGTGGGGCCCGGGCTGCTGGAGACCGTCTATGAAATGGTGCTTGTCGCCCAGCTAGCCGGGATGGGCTATGACGTGGTTCGACAGCATCCGGTCGACGTCGACATAGCCGGTATGCACTTTCCTGCGGCGTTCAAGATCGACATCCTCGTCGACCGCCGGCTGCTCATCGAGGTGAAGTCGGTGGATAAGCTGCATGCTGCGCATGCCAAGCAATTGCTCACCTATCTCCGCCTCACCAAACAGCCCGTAGGGCTGCTCATCAACTTCGGAGGCGCGACGCTGAAGGAAGGTTTCCGCCGCCTGGTCAACGACTACCACCCCTCTGCGTCTCAGCGTCTCTGCGCGCAAAAAATTACGGAGTAATCATATGTTCGACCTCAGCGGAATGACTGCGTTGGTGACCGGGGCTTCTGGGGGCATCGGGTCCGGGATTGCCCGGGCTTTGGCGGGGCAGGGGGCTCGGCTCGCCTTGTCCGGGTCCAATGAGGGGAAGCTGGAGGCGTTCAGGGCTGAGTTGGGTGGGGAGCATGTCGCTTTGGCGTGCGATCTTTCGGATGGGGCGGCGG
>VBAE01000156.1:4387-8656 GCA_005882415.1 Alphaproteobacteria bacterium | reverse complement strand
TTTGGGCGATATAACGGCATTTGACGACTACATCTGGCGTTATCCCGATTTCCTGAAGCGCGCCGAGGCCGCGTACGAGCTGCTGAAAGGCTGCTGAGGCCATTTCGCCGTTAACCTAATCTGGATTAGGTTCCGCCGGCGCCGAATAGGTCCAAAATGGATGTTTGCGGCGAAGGGGTGTTGTTTCCTTCGGTCGGGCGATCATTGGGATGGGTGCTGCGTTCCTCAGCGCGGGATTGGGCCGGTCCTGCGCACCGCACAGCGAAATCCTATGTGAGAGCTTGGCGTGTCTGCGGCATGGGGCTGGCGCGCCGCCGGGCGGTAGCGCCGGCAATGATTAGCGGCGCACAGGTGCGATCCTCCCTTCACCACCCGCCGCGGCACGTGCAGCGGATCCTCGGGTGCCGCGCTGGCGCGCTGCTTGACGGTGCAGCAGGGGTCGCCCGCCTTGCCGAGCGGATGGAGCAGCCACCAGTCGGACGTCCATTCCCAGACGTTGCCGATCATGTCGTACAGCCCGTAGCCGTTGGGCGGGTAAGCGGTGACGACCGAGGTCGAGGTCCAGGTCTCCCCCTCGCGCACGCAGGGGAAGTCGGGGCCTTGCCAGATATTGGCCATCCGCCGCCCGTCCGGCTCGAGCACGTCGCCCCAGGCGAATTCCGCTTCCGCGATCCCGCCCCGGGCGGCGAGCTCCCATTCCTCCTCGCTCGGGAGGACGGTGCCGGCCCAGACGCAATAGGCTTCGACGTCGGCGAGGGCGACGTGGACCACCGGATGGTCGGCCCGGCCGAAGATCGAGCTCCCCGGCCCCGACGGGTGCCGCCAGTCGGCGCCGGGGACGAAGCGCCACCATTGCTCCGGATCGTCGAGCGCGACCGGCTCGTGCGTCGGCACGAACACCATCGACCCGGCGGGCTCCCGAACGGTCTCGGCCAGAGTCGTATAGCCGGTCGCCTGAACGAAGCGGGCGAAGTCGGCATTGGTGACCGGGGTCCGATCGATCCAGAAACCTCCCACCGCGACCCGGCGCTTCGGCCGCTCCTCCGGATAATAGAGGTCGGAGCCCATCAGGAACCGCCGCCCCTCGATCCACACCATGTCGCGCCCGGCCGGAACGAGCGGCGCGGGAGTCCGCTCGGGCTCGCCGGCGGAATAGAGGTTGCGGACCGAAATCGAGGTGGCCGTAGCCAAGATGTCCCCCTTTCAAAGCCTCTGGAGGATCGGCCCCGGCAAACAGGAAAACCATCGGGGAAAAGCCCGATGCAAATCGAGGGTCCAAAGGCGCAGTCTCTATCCTGAATGATGCCGGGCCAATTCAGAACAACCCCCGATGTCTTGTCTCTCGGGCGGGAGGGTATCTGAGTACGGGCATCTCGCCAGGGCAGGAGCTGACATGAAAATCGCAAAACAGGGTCTCATACTAGCGAAGCGCGAGGGCGTCATCGTGTCCATCCAGGGCGACCAGCTTCGCGTTCAGACGCGCGAGGGGCCGCTCACCGTGGTCGTCACGCCGAGCACGAAGGTGCGGGAAACGGCCTTCATGTCGAGCAAGCACCGCGAGCATCACAATCTCATCCCCGGCCTGATCATCAAGGCCGACGGCGACGAGAACGGCGGCACGCTGACCGCCGAGGACATCAGCTTCAAGGAGCGCGACTGGCGCGCCGCGATCGCGTCCAAGGCCGGCACGCACCAGCAGTTCGAGCAGCAGGCCGCGCACAACCAGGCGGCCGCCGCCGAGCGTGCCGAGCTTCGCCAGGCAATCATCGACGGGCATGAATATGTCGTCCGCGACGAAGCCACCGTCCTGTTCGCAACCGGAAGCGCGGTGATCGCCGAGCAGTATAAGCACAAGCTGCTCCAGCTCGCCAAGGAGGTCGCCTCGCACGGCAATTACCGGCTCTCGATCCTCGGCTTCGCCGATCCGAGGGGCGATGCGGCTGCGAACGAGCGGCTGAGCGCGAAGCGGGCTTTGGCGGTCAGCAACTTCCTTCGCCAGACCGGGCACGTTCAGCCGGGCAGGGTGCTGTCGCCGTCCGCGATGGGCGAGGGCACGGCCGCTCCGGGCGAGGCTGCGCCGGCCAATAATGACGAGGCGCGCCGGGTCCTCGTCCGGGTCGTCACGCCCAAGTCGCAGCTGAAGTAAAGGGGCGGGAGGGAGTGCCGGCAGCCCCGGCACTCCCTCCCCGTGACCTGAAAGACACGCCTGGGATTTTCGAAGGCCTCGTCAGTGTTTCACCCGATGCAAGGCCGGATTCGAGGGCGGTAATTCGGGGCCTCAGTTTCTCAAGGAGGGATTATTTCGATGGATTATCTGAATCGTACATGGTCGGGTGAGCGGCTCAGGATCGCACGGTGGACCTTGAGCGCCGGTGCGTTGCTCCTCGTTTCGACCGGCTTGTCGAGCCCTGCCATGGCGCAGGACGAAGCCCCCTTCACCGGCTTCAAGGTCGAAGCCATCACCGGCTATGACGATACCGGGGTCGATTTCGACGACGACGTCTTCAACGGCGGCAAGAATTCGCAGAGCGGCTGGATGTACGGAATCGGCATCGGCTACGACTATCAGACCGGCCCCTGGGTGTTCGGCGCGGAAGGCGAGTGGAGCGATTCCACCGCCAGCCGCAAGGAGACTCTGAGCGGCCTCCGCCCGGCCAACCCGATTGCCGGCGTTCCGGCGACCCCCGTCACCACCGAGCTCGAAGCCAAGGCCGCCACCGACATCTATCTCGGCGTTCGCGCAGGCTATACCGTCACCCCCAACGCCATCGTCTACCTGAAAGGCGGCTGGTCCATGTCGAAGATGGAGTTTGACGGCGCCGGGCACGATAACGGCGCCCCCTTCACCTTTGACGAGCACGTCAACGTGGACGGCTTCAGGCTCGGCATCGGCGGCGAATATATGTTCGGCCCCAACCTCTACGCGAAGGCCGAATATCGCTACACCAATTACAACAATGGCGATCTCGACGTTCGCGGCGCCAACGTGAACCTCGATCCCCTCTTCTCGGGCATCGACGTCGTCCGCCACCAATTCATTCTCGGGGTAGGCTTCCGCTTCTAACACGGCGGTAAGAAGTGGGAGCCTGGCCGGCGTCCGAAAGGGCGCCGGCCGCATTTTGTGGGCAGCCCGTCGGAGCGGAAGCTTGAATCAGGTGCGAAGGGCAAAGGAGCGGGGGTTTCCCCCAGTGTGAACGCCGCCCCCTGCCGCTTAGTCCCCTTGGGAAGCAGCGATTTTTCCGAGGGGCACGATGCGGAGGGCTTTGTCAGCAATATGTGGCGTTGCGGTGTGCCGGGCCGTCCGGCCCCGGCTGCTTGCCCCATTGCTGCTGCTGGCCATCCCTGTACCGGCTCACGCCCAAGACGACGGCGCCCGGCTCTACATGATGGTGCCGGACGAGACGACGATCGCCTCGCTCCGCCTCCACCGCCTCCACTCCAACCTCGCCGTCGATCCGGGCACCGTGTCGGAGGGCAACGACCTCGACACGACCCTGGGGGTGTTCCAGTTCGTCCAGGCGCTGAACTTCACCGGGCGGCAGGGATTCGTCTTCCTCGTCATACCGGCCAGCCGGATCGAGGGGCCCACCGAGTCCGCCACCGGCTTCGGCGATGCGCAATTGGGCTTCGTCTACGGCATCCACGGAACGCCCGCTTTGTCGCGCGAAGCCTATGCCGCGCACCGGCCGGGCCTCGCGATCAATTTGCTCGGCAAGTTCTTCTTCCCGACCGGCGAATACCGTCCCGGGCGGACCGTCAACATGGGCGCCAATCGCTGGGCGCTCCGGCTCGGAGTGCCTCTGGTCTACGCGATCGGCGAGCGGATGGCGGATCCGCATCTCGTCACCATCGAGGCGATGCCGACCGTCACTTTCTTCGGCGCCAATGACGAGCCCGCCGCCGGCCTGGTCGCGCGGCAGAAGCCGCTGTTCATCTTCGAAGGCCATGTGACGCGCGGCTTCACCGAGCGCTTCTGGGCCTCGCTCGACATGCTGTGGCGCGAAGGCGGCGAGATGGAGACGGACGGAGTCGCCGCCGGCAACCGCCAGAGCGCACTCTCGCTCGGCGCCACCGGCACCCTCGCAATCGGCCGCGCCGCCTCGCTTCGCCTTAGCGCCGGCGGAGTCGTCGCCCGCAACGAACACGGCCCAAATGGCTGGATGCTTCGAACCATCTTCGGAACCGTCTTCTAGGAAAGGACCCTGCTATGCCCGACGTCCCCGACACGTCCTTCGTCTCCAACGCACCGAAGCCGAGCGAGGTGAAGGG
>VBAE01000156.1:1765-4366 GCA_005882415.1 Alphaproteobacteria bacterium | reverse complement strand
CGCCAAGATCATCCCCGGGCGGGAGGAGGCTTTCTACGCCTACGGTCGCAAGCTCGAAGCCGCCGTCGCCGGAGCGCCGGACGTCCTCGATGTGCTGAAGCTCCACACGCTGAAGTGGGTGCTCTTCGACATCAAGGGCGACACCTACATGATGTACCAGGGCGTGTTCGACACCGATTTCGACAAATATACCGAAGACGCCGTCGCCATCTTCACCGCGACCGGGATCGACACCCTGTTCGAGAATCTGGAAGGCTTCCCCCTCGACTGGAAGTCGAACCCTGACGGCTTCATCCGCTTCGTTCGCGAGCACCACCGGCCGAGCTTCATGGAATATGCCGAATATTCCTATGTCACCGCCGCGGAAGTGAAGAGCGCGCTGGCGGTCAAGTCGGCGCTCTCAGGCATGCTCGACGAGATGCAGTGACAGCGATGAAGCTCGAGCTCGACGACATCCAGCACATATTGCTGACCCGGACCCCGGCGCTGACGGGACGCTATATCTTCGTCAGCTTCCGGGACCGGGCGGCGGGGCATGCCTGGCTGAAGGGCCTGCTCCCCACCGTCCGCTCGGCGGCTTCCGTCGGGGTGGGGGAGGCGGACCGAAGCTGGGTGACGATCGCCTTCACCTGGGCGGGGCTCCAGGCGCTGGGGCTGGATGAGGACGCGCTCGCGACCTTCCCGGACGCCTTCCGCCAGGGGATGGCGGCGCGGGCCGAGGTGCTCGGCGACACCGGGCGAAACGCGCCCGAACATTGGGTCGACGGCACCGCCCGCCCCGACCTCCACGCCATCGCCATCCTCTTCGCGCGCGACTCCGGCGAGCGCGGGCGCTGCGAGGCGGAGCACGACAAATTGCTCGGCCACTGCAAGGGGGTGGAGATCATCTCCAGCCTCGAGCTCGAGGCGACCCCGCCCTTCGACCACGCCCACGATCATTTCGGGTACCGTGATCGGCTGTCGCAGCCGGTGATCGAGGGCAGCGAGGACGTCGTCTACAATGGGTCGGGCGGCCCCATTAAAGCGGGGGAGTTCATCCTCGGCTATCCGGACGAGAGCGGCCAGCCTTACCCGCAGCCGGCGCCCGCCATATTGTCGCGCAACGGCAGCTACATGGCGTACCGCCGGCTGGAGGAGCATGTCGGGCGTTTCCGGGAGTTCCTGGCCGAGCATGGCGAGACTCCGGGCGAACAGGAGCTGATCGCGGCCAAATTGATGGGCCGCTGGCGGAGTGGGGCGCCGCTCACCCTCTGCCCGGAAGAGGACGACGCGGCGATCGGGGCGGACCTCCATCGCTGCAACGACTTCAACTACAAGACCGACGACCCGCACGGCTATGCGGTGCCTTTGGGCTCGCACATCCGCCGGATGAACCCGCGCGACACGGCGGCGAACATGAACCGCCGCCGGATGATCCGCCGCGGCGCCACTTACGGCAGCCATCTCCCGGAGGGGCAGAAGGACGATGGCGAGGAGCGCGGGATCGCCGCCTTCGTCGTCTGCGCCAGCCTCGTCCGCCAGTTCGAATTCGCCCAGAACGTCTGGGTAAACGACCACAATTTCCACGAGCTCGGCAACGAGCGCGACCCGATCATCGGCAACCAGGACGGGACGCTCGAATATAAGATTCCCAAGCGCCCGATCCGCAAAAAGATCGTCGGCCTCCCCGCTTTCACCACCGTTCGGGGCGGCGCCTATTTCTTCCTGCCCGGCCTCAGCGCGCTGCGCTACCTCGTCACCCTCGGGAAGACGGTGGCCGCGGCTCCAGCACATAAGGGAGTGAGAGCATGACCACGGCGGCAGCCCGGACCTACAATCAGGGGCACGCGCCCAGGCCCGTCAACGGCCGGCGGCGGCTCAGCATTTACTGGTCGTGGAGCTATCCCTGGGAAGCGCAGCGCGACCCCGCGGCGATGGAGCACCGCTTCTCGACTCTGACCGAGGTCCGCAACGTGCTCTGGCCGGCTTATGAAAAGCCCGCCTTCCAGTCGGACCGCTTCCTCCAGGGCATCGCGGGGACTCTGGAGCTGTTCCACATCTCGACCCTGAGCTTCCAGCGCGTCGCCGAGGAGGTGACCGGCCACCAGGTCGCCGTCTTCCAGCGGGTCGACCAGGCCGGCTTCAGCCTTCCGATCGACGAGCGGATCCTCGCCGACTGCGACACTTTGCTGGTCTTCGGGCTCGATCATCTGCCGTCCGGGCAGCACGCCCAGCCGGCCGAGGTCGAGGCGCTGAAGGAGTGGCTGAAGCGGGAAGGGACCTGCCTCCTCCTCGCCCCCCACCACGACGTCGGCTTCGCCGACAATCTCGAGCAAAGGCGCGAGGAATATGCCCACCACGGCGACGCCCTCGTCCCCCGCGAACAGGGCTTCGGCACCTATACGCGCGACCTCTTGAAGGCCCTCGACGTGCCGGTGCGCAACATCTGGGGCCTGAGGCCGGCGCGGGAGGAGGACGACATCGCGCCGCTCGTGAAATTCCCCGGCCTCGACGAGCGCGGCCTTCTGGAAGGGGTCAGCACCCTCAATTTCCATCCGCATTTGCCCCATTATGAGGTGTTGGAAGCGGGCGGCGAGCGGATCCGGGTCCTCGCCCGCCAGC
>VBAE01000156.1:0-1732 GCA_005882415.1 Alphaproteobacteria bacterium | reverse complement strand
GCCCGAGGGCGAGCGGAGGGGCGATATCGTCGTCGTCGATTCCACCCATTTCACCACCCTGTTCGGCGGTACTCGGAGCCTCGAGCGCTTCTGGCGCAATCTGGGCGAGATGCCGGGCGGGAGGTTTCTCCCCCGCCACGAAGAGGAAATGATCCCTAGAGCATCTTAGCGTGCCGGGTCGGTAATTGCCCCGATGGGCGCACCAACCAACTCAAGCCATTGTCGTTTTTTCGATCCTCGAAGGGGCCGTAACATGCTTCCAAAGGCGCCGATGCTCTTGATGTGCCTGATGCTCAGCGGTGCCGCGGCGCCCGCGGCGATGGCCCAGGACGAAGCCTCCCAAGCCGCCGATACCCGCGAAGTCGGCAACCCGGTCGGAACCGAGCGAGAGCCGACGGCGATCGCCGCGCTGGAGAGGATGGGCGCTTATCTGCGCAGCCTCACCACCTTCGCGGTCGAGGGCGTCGGAAGCACCGAGGAATCGCTGACAACCGGCCAGAAGGTCATGTATCCGGGGACGATCGACCTGCTCGCCTCGCGGCCGAACCGGCTTCGCGCCAACGTCTATTCGACCCGCAAGCGCCGCGAATTCTATTATGACGGCAAGTCTCTCACCGTCTTCGCACCGCGCCAGGGCTTCTATGCCGAGATCGCGGCGCCGCCGACGATCAAGGAGCTGCTCGACAAGGCGCAGGACCGGCTCGGCCTGGTCATTCCGCTGTCCGACCTGTTCGAGCTCGGCACCGATCCGGCGCAGATGGCCCGCATCTCTACCGCTTTCTTCGTGTCGACCGACGTCGTCGGCGGCCAGGTCTGCAACCACTTCGCCTTCCGCCAGCCGGACGTCGACTGGCAGATCTGGATTCGGGACGGCGCCCAGGCGCTCCCGTGCAAATGGGTGATCACCGGCGCCTCCGGCGACAGCGCTGGCCTCAATTACGAGATGGAGTTCACCTGGGACCTCAAACCGACGGTCCCGGCGAACGCCTTCACCTTCCTCCCGCCGACCGGCGCGGATCGGATCGCTCTGGCCTCCATCAAACAGTGACGAGGTTCGCCATGACCAAATACGGCAGATTTTCGAAGCTTCTCGTCACCAGCGCCTGGGCGCTCGCAGTGGCGATCGCGACCCTCCCGATGCTTCCCGATGACGCCGGCGCCCGCGGCGGGCGCGGCGGCGGCGGCGGCGGCGGACGCGGCGGCGGCGGCGGCATGAGCCGCGGCGGCGGAGGCGGCGGAGGCTATAGCCGCGGCGGCGGCGGCGGATCGCGCGGCGGCGGAAGCTATAGCCGCGGCGGTGGCGGCGGAGGCAGCTTCAGCCGCGGCAGCGGCGGCGGCTTCGGCGGGGCGCAGATGAGCGGCGGCGGATCGCGCGGAAGCGGCATGGGCTCGCGCGGCATGAGCGGCGCAAGCAGCTCGCGCTCGCTCGGCGGAGCCGGCACCCGTGCAAGCGCTCCCTCCAGCATCAATCGCGGCGGGGCCGGCGGCCTCGGCAGCGCCTCCGCGGGCAACCGCGCCTCCGCGGGGAACCGCGGCGGCGCAGGCTCCAGGCAGGGCGCGACGGCGGATCGAAGCTATGGCGCGGCCAGGGGCCGTCCCGGCGGCGCCGGCGGTGTCGGCGGTGTCGGCGGGGCAGGGCGTCCCGGCGGAGTCGGAGGCGCCGGCGGTGTCGGCGGTGCAGGACGTCCGGGCGGAGTCGGCGGCGTTGGCGGCGCAGGACGGCCCGGAGGCG
>VBAE01000246.1 GCA_005882415.1 Alphaproteobacteria bacterium | reverse complement strand
GACGCCGCCGGCGGCGGAGGCATCGATTCGACGCTTGCGGTGGCCGCGGGAAGCCTCCGAATCGGTTCGATCCCGATCACCTCGCGCTACAGCTGGCTCTACGGACGCTATCCGTTCGGCAACGATCCGGCGGCGGGCGGCGCCCATCATTTCTACGACGAGGCGCGGCTGCTGCTCGGCCGCACGCTCCCGGCCGGTACCAAGGTCCGCCTGCAGGTCGATTCCTCGGTTCCCTGGTGCGCGATCGACCTCGCGGATTTCGAGATCGTCCCACCCCCCGCGGAACCGCCCGCGGGCGCGCTGTCGATCGCCACGTTCGGCGCCGACCCCTCAGGCAAGCGCGAATCGTCCGGCGCGATCCGCCGCGCGATCGCCGCCGCACGCCATCGCGGCGTCCCGGTCTGGATCCCGCCCGGCACCTTCCGCCTCGAAAATCACGTCATCGTCGACAAAGTGACGATCCTGGGCGCCGGCCCCTGGCACTCGGTCCTCCGCGGCAACGGCGCCGGCTTTTACGGCAGGAAATCCACCGCCGTCGTCCTCCGCGATTTCGCCATCCTCGGCGAAGTAAAGGAACGGGTCGACAAAGCCCAACTCGCCGGCATCGGCGGCGCGATGGGCGGCGGCTCGCGCATCGAGAATCTCTGGCTCCAGCACCACAAGGTCGGCCTCTGGTTCGACGGCCCGATGGACGGCATCGTCATCCGCAACCTGCGCATCCTCGACATGATGGCGGACGGCCTCAACTTCCGCGGCGGGGTGACCAACGCGACGGTCGAGAACAGCTTCGTGCGCAATTCCGGCGACGACGGCCTCGCCTCCTGGTCCCACCGGATCGCGAATTCGAACATCGTCTTCCGCAACAACAGCATCGTCGCCCCGACGCTGGCCAACGGCATCGCCATCTATGGCGGCCACGACATCTTGATCGAACGCAACGTCATCGCCGACACGCTCACCGAGGGCGGCGGCATCCACCTCGGCAACCGCTTCGACGCAGTGCCGCTCTCCGGCCGAATCCGCATCGCCGACAATCTCGTCCTCCGCGCCGGCGGCTTCGATCCTAACTGGCGCTTCGGCGTCGGCGCCCTCTGGTTCTACGCCCTCGACGCACCGATGGACGCCAAGATCGAGGTCGAGCGGCTGGACCTAGTCGACTCCACCCTTCCGGCAATCCAGTTCCTCGGCAAGCCGATCAGCGCAGTCTCCTTCGACGGCGTCAGCATCGACGGCGCAGGCGGTGCAGCGCTCCAGGTCCGAAGCGCCGGAAGCGCCTCCTTCGCACATGTCACCGCCACCGGCACCCGGGGCGGCATCCAGCTCTGCAATCCCGACTTCACGAGCGACTGGAAGGACGCGGCACCCGAGCCCTGCGAGCGCTGAGCGCTTGGCAATCGCCGCAAGGCGCGGCAATGCCGTCGGCGATGTCTTCAAACCTCCCCGCCGCCACCCCCATCCGCGAATGGCACAACGTCGATGCGGAAATCTTCCGCACCGAAATCGCCACGCGCTACGAGCCGGCGATCCTGCGCGGCCTCGTCGCAGACTGGCCCGCCGTCGCCCTCGCCGGTGAGCCGCCCGAGCGCACCCGCGACTATCTCGCCCGCTTCGACAGCGGGGTTCCGGTCAAGGCAATGGTCGCCCCGCCCGAAGTCGACGGCCGCTTCTTCTTCACCGACGACATGAGCGGCTTCAACTTCGGCCGGGTCGAGACCCGAGTCACCGCGCTGGCCACCGAGCTCATCGCCAATTCCGGCCGGCCGCAGAAGCTCGCCATCTACGCCGGCTCCCTCCCTATCGCCCGAACCCTCCCCGGCTTCGAGCGCGAGAACGCCCTCCCATTGCTCCGCGACAAGCTCGCCGAACCCAAAATCTGGATCGGCGGCAAGACGCGCATCGCCGCCCATTATGACGAGGCCGACAATGTCGCCGCAGTCGTCCGCGGCAAGCGCCGCTTCACGCTCTTCCCGCCCTCCCAGGTGGTGAACCTCTACCCCGGCCCGATCGACAATACGGTGGCCGGCCAGCCGACCTCCATGGTCGACTTGGCGAACCCCGATTTCGACAAATATCCCCGCTTCCGCGACGCCCTCGCCAACGCGCGCTTCGCCGACCTCGAGCCGGGCGACGCGATCTTCATCCCGAGCCTGTGGTGGCACCACGTCCAGTCCGAGGGCGATTTCAACCTGCTGGTCAATTATTGGTGGAGCGATGCGCCGCCCGACGCGGGCTCGCCGCTCCACGCGCTCGGCCACGGCATCCTCACCATCGCCCATCTCCCGGAGCCGCAGCGCGAGGCTTGGCGGGCTTTGTTCGACCATTGGGTGTTCAAGCGCGGCGACGATCCTGCTGCTCACCTGCCGCCAGCGCGCCAGGGCATTCACGGCCAGTCCACGCCGCAGCTGCGAAAGGTGATCCGCCAGTTCCTCGTGCGGATGCTGCAAGGCCGCTGAGGGGATTTACAGCTTGGACCGATGTGTTAGCGTTAACGGTGTTTCTGCGTCGGAGGGATGGATGTTCAGAGGAATCCTATTGGCTGCGGCCCTGCTGGCCGCGCCGGCAATGGCCGCGGACGCACCGAAGCCGGGCGCGCTCGTTGTCTACGACAAGGCATTGGGCGACGGCTGGCAGAATTGGAGCTGGGGGCGGACCGAGCTCAGCCTGGAGCTGAACGGAAGCCAGCGCCGCCCGATCCGGGTCGATGCCGGCCCCTGGCAGGCGCTCTACCTCCACCACGACCCCATCGCGACCGCGCCGTATAAAAAGCTGAGCTTCCTCATCCAGGGCGGCGCTCCCGGCGGGCAGAAGGTGCGCATCTTCGCCATCTCCGGCGGCAAGATCGTCGGCGAAGGCAAGCTCCTGACCCTGAAGGCCGACGGCTGGACCCAGGTCGAGACCCCGCTCTCCCAGCTGGGCGCCGGCAACATCCAGCTCGACGGCCTCTGGTTCCAGAACGCCAGCGACGCCGAAATCCCGCAATTCTACGTGACGGACATCAGCATCAGCTAACGAGACCCCGTCATCCCGGGCTCGACCCGGGATCCATGAACACAGGTCAGCGAGAACTTGTCCCGATCCGTGTTCATGGATGCCGGATCGGGGTTCCCATCAAAGTACTACCATGATGGGTCCCTCCGTCGGCATGATGAATGGGCACTACGACATCCCACGCTCCGTCCGCGGCCGTTGCCCGGTTGCGCCGAGCTCCGTCTCCGATAAATTCAACGGCTTGACAGATAGGAGACCGGCAGGCAGCTTCCAGTGGCGGCCAGCTTCGGCCGATCGGGGACGACGCCATGACGAACGGACAGACTACCGCCCGCTCCTCGGCCCGCACCTTCTTTATCAGCTCGTTTAGCGGCCGGTACGCCTGAGGGCGTGCCGGGAAATCCGTCGCTGAACTTCTTCAAATTCTGAGCTGAAAGCGCCGTTTCCGGCTGCTCCTTTGCGGGCGCGGGCGGCGAAGAGAAGGGTCCCATGACCAGACACATGCCGCTCGCCGCACTGCGCGCCGAGCTCGATTCACTCGACGACGCGATCCTCGCTTTGATCGACTGCCGCCTCGCCGCGACCGCCGCAATCGCCGAAGCCAAGGCCGACGAGGGCGGCGGCACTCTGGCGCTTCGCCCGCGCCGCCAGGCCGAGATCGTCGCCCGCCTCCAGGGCCGCGCGGTGCACGCTTCTCCCGAGGCTGTCGCCGACATCTGGCGCGAGCTGATGGCGCACAGTCTCCAGGCCCAGCGCCGGACGGAGATCATCCTCGCCCCCGGCCTCGATCCGCTCCGGCTTGAAGCCCCGCTGCGCCGCCTCTACGGCTCGGCCATGCAGCTCTCCCAAGCCGCAACCCTCGCCGACGCGCTGGATGCCGCCCGCACCAGCGAGGCGATCGCAATCCTCCCCGCGCCGATCGAGTGCGGCGCTCTCACCCTGTTCGACCGCATCGACGCCGCGAACGGAACCCCGCTCGCCTGGTGCGCCGGGCGTGTCGCCGCGGCGGACTGGCTGAAGCCGCCCGCTTTGGCCCCCGCCTGGACCCCCGCTTCCTGGCGGCAGCACAAGGCGGCACAGATGCCCGCCTGGCCCGACGCCGGCTCTCTCGCCCGGGTCGAGGAGGAACTCGCCCAAGCGGAGCCGGTCGTCACCCTCCCCTCCACCCTCCCGCTCAAATCCGCCCTCGCCGACGTTGCGGCGGGCCGCAGCTTCCTGATCCAGGGCGGCGACTGCGCCGAGAGCTTCGCCGAATTCGGCAGCGAAAAGGTCGTCGGCACCCATTCCCTGCTGCTCGACATGGCGGCGACGATCGCCCACGCGTCGGGTAAGGACGTGATCCGCCTCGCCCGCATCGCCGGCCAGTTCGCGAAGCCGCGCTCCGAGCTGCTCGAGACACGGGACGGCCTCACCCTCCCCGCCTATCGCGGCGACGCGGTTAACGGCGCCGACTTCACCCACGCCGCCCGCACCCCCGAGCCCGAGCGCCTGCTCCGCGCCCACCGCCAGTCCCGCGCAACCGCGGCCCTGCTCGGCGGCCTGGATGCAGTGGCGGATGCCGGACCGACCTGGACCAGCCACGAAGCGCTGCTGCTCAACAACGAGCAGGCGCTGACCCGCTTCGACGCCGCCACCCGCCGCTGGTGGGCGGGCTCCGGGCACCTGCTCTGGATCGGCGACCGCACCCGGCAACTGGACGGCGCCCATGTCGAATATGCGCGCGGCATCGCCAATCCGATCGGCCTAAAATGCGGGCCGACGATGAGCGCCGACGAGCTCCGCCGCCTCTGCGACCGGCTCGACCCGCACGACGAGGCCGGCCGCCTTCTCCTCATCGGCCGCTTCGGCGCAGGCGCGATCGGCCGCCACCTCCCGCGCCTGATGCGGGCGGTGCGGGGGCGGAACGTGGTCTGGGCGATCGATCCGATGCACGGCAACGGCCGCAGCTCCGGCGGCACCAAGACGCGCCACCTGACCGACATCATCGCCGAAACCCGCGCCTTCCTCGACATCGCGCAAGCCGAGCGCGTCCATGCCGGCGGAATCCACCTCGAGCTGACCGGCGGCGACGTCACCGAATGCGTCGGCGGCACGGTGGGTGAAGCCGATCTCGGCACGCGCTACCGCAGCCATTGCGACCCGCGGCTGAACCGGAGCCAGGCGCTGGAGCTCGCCGCCGAAGTCGCCGGCCGGCTTGCGGGACGCGCGCTCGCCGCGTGAGGATCGCCTATCAAGGGGCGCCGGGCGCCTTCGGCCATGAGGCCGCTTGGCGCTTCGCCCCGAGCCCCGAGCCCGTTGCCTGCCCGACCTTCGCCGCGGCGCTCGACATGGTCTCCTCCCGGACCGCCGACGCCGCCATCCTCCCCGTCGAAAACAGTATCGCCGGGCCGGTCGAGGAAGCGATGGCAGCGCTTGCCGCCTCCGGCCTCCGGGTCGCGGAGGAGCACAGCCTCCCGATCCGGCTCCATTTGCTCGCCCTTCCCGGCTCCAGCCTGGAAGACCTGACGATCGCGGTCAGCCACATCATGGCGCTCAAGCAATGCGCCTGGAGCCTGTCCCGGCTCGGCCTCGACACCGAGGAGGCGCCGAACACCGCCATCGCCGCCCGCGACCTGATCGCATCCCACAAGGCGGCGCTCGCCTCGGAGGCGGCGGCCAAGATCTACGGCCTCAACATTCTCCAGGAGGATTTGCAGGACGAGCCCGGCAACGCCACCCGCTTCGCGCTCGTCACCCGGTAACGGTCAGCTTCGCCGCCTTGAGGTCGACGGAATTCGGCCCGGCGGAGATGGTGAAATCGCCCGGCTCCACCACCCGCTTCATGTCGACGTTCCACAAAGCGAGGTCGTCCGGCTTCAGCTCGAACGTCACCGTCCGCCGCTCGCCCGGCTGCAGAGTCACCCGCCGGAAGCGCTTCAATTCGATCACCGGCCGGGTCACCGAAGCCTGCTCGTCCCGCACATAGAGCTGCACCACCTCGTCGCCCGCTCGGCGGCCGGTGTTGGCGACATCGACGCTGACCTTGACGCTCTCGCCGACTGCGATCGAGTCCCGGGCAAGCTTCGGCGCCCCGACCTCGAAGCTGGTATAGCTGAGGCCGTAGCCGAACGGATAAAGCGGCGCCGTCGTGTCGAACAGATAGCCGCGCCGGGCGGTCGGCTTCCTGTTGTAGAAGATGGGCAGTTGCCCGACATTGCGCGCGATCGAGACGGGCAGCTTGCCGCCCGGATTGGAGCGACCGAACAGCACGTCCGCGACCGCATTCCCGGTCTCCTGCCCGAGATACCAACCCTCGATCAGAGCCGGCGCATTCCCGGCGAGATAGTTCACCGACAAAGGCCGGCCGTTGAGCAGGATCACCACCGTCGGCTTGCCGAGCGCCAGCACGGCGCGTGCGAGATCTTCCTGCTGGCCGATCAGATCGAGCGAGGAGCGGTCGCCGAGATGGGTGTCGGCCCAGGCTTCGCGGCTGGTCTGCTCATTGTCGCCGAGCACCATCACGACCACGTCCGCCTTCTTCGCCGTCTCCACCGCTTCGGCGATCAGCCGCCGGTTGACCTCCTCCGGCACCAATTTCACTTCGTCGGCGGCCCACACCCTCTTCTCGGTGATCCGCACGCCTTCGGCATAGTCGACCGCGAAGCGGCCCTTCGCCTCGTTCTGAAGGCCTTCGAGCACGCTCACCACGTGGCGCGGCTCGTCGCTATAGCCGCCGATCGGCGTATCGCGGGCATGGGTGCCGAGCACCGCCAGCCGCTTGATCTTGCCCGCGTCGAGCGGCAGCACGCCCTGGTCGTTCTTCAGGAGCACCATCGCCTCCCGCGCCGCCTCGCGGGCCAGAGCGATCGCGTCCGGGGTGGCAGTCTTCTTCTCGGCGGCCTTGGCGTCGGCATAAGGGTTCTCGAACAGCCCCGCCTCGAACTTCATCTCCAGCATCCGGCGCACCGCGGTGTCGACCGCCGCCATCGGCACCCGCCCGGAGCGGACGAGCGCGGGAAGATTGGCATAAGCCTCCCCGTCCGGAGTCTCGGAATCGACGCCCGCGTCCAGCGCGCGCACGGCGGCGTCGTCCAGATTGGCGAACATATGATGCCGCCCGGCAAGCTCCTTGATCGCGAAATAGTCGCTGACCACCGCGCCCTTGAACCCCCATTCGCCCCGCAGCACCTCGGTCAGAAGCCAGCGATTGGCGTGCGAGGGAATGCCGTCGATCTCGTTGTACGACGCCATCACCGAGCGCACCGGAAGCTCCTTCACCGCCCGCTCGAACGGCGGGAAGAAGTTGGTGCGAAGCTCGCGCTCGCCGAGATTGGCCGGGCCGACATTGGTGCCGCTCTCCGGCTGGCCGTGGCCGGTCAGGTGCTTCAAAGTCACGAACACCTTGTTGGGCTTCAGCGGCAGGGTCTCGCCCTGGAACCCCCGGATCGCGGCAAGGCCCATCTCGCTGACGAGATACGGGTCCTCGCCATAAGTCTCCTCGATCCGGCCCCAGCGCGGATCGCGGGCGACGTCGACCACCGGCGCCAGAGCCAGCGTCGCGCCCCGCGCCCGCATCTCCCGCGCCGCCACCGAGAAGACCCGCGTCAGCAGCTCCGGGTCCCAAGTGCTGGCAAGGCCGATCGCCTGCGGAAAGCTGGTCGCGCCGCGGGCGACATAGCCGTGAAGCGCCTCCTCGTGCATCAGGATCGGGATTCCGAGCCGCGTATTTTGTCGGAAGGCCGCGCGATCTGGCCCAGGCCATTGGGGAAAGCGACGCTCGCCTTGGCCGCGTCGAAGGCCCCGGCCGGTGTCTGAACCTTGTCCTTATGCTCCCAGAGCGTGACGAGCTGCGCGACCTTCTCCTCCAGCGTCATCCGCTGGAGCAGATCCTCGACCCGCCGCTCCACCGGCTGGGTCGCGTCCTTGTAGAGCGGCTGCTGCGCCGCGGCCGCCCGCACCGCCTTGGCCGGGGACGCGGAGGAGACCGCCATCAGCCCCGCCGCCGACGCGACCCCCGCCAGAAGCATCCACGCATTGAAGCCCCTGCGTACGCGCGCGCCGCTGCCGATCATCATCGCTCTCCCTGCCCTTCCGGTCGTGCCGCCGGAGTCTTTGGTAGCGCTACCATAGTCGCCGCCCCGACGAAGCGTCAACGCGAGTCGGGCGCCGAGACCATTTGCATCCGGCCCCGGCTCAACATAGGCTTTATGGGCAAAGGGGACGAAATGAGCAGGCCCAGCCGGCGCAGCCGCGGAACGATCACGATCGAGGATGTCGCACGCGCCGCCGGAGTCTCGGCGATGACTGTGTCGCGCGTCATCAACGGCGGCAAGAACGTCCGCGAGACCACCCGCAACGCAGTCCTCGAAGCCGTCGCCAAGCTCAATTACTCGCCCAACACCGCCGCGCGAAGCCTTGCCGCCGGCGAAGCAACCCATATCGGCCTCCTCTACGCCAACCCCTCCGCCGCTTATCTCAGCCAGTTCCTGATCGGCGCCCTCCACGCCGCCCGCCGCGCCGGCTGCCACTTGGTTATCGAGAGCTGCGAATCGGAGGATGGCGGCGAGCAGGCCGAGGTCACCCGCCGCTTCGCGACCAGCGACGTCGAAGGCGTCATCCTGCCCCCGCCTTTGTCGGAATCGCTCCCGATCCTGCGCGAGCTCGCCGCGATCGGAATCCCCGTCGTCACAGTCGCCATGGGCCAGCCGGAGGAGGACAGCCTCAACGTCCGGATCGACGACTTCGCCGCCGCCGCGGAGATGACGCGGCATTTGATCGCACTCGGCCATAGCAACATCGCCCTGATCAAGGGCCACCCCAACCATGTCGCAAGCCACGACCGCGCCCGCGGCTTCGCCGCTGCTTTGTCAGAAGCCGGCCTCGACCCCGCTACGGCCTATGTCGAGCAGGGCTATTTCACCTACCGCTCCGGCCTCGTCGCGACCGAGCGCCTTCTCGCCCGGCCCAACCCGCCGACCGCGATCTTCGCGAGCAATGACGACATGGCCGCCGCCGCCGTCAGCGTCGCCCACCGCCGCGGCCTCAGCGTGCCGGGCGATCTGAGCGTCGTCGGCTTCGACGACACCTCGCTCGCCACCACCATCTGGCCCGAACTCACCACGGTGAAGCAGCCGATCGCGGCGATGGCCGAAGCTGCGATGGACCTGCTCCTCACCGATCTTCGCGCCCGCCGCTCCGGATCGCAGCGCCGCGCCGCGGAGCGGGTGCTGGAGCACGACCTCATCGTTCGCGAATCCTCGGCCGCGCCCGGCGAGACCTTGAAGGTGCAGCGCCCCAGCCAATCCGCCGCCACCCTACGCCTGCGCCACAGCCAATAGGCGCCGCGCAAATTGCCTACTGGCGGCGCGGCCGAAGTTAACGCTAACATCGCTTCATAAGAACGCCCGAATCGGGGCACCAAAGGGGAGAGTGCAATGACCGAAGCGAGCGCGGGACGCGCGAACATGGGCTTTATCGGCGCGATCGTTGCGGTCGCGACGATCGGCGGCTTCCTGTTCGGCTATGACAGCGGTGCGGTGAACGGCACCCAGGACGGGCTCGCCGCCGCATTCAATCTCGTCCCCGGCAGCTTCTCGCCCAGCAACGGGCTCGGCTTCACCGTCGCCTCGCTTCTCATCGGCTGCTTCATCGGCGCCTTCTTCGCCGGCCGCCTCGCCGACCTGATGGGCCGGCGCAACACGATGATGCTGGCCGCCCTCCTCTTCCTGATCGGAGCCATCCTTCAGGGCGTCGCCCACAGCCACTTGCTGTTCGTGGCCGCCCGGATCATGGGGGGAATGGCCGTCGGCGCGGCGAGCGTGCTGTCGCCGGCCTATATCTCGGAAGTCGCGCCGGCCAGCATCCGCGGCCGGATGACGACCGTCCAGCAGATCATGATCATCACCGGTCTGACCGCGGCCTTCCTCGTCAACTACTTCCTGGCCGCGTCCGCGGGCGAGTCGACCGCCACCTTCTGGGGCGGAATCGAAGCCTGGCGCTGGATGTACCTGATGCAGGCGCTCCCGGCGGCGATCTTCCTGATCGCCCTCTTCCTCATTCCCGAGAGCCCCCGCTATCTGGTCTCCAAGGGCCGTAACACCGCCGCCCTCGCCGTCCTCACCAGGCTGTTCGGAAGCGAGGTCGCGGACGCGAAGCTCGGCGAGATCCGCGCGACCTTCAGCGAGGACCACCGCCCCCGGCTGAGCGAGGTGATGGCACCGGCGGGGGGGCGGAGCTTGCTCGGCCTCCGCCCCATCGTCTGGGTCGGAATCATGCTGGCGGTGTTCCAGCAGCTCGTCGGAATCAACGTCATCTTCTATTACGGCGCGACGCTCTGGCAGCTGGCGGGCTTCAGCGAGAGCGACTCCCTGCTGATCAACATCGTGTCGGGCGCCGTCTCGATCGCGGCCTGCTTCATCACCATCGCCGTCATCGACAAGATCGGCCGCAAGCCTTTGCTCCTGATCGGCTCGGCGGGCATGGCGGTGACCCTGTTCGTGATGGTCTACGCCTTCAGCCACGGCTCGCTCGACCCCGAGGGCAAGCTCGTCCTGTCGAAGGACCTCGGCATGATCGCCGTCGTCGCCGCCAACCTCTACGTGATCTTCTTCAACGTCTCCTGGGGGCCGGTGATGTGGGTCATGCTGGGCGAGATGTTCCCCAACCAGATCCGCGGCTCTGCGCTGGCTGTCGCCGGCTTCTTCCAGTGGTTCGCGAACTTCCTCGTCTCCTTCACCTTCCCCGGCATGGCCAAGAATCTCGGCCTCGCCACCAGCTACACCTTCTACGGGGTGTGTGCGGTGATCAGCTTCTTCCTCGTGAGCAAGTTCATCCACGAGACCAAGGGCAAGGAACTGGAGCAGATGGAGGGCTAAATATTCCTCCCCGTCGCGCAGCGATGGGGAGGGGGACCAGGCGAAGCCTGGTGGAGGGGCGAGGGGCGCCGGTAAGCCCCTCCACCGCCTTTCAGGCGGTCCCCCTCCCCACGAGCTTCGCTCGCAGGGAGGACTTACGCATCATGACCCGCACCCCCGTCCGTCCCTTCCGCTCCCGCGAGTGGTTCGCGGCGCCCGGGCGGAGCGATATGGCGGCGCTCTACCTCGAGCGTTTCATGAATTACGGCATCACGCCGGACGAGCTGCGCTGCGGCAAGCCCATCATCGGCATCGCCCAGTCGGGCTCGGACATCGCTCCGTGCAACCGAATCCACCTCGAGCTCGCCGACCGCATCCGCGCCGGCATCCGCGACTCAGGCGGCATTCCGATGGAATTCCCGCTCCACCCGATCTTCGAGAATTGCCGCCGCCCCACGGCGGCCCTCGACCGCAACCTGGCCTATCTCGGCCTGGTCGAGATATTGAACGGCTATCCGATCGACGCCGTCGTCCTCACCACCGGCTGCGACAAGACCACCCCCTCCTCGATCATGGCGGCCTCGACCGTCGACATCCCGGCGATCACGCTGTCTGGAGGCCCGATGCTCGACGGCTGGCACGACGGCGAGCTGGTCGGCTCCGGCACCGTCATCTGGCGCTCCCGCCGGCTGATGGGCGCGGGCGAGATCGACGAGGAGGAGTTCCTCCGCCGGGCCGCCGACAGCGCTCCCTCCGCCGGCCATTGCAACACGATGGGCACCGCCTCGACGATGAACGCGATTTCCGAGGCGCTAGGCATGTCGCTCCCCGGCAACGCGGCGATCCCCGCCCCCTACCGCGAGCGCGGCCAGATGGCCTATGAGACCGGCCGCCGGATCGTCGACATGGCCTTCGAAGACCTGCGCCCGTCCAGGATCCTGACCCGCACAGCGTTCCTGAACGCGATCCGGCTCAACACCGCCATCGGCGGCTCATCCAACGCCCAGCCCCACATCGTCGCAATGGCCCGCCACGCCGGGGTCGAGATCGGCCATGAGGACTGGATGGCCCACGGCTACGACCTCCCTCTGCTGGTCAACATGCAGCCCGCCGGGCAATATCTCTCCGAGCGCTTCCACCGCGCCGGCGGAGTCCCCGCGGTGATGTGGGAGCTGCTCCAGGCCGGAAAGCTCGACGGCTCCGCACTCACGGTCACCGGCCGCACCCAGGCAGAGAATCTGGAAGGCCGCGAGGCGAGCGACCGCGAGGTGATCTTCACTTATTCCGCCCCCCTGCGCGAACGTGCAGGCTTCCTCGTGCTGAAGGGCAATCTCTTCGATTTCGCGATCATGAAGACGAGCGTCATCTCCGAAGAATTCCGCCGCCGCTACCTCTCCAAAGCCGGCGCGGAAGGCGTGTTCGAGGCACGCGCGATCGTGTTCGACGGCTCCGACGACTATCACCATAGGATCAACGACCCCGCCCTCGCCATCGACGAGAATTGCATCCTCGTCATCCGCGGCGCCGGCCCGCTCGGCTGGCCGGGCTCGGCGGAAGTGGTCAACATGCAGCCGCCCGACGCCCTCCTCCAGCGCGGGATCACCAGCCTGCCCACTTTGGGGGACGGCCGCCAGTCCGGCACGTCCGACAGCCCCTCCATCCTCAACGCCTCGCCGGAGAGCGCCGCGGGCGGCGGCCTCGCCTGGCTGCGCACCGGCGACACGATCCGCATCGACCTGAATGCCGGCCGCTGCGACGCGCTGGTCGACGAGGCCGAGATCGCCCGCCGCCAGGCCGAAGGCGCCCCGCCGGTCACGCCGAGCAACACGCCCTGGGAAGAACTCTACCGCGGAAAGACCGGGCAGCTCTCCGATGGCGGCGTGCTCGACTTCGCGCTCAAATATCGCGGCACCTCGACGAAACCGCCGCGCCACAACCATTAGGGGGCAGCCATGGCAGCATCCGACGAAATCGACGCGATGATCGCCAAGGTCGGCGACTGGCGGGGTGAGACTCTGGCCCGTATGCGCGCCCTGATCCTCGCCGCGGACCCGGAAATCGTCGAGGAGGTGAAGTGGCGCAAACCCACCAACCCGGCCGGGGTCCCGACCTGGTCGCGCGCGGGAATCCTCTGCACCGGCGGCGTGTTCAAGGGGAAGGTCAAGATCACCTTCGGCAACGGTGCGCCGCTCGAAGACCCGACCGGCCTGTTCAACGCCAGCCTCGAAGGAAATGCGATGCGCGCCATCGACCTCGGCGAAGGCGACAACGTCGACGAGGAAGCGTTCAAGACCCTCGTCCGCGCCGCAGTCGCTCAGAACCTTGAGAAGCGAGCCTCCAAATGAAGCCGACCATCACCGCCTTCGCAAACTCCCCCGACCGCGGCCAGGGACTCGCGCGCGACATGCAGGTCCGCTGGGCGCTCGAGGAAGTCGGCCAGCCTTATTATGTCCACCTGCTCTCCTTCGAGGAGCTGAAGCAGCCCGCCCACCTCGCCCTCCACCCCTTCGGCAAGATCCCGACCTATGAGGAAGGGGACATCGCCCTCTTCGAGTCCGGCGCCATCGTCCTCCACATCGCCGAGCGCCACCCCGGCCTGCTCCCCGACGACCCCGCCGCCAGGGCCCGCGCGATAGCCTGGATCTTCGCCGCTCTGAGCACCGTCGAGCCGCCGATCGTCGAACGCTCGGCCGCAACGCTCACCGAGACCGACAGGAGCTGGTACGAAGAGCGCCTGCCCCTGCTCAACGACCGCATCCGGCTGCGGCTCGGCGAGCTTTCGGCCTATCTCGGCGACTCCGAATGGCTGGAAGCCACCTTCACCGCCGGCGACCTCATGATGGTAGGCGTCCTCCGCCGTCTCGCCCCCTCCGGCCTGCTGGAAGAGTTTCCGAACATCGCCGCCTACATAGCCAGAGCCGAAGCCCGCCCCGCCTTCCAACGCGCCTTCGCGGCTCAGCTCGCGGTGTTCGAGGCGAA
>VBAE01000245.1 GCA_005882415.1 Alphaproteobacteria bacterium | reverse complement strand
TTCAGATAGAGCGACAGCGCGCCCATCACGCCGAGCTTCTCGGCATGCTCCGTCCCGGCGAAATGGACATATTCGGACTTGAGGCGCTGCGTGTCCCAGGCGGTGAGGCCGGTGAAGACCAGCACCCCGATCGCCGAGACCGCGAGCTGGAGCACGGACGAGCCCAAGAACAGGTTCGCGATCCCGGCAATGACGATCCCCACCAGCCCCATGAACAGGAAGCTGCCCCAGCCCGAGAGGTCCGCCTTGGTCGTGTAGCCCCACAGGCTGACGCTGAGGAAGGTCGCGGCGGCGACCGCGAAGGTGAGCGCGATGCTTGCCCCGGTGAAGATGAGGAAGATGCTCGCCATCGACACGCCCATCGCGCCGGCGAAGGCGAAGAAGGTGAGCCGGGCCGTGGCCAGGCTCATCCGCTCGATCCGGAAGGACAGGAAGAAGACGAAGGCGAGCGGTGCGAGCATCGCCACCCATTTGAGCGGCGTTCCGAAGATCGGCCCGTAGAGCGCCGGCGTGCTCGCCACCGCCATCGCCACCAAGGCGGTGACGATGAGGCCGAGGCCCATATTGTTGTAGATGGACAGCATGTGCCGGCGGAGGCCCGCGTCGAATGCGGCTTCCGTCCGGGCGTCGCCGCGCGGGCGGGGGGTTGCGAGGGGTCGGTTCATGGTCAGACCCTCCGCGGCTGGAGGACGTGGCCGTGGAGGCGGTCCTTCACCGCAAGCTTCAGCTTCTTGAGCCTCAGCAGGCGGAAGCTGTCGGGCAGCCGGCGCCGCAGCTCGCGGCGGATCTCGTCGTCGAGCCGGCGGTGGACGACGGTCAGTCTGTAGAGGAAGGGGTTCACAGTCATTGCTCCTGATCGATGCTTCATCGATCGGGTTTCGCTGCGATGGGATGTTAGGAGGAGTGGACCCGCCTGATCGCATCGGAGCTTACCCGATGCGGTCCGACATCACGAACGTCTTGACGTTCGCCAGAGGGGCCCGGCCCGCAACACCTATCTATGGCCCGCGGGAGCCGGCTTCAAGCCCCGGCGAGCGCCTCGCCGAGGAGATGGGTGAGCCGCGCCTCGAGCATCTTGCGCTCGCACCCGGCCAAAGGCTCGACCGCCATGAAGGTGCGCATCACCGAAATGCCGGTGAGGATGCTGAACGCCGTCGCCACCCGGAGCTCGGCATCCGGGCCGGAGAGCATCCGCGCGACCGGCTCGATCACGTCTTCCCGGAATGCCGTTCGGACCAAAGCCGAAGCCTGGGGCGAGGAGGCGGAGCGCAGGATCAGGAGAAGCCGGTCGAGATCCTCCCGGTCCTCCGCCTCGTCGGTGCGAAGGACCATCTCGGCGAGGAAGGCGGGGAGATCGGCCTCGGGGATCGACGTATCGAGCCACTGGCAGCGCGTGCCGCGAAGCACCTCGTGGAACAATTGCTCCTTCGATCCGAAATAGCGGCCGACGAGGGCGACATCGACGCCCGCATCGCGGGCGATGTCGCGGAGGCCGACATTCTCATAGCTCTCTTCTAAAAAGCGCCGCCGGGCGGAGACGAGCAGCATCTCCTTGGTCGAGGCGGAGCATTTGGCACGGGGGGTCATGGTCTCTCCAGGCCGTCCGGATCGCTCCGGATCGGTGAAATGTCAACACTTGTGGACTTTTTATGTCTACACCCGTTGACAGGTCCTGAACAGGAACCTAGTTCGCCAGCCCCGGCCGCCGTGCCGGCCTGACCAGACTCACGCGAAAGCCCAGCATGCCGACGATTCGATCCGCCGCGAAGCGCGTCCTTTTCCCGTTCCTGCTCGCGCTTGCGCTCGCCGGCTGCGGCGGCAGCGACGCGGAACAGGCCGGGCCGCCCCCGGCCATGCCGGTCACCGTCGCCGCGCCGATCGCCCAGGACGTGGTCGATTGGGACGATTATGTCGGCCGCTTCGAGGCGATCCAGAATGTCGAGGTGAAGCCGCGCGCGACCGGTTTCCTGCAGGCCGTCCACTTCCGCGACGGGCAATATGTCGAGAAGGGCCAGCTCCTCTTCACGATAGATGCGCGGCCTTCGCAGGCGGCGCTGGCGCAGTCGCAGGCGCAGCTCGCCCGCGCGCAGGCGACCCTGGCCAATGCCCGCACCGAGCTCGCCCGCTCCCGAGCCCTCGCCTCGCAGCGGGCGGCGAGCACCGAGGAGGTCGAGCAACGCCAGGCGGCGGTGCGCACCGGCGAGGCGGACGTCGCCGCCGCCCGCGCCGCGATCCGCGCCCAGCAGCTCAATGTCGGCTTCACCCGGGTGGTGGCGCCCATCTCCGGCCAGGTCTCCGAGCGACGGGTCGACCCCGGCAATTCGGTGACCGCCGACCAGACTGTGCTCACCACCATCGTCTCGACCGACCCGCTCCACTTCGCCTTCGAAGGCTCGGAATCGCTGCTCCTCAAGTACCAGCGCCAGGCCGGCGGCGGAGCGGCGGGCGGCCAGGTCCGGATCCGGCTCCAGGACGAAGCGAGCTACGTCCATGCCGGCCGGGTCGACTTCATCGATCCCGTCGTCAACACCGGCGCCGGCACCGTCCGCGCCCGGGCCGTGGTCCCCAACCCGACCGGCCTGCTCAAGCCCGGCATGTTCGGCCATATGCGCCTCGCCGCCTCCCAGTCCTATCGCGCCCTGCTGGTGCCCGACACCGCGATCGTCACCGACGCCGCCCGCCGGGTGGTCTACGTGGTCGACAAGGCCGGGACGGTGATCGCCCGGCCGGTCGAACTCGGCCCGCTGACCGGAAACTTGCGGGTGGTTCGGAGCGGCCTTGCGCCCAATGAGCGGATCATCATCGCCGGCCTCCAGCGCGCTCGCCCGGGGCAGAAGGTGATCCCCCGCGTAGGCCGGATCCCGGTCGTCGCAGGCCCCGAGCCGGCGCCGTCCGCGCCTACGTCCGCGCCCGCCTCCATCGCCACTCGGGCGCGCTGAGGAGCGGCCCCCATGAACATCTCCAAATTCTTCATCGAGCGGCCGATCTTCGCGGCGGTGATCGCGGTGTTCATCACCCTGATCGGCGCCTTCGCCTATCCGCAGCTCTCGCTGTCGCAATATCCGGAGATCGCGCCGCCGACGATCACCATCAACACCGCCTATCCCGGCGCGTCCGCGGAAACGATGGCGGAGACGGTGGCGGCGCCGCTCGAGCAGGAGATCAACGGCGTCGAGGGCATGCTCTACATGTCCTCCTCTTCGACCAACGGAGCGGCCGGGATCACCGTCACCTTCAAGGCCGGGACCGACCTCGACGCCGCCCAGGTGCTGGTCCAGAACCGGGTCGCGCTGGCCGAGCCGCGCCTTCCCGAGCAGGTCCGCCAGATCGGCGTGACGGTCAACAAGGCCTCGACCGGCTTCCTGCTGATCGTGGCCTTGACCTCGACCGACCCCAATATCGACGTCGACTATATCGGCAATTACGCCAACACCAACCTTCGCGACCGGCTGCTGAGGCTGGAGGGCGTCGGCGGCGTTCAGGTGTTCGGCGGCGGCAATTATGCGATGCGGATCTGGATCGATCCGGACCGTGCCGCGGCGCGCAATTTGACCGCGGGCGAGATCGTAACGGCGCTCCGCAGCCAGAACGTCCAGGTCGCCGGCGGCGCGCTCGGCCAGCCGCCTTATGCGAACGGCAACCCGGCCTTCCAGCTCCCGATCGAAGTGCAGGGGCGTCTGAACGACCCCAACCAGTTCGCCGACGTCGTCATCAAGACCGACGCTTCGGGCGCGATCACCCGTGTGCGCGACGTCGCCCGGGTCGAGCTCGGAAGCCAGGAATACGGCATTCGCGGCGCCTTCTCCGGCCGCCCGGGCGTGGCACTCGCCATCATCCAGCAGCCGGGATCGAACGCGCTGGATGCGGCGCAGCTCGTCCTCGACGAGGTCAAGGCCGCGTCGAAGGACTTCCCGCCCGGAATCGTCTATTCCATCCCCTATAACCCGACCGAATATGTCGCCGCCTCCGTCGAGGGCGTGCAGGAGACTTTGGTCGAGGCGATTATCCTCGTGGTGCTCGTCGTCATGGTCTTCCTCCAGACCTGGCGGGCGGCGATCATCCCCATCCTCGCCATTCCGGTGGCACTGGTCGGCACCTTCGCGGTGCAGCTGGCGCTCGGCTTCTCGATCAATTCGCTGTCGCTGTTCGCCCTCGTCCTCGCGGTCGGGATCGTCGTCGACGACGCGATCGTCGTGGTCGAGGCGGTGGAGAAGCATATCCGGGGCGGCCTCACCCCGCGCGAGGCGGCGCACCGGACGATGCGCGAAGTCTCCGGCGCCCTCATCGCGATCGGCCTGGTGCTGACGGCGGTGTTCGTTCCGACCGCCTTCGTCGGGGGAATCCCGGGCATCTTCTACCGCCAGTTCGCGGTGACCATCGCGGCGGCGGCGCTGATCTCGCTGATCGTGTCGCTGACCCTGTCGCCGGCGCTCGCCGCGCTGCTCCTCAAGCCGCACCGCGAGCATGGGAGCGAAGGTGGGAGCCGCTGGACCCGGCCGCTGCGCGTCGCCGGCGCCAAGTTCAACGCAGGCTTCGACTGGCTGTCCGACCGCTACGGCCGGACGACCGCGAAGGTGGTGCGCAAGTCGGGCATCATGCTCATCCTCTATGCGGGCCTGCTCGCGCTGACCGGCCTCACCCTCACCACCACCCCGACCGGCTTCATCCCGGAGCAGGACCAGGGCGTGCTGATCGGAGTCGTCCAGCTTCCGCCGGGCTCCTCGCTCGACCGGACCAGCGCCGTGCTCGACCGCGCCTACAAGATCGCCAAGGCCCAGCACGGCGTGGTGGACGTCGCCACCTTCGCGGGCCTCGACGGCGCCAGCTTCTCCCAGGCGTCCAACTCGGGCACGATGTTCATGCGCCTCTCCGACTGGGGCGAGCGCGGCAAGGGCCTCTCCGCCGACGAGCTGTCCAAGGCGCTGACCGGCGCGCTCGCCGGTGGAATCGAGGACGCCAACGTGTTCGTCATCGCGCCGCCCGCCGTGCCCGGTCTCGGCACCGGCAACGGCTTCACGATGATGATCCAGGACCGCAGCGGCGCCGGCTACAAGGCGCTGGAGAGCGCGACCTTCGGGGTGATGGGCGCCGCCGCCGAGTCGAAGCAGCTCACCCAGGTCTTCTCCCTGTTCAACACCGGCTCGCCGCGGGTGCAGGCGGACGTCGACCGGGACCGGGCGCAATTGCTCGGCGTCCAGCCGTCGCAGGTCTATGAGGCGCTCGGCACCTATATGGGCTCGACCTATGTCAACGACTTCAACCTGATCGGCCGCACCTTCCGGGTGACCGCGCAGGCGGAACCGACCGCGCGCGACGACCTCTCCGACATCGGCCGGCTCCAGGTGCGCTCGTCGAGCGGGGCGATGGTGCCCCTCTCCGCGGTCGCGACCTTGAGGAACGACAGCGGCCCGGCCCGCGTGGTCCGCTACAACCTCTTCCCCGCGGTGGAGCTTCAGGGCGCGGCGGCGCCGGGCGTCTCCTCGGGCGATGCGCTCCGGGCGATGGAAGGGATTGCGGCCAAGACGCTTCCCCAGGGCATGACCTATGAATGGACCGGCCTCGCTTACCAGGAGCAGGCGGCGGGCAGCTCGTCGGCGATGATCTTCCTCTTGGCCGTGGTGTTCGTCTTCTTGGTCCTCGCCGCGCAGTACGAGGCTTTGACCCTGCCGCTGGCGGTGATCCTGATCGTGCCGATGTGCATCCTCGCCGCCCTCGTCGGGGTGGTCCTTCGCGGCATGGACAACAACATCCTGACCCAGGTCGGCTTGGTCGTTTTGGTCGCACTTGCCGCAAAGAACGCCATCCTGATCGTCGAATTCGCCAAGCAGGCGGAGGAGGAGCACGGGATGAGCCCGATCGACACCGCGGTCAGCGCCGCCCGCTCGCGTCTCCGTCCGATCCTGATGACCAGCTTCGCCTTCATCTTCGGCGTGATCCCGCTCGCAATCGCGGTCGGGCCGGGCGCGGAGATGCGGCAGGCTCTGGGCACGGCGGTCGGCTTCGGGATGCTCGGCGTCACCTTCTTCGGCCTCATCTTCACGCCGATTTTCTACGTGGTGAGCCGCGGCCTCGGCCGCTTCCTGCCCAAGCGACCGCCTAAGGAAGCCGTTTACCCAACCTCTTACGGCGGCACCGCCCACGATCCGCTGCCCGCCGCCGACGGAGCCGAATGATGAAGCGCCTGTTCCTCCCGGCGGTGTCCGCCCTCGCCCTCGCCGCCTGCACCACCGTTGGGCCGGACTATAAGTCCCCCGCGCCTTCGGTGCCGGCCCAGAGCGGATTCCTAAGCGCCGCCTCCCCCGCCTTCACCGGCGACGAGCCGGCCGGGCGCTGGTGGAGCCTGTTCAACGATCCGGTCCTCGACCGGCTCGTCGAGCAGGCGCTGACCGCCAACACCGACCTCAGGGTCGCGGCGGCGAACCTCGAGCGCGCCCGGGCGGTGCTCCGCGAGACACGAGGCGCCCGGCTTCCGACCGCGGCCTTCTCCGGCGGCGAGACCACCAGTGAGAATCTGAGTGCGACCTTCAGCGGCGGCTTCGACGTCGGCTATCAGCTCGACCTGTTCGGGCGGATCCGCCGCGCCACCGAGGCGAGCCGGGCGGACGTCGAGGCGGTCCAGGCGGCCTTCGACCTGAGCCGGATCACCGTCGCCGCCGAGACCGCCCGTGCCTATGCCGACGCGTGCAGCGCCGGGCGCCAGCTCGCCGTCGCGCAAGAGAGCGTCCGCATCCAGGAAGAGACTTTCGACCTCACCCGCCGGCTGGTGGCGGGTGGCCGCGGCACCGCTCTGGAGAGCGGCCAGGCCGGCGCCCAGCTCGAGCAGACCCGTTCCACGCTTCCGACGCTTGCGGCGCAGCGGCAGACCGCGCTCTACCGGCTGTCGGTGCTGACCGGCCGGCCCCCGGCGGACTTCCCGCGCGAGGTCGCGACCTGCTCGACTTCGCCCTCGCTCAGCCGGCCGATCCCGGTCGGCAACGGCGCGACCCTGCTCGCCCGCCGTCCCGACGTTCGCGCCGCCGAGCGCGAACTCGCCGCCGCCACCGCTCGCATCGGCGTGGCGACCGCGGACCTCTATCCCGACATCCGCATCGGCCTCTCGGCGGGCTCCACAGGCAATTCGCTGAGTGCGCTGAGCTCCGGCATCACCTTCGGCCTCGGGCCCCTGATCAGCTGGACGATCCCGACCAACGGCGTCGCCCGAGCCCGGATCGCCCAGGCCGAGGCGTCCGCCAAGGCTGCCCTCGCCCGCTTCGACGGCACCTGGCTCGGCGCCCTCGAAGAGACCGAGAGTTCCCTAACCCGCTACGCCCACGAACTCGACCGCGTCTCCGCCCTCCGCCGCGCCCGCGCCAACAGCGCCGAAGCCGCGCGCATCGCCCGCCTCCGCTACCGCGCCGGCCGCGAGCCCTTCCAGATCGTCCTCGAAGCCGAACGCTCGCTCTCCCAGACCGAGGCCCAGCTCGCCCAGGCCGAAGCGCAGCTCTCCGACTATCTCGTCTCGGTCTTCCTCGCTCTGGGCGGCGGCTGGGAGGCCTGAGCCTATTTCGGCTTGACCACGGCCTTGTCCCTGGTCGCCACCGCGTTGGTGGTCGCAGTGCCGGTGACGGTCGTCTCCGCCTTGACGCAGGGAATGCGCGCGATGCAGCAGCGCAGGTCGCGCACGCCGGTCGCCCCCCGGATCGCAAGCGGTGCATAATAATGCACCGGCCCGTGCGGCAGCCGGAACTCCGGCTGGTCCGGCGGCCCCGGCCATTCGACGTCGCCGGTCGCGACCCGGGCCGGGATCATCCAATAGTCGCCCGGCCGGTACGCACCCCCCGCCTCGAACACGATCTTGACCCCGTCCTCCAGCTCGAACTCGTT
>VBAE01000155.1:4013-5520 GCA_005882415.1 Alphaproteobacteria bacterium | reverse complement strand
AGCTCTATCAGCTACACCCTCACCGCCAATGTCGAGAATCTGACCCTGACCGGCGCGGGCGCGATCGCCGGCACCGGCAACGCCTTGAACAACGCGATCCAGGGCAATGGCGCCGCGAACCTGATCGACGGCGGCGCGGGCTTCGACACGATGAGCGGCGGCGGCGGCAACGACACCTATGTCGTCGACAGCGTCAACGACGTGGTGGTCGAGACGCCGGGTGCCGGCAGCGACATCGTCATGTCCTCGGTCACCTACACCCTCTCGGCGGATGTCGAGACCCTGACGCTGACCGGGGCCGCCAATCTGAACGGCACCGGCAACGCCCTCGACAACCTCCTCAACGGCAATGCCGGCAACAACGTCCTGAACGGCGGCCTCGGCAACGACATCATGTGGGGCGGGGACGGCAACGACACCTACATTGCCGACCAGATCGGCGACCGCGCCAAGGAGGCGAGCGCCATCGGCGGAACCGACACCGTCTTCGCCTCGGTCTCCTTCGCTTTGGAAGCCAATGTCGAGAATCTGACCCTGACGGGCGCGGGCAACATAAACGGCGTCGGCAATGCGTCCGACAACATCCTGATCGGCAATAACGGCAACAACACCCTGTCGGGCGGCGCCGGCAGCGACTCGATGAAGGCTGGGCTTGGCACCGACATCTATTGGGTGGAGAATGCCGGCGACGTCGTCACCGAGCTTGCCGGCGAGGGCACCGACACGGTGGTGAGCTGGATCGACTATACGCTCGGCGCCAATGTCGAGAATCTGACGCTGATGGCGCCGGCGATCAGCGGTACCGGCAACGGCCTCGCCAACATCCTCACCGGCAATGGCGACGACAACACGCTGGACGGCCTCGGCGGCAACGACACTCTGAACGGCGGCGCGGGCAACGACCAGATGCGCGGCGGCCTCGGCAACGACGTCTATGTGGTCGACTCCGCGGGCGACTCCGTCACTGAGCTCACCGGCGAGGGCAGCGACACCGTCCAGTCCTCGATCAGCTACACGCTGGGCGCCAATCTGGAGGTGCTGACCCTGGTGGGGGTCGCCGCGGTCGACGGCACCGGCAACGCCGCCGACAATGTGCTGAACGGAAACGGCGCGGCCAACGTCCTCGACGGCGGCGCCGGCATCGACAACATGTTCGGAGGCCTCGGCGACGACACTTATTATGTCGACAATGCCGGCGACCGGGCGAGCGAATTGAGCGCCGCCGGGGGAACCGACATGGTCTATTCCTCGGTCTCCTTCACCCTCACCGCCAATGTCGAGAATCTGACCCTGACCGGCGCCGGCAACATCACGGGCGTCGGCAATGCCGGGGTTAACGTGCTCGTCGGCAACAGCGGCAACAACACGCTCTCCGGGGGCGCCGGCGCGGATTCGATGAGCGGCGGCCTCGGCAACGACATCTACTGGGTGGACGACGCCGGCGACACGACCCTCGAGAATGCGGGCGCCGGTACCGACACCGTGCAGTCCTCGATCAGCTGGGCGC
>VBAE01000155.1:0-3958 GCA_005882415.1 Alphaproteobacteria bacterium | reverse complement strand
TGAACGGCGGGCTCGGCGCCGACATCCTCGTCGGCGGGCAAGGGAACGACGTCTTCGTGATCGACGTCTCCGACACGCTCGATGAGGCGGCCGGCGAAGGCACCGACACCGTCCAGGCCAGCTTCAGCTATACCCTCCTGAACAATTTCGAAGTGCTGACGCTGACCGGCTCGGGCAACATCGACGGCACCGGCAACGCCGCGGACAACAGCTTGAACGGCAATAGCGGCAACAACGTCCTCGACGGCGGCGCCGGGATCGACCTCATGTACGGCGGCCTCGGCAACGACACCTACATCGTCGACAATGCCGGCGACCGCGCCAACGAGACCAGCGCCCTGGGCGGCACCGACAGCGTTTTCTCGTCCGTTTCCTTCACTCTCGGCGCCAGTGTCGAAAACCTGACCCTGACCGGCACCGGCAATTTGACCGGCGTCGGCAATACGCTCGCCAACACCATCGCGGGCAACAGCGGCAACAACATCCTGGCCGGCGGCCTCGGCGCCGACACGGTGGACGGCGGCGGCGGCAATGACAGCTTCCTGGTCCGCAGCACCGCCGAGTCCAACTCCGTGACGATGGACCATGTCATCGGCTTCGACACCGGCGACAGGATCGACCTCAGCCAGGTCGACGCCAATGCCGGAACGGTCGCCAACGACGCCTTCAATTTCATCGGATCGGCCGCGTTCAGCGGCGCCGCCGGCGAGCTTCGCGCCTATCAGTCGGGCGCGGACTGGATCGTCGAGGGAGACGTCGACGGCGGCGGCACCGCGGACTTGGTCATCCTCGTCTCGGTCGACGGCGGACACGCGATGGTCGGTGCCGACTTCGTCTTCTAAATCCCGCCCGGGACCAGCTCCCGCCCGTCGGCGCGGAGGCGGGTGACGAGGTCTTCGAGGCACGCGGTGAGCGTTGCCTGCTCGGTTGACCGCACGACGAAATTCGCGCCGACCCGGCCGTCGCGGAAGAAGGGGTAGCTGCCGATCTGGCAGCCCTCATGGGCGCGCTCGACCGAGGCGAGGATGTCGGCCACCTCGCTCTCGGGCACGAAGCCGCCCACCGTCTCGGACAGAACCGGCAGCCCTTATGCCCGGTGCGCCGGACATCGGATTCTCGATCAGCTCCGCTCCTTGGGGCACCCGCGCCATGCGAAGCCGCGCCTCGGTGATCCCGCCGCGGTTCGCATAATAAGCCTCCAGCGTCGCCCGCGCCTTGGGATGAACGACGACCGGAACGCCCAGCGCATGGGCGATCGAATCGACCGTGATGTCGTCATGGGTGGGGCCGATTCCGCCGGTGGTGAACAGATAGTCGTTCCCGGCCCGAAGCGCGTTCACCGCCTCGGCGATCCTGTCGCGAACGTCCGGCACCACCCGGACCTCGGCCAGGCGGATGCCCTGGATATTGAGCCAGGTCGCGACCTGCGCGATGTTCCTGTCCTGCGTCCGCCCGGACAATATCTCGTCGCCGATGACGAGCAGTGCTGCGGTCCAGATACGCTCTTCGGCCATGGCCGCGCCTTAGCGCCGGTGCTGACGAAGGCAAAGCGGAACGTCGGAAGCTGCTACATTTGTAGCTTGCCTCTTCCCCGCCGCCATGTAGATTTCGAAACGGGATGTTCACTTGAGACGCGCGGAGACCGCCTTATGCGCTTCCTGATCCCACTCCTGCTGGCCGCCGCGGCGCCCCTTGCCGCCGCGCCCGCAAAACCCGTCCCCGGAGCCCAATCGCAGCGAAATCTCGCCGACTTCGATTTCGTCGTCGACACCATCACCCGCAATTATGCCGGATGGGACACCAAGGTCGTCGGCGCGAAGAAGGCGGAGCTCGCCGCCCTCACCGCCCGCCTCCGCGCCAGGGCCCCGGCCGCTTCGGACCCGGAGCTGCTCGCGATCCTCGAAGAGTGGCTCGCCTTCTTCAACGACCGCCACACCCAGATCGGGCTCGACTCCGCGCCCGCGCCGGCTGCCATCTCGACCCTGCCCTGGACGGAGCAGTCGGTCCGCGCGAAGCTGGAGGCGCTCGGCTCGAAGCGGGATCCGATCGAAGGCATCTGGCGGATCGAGGACCGCTACCGCCTCGGCGTCCTGCGCTCCGGCTCCAGGCCGGGCCGCTACACGGCCGTCGTCCTCGCCACCAGGTCCGACACTTGGAAGCCCGGCCAGGTGAAGGCCGACTTCGTCCGCCGCCCCGACGGCGGCTTCGACAGCGTCTTCCGCGCCGGAGACCATAGCGAGACCAGGCAGGTCGCCCGCCTCGCCGCCAGGGGCGAAGTGCTCGACATGGGCAATTGGGGCGGATGGAGCCGCGAATGGCCGGCGCCCACCGACCCCGACGCTACCGCCCGCCTGTTCGCCACCGGCGAGCTGTTCCTGAAACGCCTGTCGCCCAAGACCCTGTGGCTCCGCATCCCCGACTTCAGCGACAGCCGCGCAAAGCCGCTGCGCGAACTGATCGCCGCACACCAGCCCGAGATCGATTCGACTCCCAACCTCGTCATCGACCTTCGCCGAAACGGCGGCGGCAGCGACTATGTCTATGGGCCGCTCGTGCCCCTCCTCTACACCAGGCCGATCGTCACCATCGGCATGGAGCTGAGGGCGACGGAGGAGAATGCCCGGCTTCGCCACGAGATCGCCGAGCGCCTGAAGGCGGACGAGCCCGGCCAGGCAGGGCAGCTCGAAGCGCAGAATAGGCTGATGCTCTCTCACCTCGGCGAATATGTGCAGCCCGACCCGCGCCCCTTCGAGATCGAGCGGCTCGCCAAAGTGCTCCCCTTCCCGAAGCGCGTGGCGGTTCTGATCGACGGCGCGGGATCGACCGGCGAGCAATTCCTCCTCCTCGCCCGCCAGAGCCGCAAGGCGACCCTGTTCGGCCAGAAGAATTCCGCCGGCGTGCTCGATTTCGCCAATGTCGTCGCCGCGTCCAGCCCGTCGGGCCGCTTCAAGATGCAATGGGCGATCTCCCGCTCGATGCGGCTTCCGGAGGACCCGGTCGATCCGGACGGAATCGCGCCCGACGTCCGCATTCCCGCCGACGTCGACGACCCGGTTTCCTATGCGGCAGACTGGCTGGAACGGCAGGCCGACTGAGCCTCGTCTTTCGCGTCCCGCGCGCCTATATCGCTCGAATGACCCAATATCAGGCAGTGAGCGGCGACGAAGTGGTCAGCCGCAGCGGAACCATCAAGCTCCACGGGCCGGCGGGCTTCGAAGGCATGCGCCGGGCCGGACGCGCCGCGGCCGAAGTGCTCGACGCGCTCGTCCCCCATGTCGTCCCCGGCGTGACGACAAAGGAGATAGACGACATCGTGTACCGCGAGATGAAGGCGCGCGGCGGCGTCCCGGCGACGCTCGGCTATCGCGGCTTCACCGGAAGCTGCTGCACGTCGATCAACCATGTCGTCTGCCACGGCATCCCGGGCGAGCGGACGCTCAAGGACGGCGACATCGTCAACATCGACGTCACTATCCTCCTCGACGGCTGGCACGGCGACACCAGCCGGATGTTCCTGGTCGGCGACGTGCCGGTGAAGGCGAAGCGCCTGGTCGACGTCACCTACGAATGCATGATGCTGGGCATCGAGCAGGCGCGTCCGGGCAACCACTTGGGCGACATCGGCCACGCCATCCAGACCTATGCCGAGCGCAACCGCTACGGAATCGTCCGCGATTTCTGCGGCCACGGCCTCGGCCGCCTGTTCCACGACGCGCCCGAAGTGGTCCATGCCGGCCGCCCCGGCACCGGGCCCGAATTGAAGCCCGGCATGTTCTTCACCATCGAACCGATGATCAACATCGGCAAGTCGGCGGTGAAGGTGCTCGAGGACGGCTGGACCGCCGTCACCCGCGACCGCACCCTCTCCGCCCAGTTCGAACATGCGGTGGGGATTACCGAAGACGGCTGCGAGATCTTTACCAAGAGCCCGGGCGGCTTCGACAAACCGCCTTACGCC
>VBAE01000015.1:2941-4096 GCA_005882415.1 Alphaproteobacteria bacterium | reverse complement strand
AGCGACCACCCGGCGCGGCAGACCGCGCTTCGCTGGCAGAACCATCTCAGCCGCGACCGCCGCCGCTCGCCGCACACGGTGCGCGCGTACGGGGCGACCGCGCATCGGCTGATCGACTTCCTGGCCGGGCATTTGGGCGAGGCGGTGGACGATTCCGCCCTTTCCAGCCTCTCCGCATCCGATCTTCGCGCCTTCCTCGCCCGGCGGCGGACGGACGGGCTGGGCAATTCGTCGGCGGCGCGCGAGCTCTCGGCGGTTCGCGGCTTCCTTGCCTTCGCCGGCGGGGAGGGGGCGACGCCGCGGCTCAAGGGGCCGAAAAAGGCGCGGAGCATTCCCCGGCCGATCTCGCCGGACGAGGCGGTGGCACTGTCCGAGGAGGTGGGCGAAGGTGCGACCGCGGAGTGGATCGCGGCGCGGGACGAGGCGGTGCTTCTGCTCCTCTACGGCTCTGGGCTGCGGGTGGCGGAAGCGCTCGGCCTCACCGGCGCGGCGCTTCCGCTGGGCGAGGCGCTCAGCGTCACCGGCAAGCGCAACAAGACGCGGATCGTGCCGCTCCTCCCGCAGGTCAAAGCCGCAATCGAGCGCTACCTGGCCCTGTCGCCCTACCGGGTGGAGCGCGACCAGCCGCTGTTCCGCGGCGCCCGGGGCGGGCCCTTGAACGGGGAGATGATCCGCCGGGTGGTCCGCGGCGCCCGGGTGCGGCTTGGGCTCTCAGGGCGAACGACGCCCCACGCCCTCCGCCACAGCTTCGCGACGCATCTGCTAGGACGCGGGGCGGACCTTCGCTCGCTTCAGGAACTGCTCGGCCATGCCAGCCTGAGCTCGACCCAGATCTACACCGCTGTCGACGCCGCGCATCTGCTCGACGTCTACCGCAACGCGCATCCCCGCGCTTAGTCCGGGTGCCGCCTGCGCCAGGTGAGTTGGCGCCAGATGTAGGCGATTATGATCAGGGCGATGACCGCCATTGACAGCGGGCCGACGACTTTCTCCACTTCGCGGAAGCTGCGGCCAAGCCAATAGCCCGCCACCGCGAGCAAGGCGGTCCAGGCGGCGGTGCCGATGGTGGACCAGATGAGGAAGCTTTTGAGCCGCATCCGCAGCAGGCCGGCGGGGATGGAGATGACCGAGCGGATGGTGGGGAGCATCCGGCCC
>VBAE01000015.1:0-2915 GCA_005882415.1 Alphaproteobacteria bacterium | reverse complement strand
GTCAGCCAGCGTCCGAAGCGGTCGATGAACGGGCGGAAGCGGGCGAGGCCGATCACCCGGGCGAGCAAATACCAGAAGAAATTGCCGAACATCGCCCCGGCGGTGCCGCTCAGGATCACGCCCCAGAGCGACATCGTCCCCCGCGCCGCGGCGACGCCCGCGACGGGCATGATCACCTCGGACGGGATCGGCGGGAAGATCGTCTCCGCGAGCATCAGGAAGAAGACGCCGACATAGCGCGTCTGGTCGACGAGGTTGATCACCCATTCGGACATGATCAGCCCAGCCTCGCCTCGATCGCGTCCCAGATGAGCGCGGGGGTGTCGGTGCCGTTGAACCGGTCGATGGCGACGATCCCGGTGGGCGAGGTGACGTTGATCTCGGTGAGATGGCCGCCGATCACGTCGATGCCGACGAAGATCAGGCCGCGGCGCGACAGCTCGGGGCCGAGCGCGTCGCAAATCTCCTGCTCCCGTGCGCTGAGCTCGGTGGCATGGGCGGAGCCGCCGGCGGCGAGGTTGGAGCGAATCTCGCCCTTGCCGGGGAGGCGGTTGATCGCTCCCGCGACCTTGCCGTCGACCAAAACGATCCTCTTGTCCCCTTCCGCCACCGCGGGGAGGAAGGCCTGGACCATGAACGGCTCGGGCCAGACGTGGCCGAACAGTTCGACCAGCGAGCCCAGGTTCGAGCCGTCGCGGCCGATCCGGAACACCGCGGCGCCGGCATTGCCGTGAAGCGGCTTGACCACGATCTCTTTATGCTCGGCCTGGAAGGCGCGGACGTCTTCGAGGGAGCGGGTGATCAGGGTGGGCGGCATGAAGCGGGCGTAATCGAGAACGAACAGCTTCTCGGGCGCGTTGCGGACCGAGACGGGATCGTTGACCACCAGGGTTTGCGGTTGGATGCGCTCGAGGAGGTGGGTCGCGGTGATGTAGGCGATGTCGAAGGGCGGATCCTGCCGCATCAGCACCACGTCCGCCTCGTCGGCCAGGTCGATGGTCTGGGGCTCGCCGAGATATTCGAAATGGCGGTCGGCGCCGGGTGTCACGCGCACCGCACGTCCATGGGCACGGACCCGGCCGTCGACATAGCTCAGATCGGGCGCCAGATAGTGGAAGAGGCTGTGGCCGCGCTTCGCGGCGGACAGCATCAGCGCATAAGTGGAATCGCCGGCGACGTTGATCCCCTCCAGGGGATCCATCTGCACGGCTATTCTCAGGCTCATAAAGCTCCTCCCGCCGCTTCCATTAGGGTCCGTACTCGGCACCGGCAATGGCCAGGATCGTCCGAAGAAGGGCAGCGGCAAGGAGCGGAGCGCAGGGCGGGCTGGTTGCCCGCTCAAGCGTCGCGACGTAGCCGCTGCCCTTCATCGGACGACCGCGAAGCGGCGAGGCGGAGAGGCGGCCATGGCGTCGTTGCTCGTCGGTCACGATGCGTCAGCATCGCTCCCTCCTCGCGCCTAGCCCTGACCACCTCTCCGCCTCGTCATGGCCGTTGCCGGTACCGAGTACGGACCCTCGGACGGCGGGAGGCGCTGTCACTCTGACTTAGAGGAACTGATAGTCGGTCGGGAACACCGTTCCCGTCGCGTTGATGGTGACATGCTCGATCGAGCCGTGGTCGTTGATCTCCCACAAGGTGCTTGATCCGTTGCCGATGCGGGTGAAGGTGGTCCCGTCCGCATAGCCGACCAACTGGATCGAATCGCCGATCGCCGCCCCCCGTCCGAAGAAGCCGTAGATCGTGTCGCCGTCGGCCTCGCCCTTCGCCAGCACGAACACGTCGTTGCCGGCGCCTCCGGAGAGGGTGTCGTGGCCGAGGCCGCCCTGGAGGATATCCTGGCCGTCGCCGCCGTCGATGATGTCGTCGCCGGCGCCGCCGCTCAGAACGTCGTCGCCATTGCCGCCGGTCAACTGGTCCTGGCCGCCGCCGCCGTAGAGGCTGTCATTGCCGTCCGCGCCGTTCAGGATGTCCGCCTCGATCCCGCCGACGAAGATATTGTCGCGGGCGTCGCCGGTGACGTTCTCGCCGTGGATGTCGTTCACCTGGACGTCGATCGCATAGGTGGCGAAGGCGCCCTGATCGTCGGTGACCTTGACCTGGATCGTGTGGTGGTTCGCCTGCTCATAATCGAGCAGTAGGCCGTCGGCGACGGTGACATGGCCGGCATTGTCCATCCCGAACCGGCCGCCGGCATTGTCGACCAGCTGGTAGGTGAAGCTGCTGCTGTCCGGATCCTGGCCGACGACGGTGCCGACGGCGGTGCCGTTGGTGGCATATTCGTTGGCTTGCAGGGTCCCCGTCACCCCGGTAGGCGCATCGTTGACCGGGCTGACGCTGACCGAGACCGCCTGCTCCACCGTTCCGCCATGTCCGTCGGAGACGAGAATGGTGAAACTGTCGGAGCCGGTATAGTTGGCGGCCGGATTGTAGGTGTAGGTCCCGGCGGCCTGGTTGAAGCTGACCGATCCATGGGCGGCGCCGAAGCCGGGCTTGACCGAATAGTTCAGAGTATCGCCATCGATGTCGGAGGCGTTGATTGCGGTCGCGGCGGACGGCGTGTCCTCACCGGTCGAGACCGAAGAGGTCGGCGGCGCGGTCGGAGCGTCGTTGACCGGAGTGACGTTGACGGAAACGGCCTGCTCGGTCGTCCCGCCATTGCCGTCCGAAACGAGGATCGTGAAGCTGTCCGAGCCGTTGTAATTGGCCGCCGGCGTATAGGTGTAGGTGCCCGCGGCCTGGTTGAAGCTGACGCCGCCATGGGCCGCGCCGAAGCCGGGCTTGACCGAGTAAGACAGCGTATCCCCGTCGACATCGCTGGCGCCGATCGCGGTTGCGGCGGAGGCGGAATCCTCGGCGGTCGTGACGGAGCCGGTTGCCGGAGCGGCCGGGGCGTCGTTGACCGGGCTCACGCT
>VBAE01000244.1 GCA_005882415.1 Alphaproteobacteria bacterium | reverse complement strand
ATGGAGCGTTCGCCCAACAGCCCGTGCCGCTATGTCGGCCCCGACGCGGTCCTGCCGCCGGCGATGGTGAACGGCCAGGCTTATTGCCGCTACCCGCGCTATCGCGAGACGCTGCCCGGCGGAAAGAGCTACGACGTGCTCGACCAGCTCGATGCCCCCGCCGACAATACCGCTCCGGTGGTGGTGCCGGAGGGCCATTATTTCATGATGGGGGACAATCGCGACGACAGCGCCGACAGCCGCTTCCCGCCGGACAGCGTCAGCAAGGGCGTCGGGCTGCTGCCTGCGGAAAACGTCATCGGGCGCGCCTTCGTCGTCTTCTTCTCGACCGACGGCTCGGCGAGCTGGGTCAAGCCCTGGACCTGGTTCAGCGCGGCGCGGTGGGACCGGACGGGCGGCACCTTCTGATGGACGGCAAGTCGCTGGACTGGGTGGAGCGGGTGTTCGGCCATCGCCCGCGCGACCCCGCTCTGTTCGAGCGGGCGCTGACCCATTCGAGCTTCGGAAGCGAGCATTATGAGCGACTGGAGTTCCTCGGCGACCGGGTGCTCGGCCTGGTCACCGCCCATTGGCTGATAGAGACCTATCCGGACGAGGCCGAGGGCAAGCTCTCCCAGCGCTTGAACTCGCTGGTGACGGGGGACGTCTGCGCCGAGATCGCGCGGGAGATCGGGCTTCCGTCCCACCTCCGCCTCGGCAAGCAGGCGCAGGACGACGGCGTTTTCCAGAGCGACAATGTGCTCGGCGACGTGGTCGAGGCTCTGCTCGGGGCCCTCTATCTCGAGGCTGGGCTGGACGCGGCGGCGCGCTTCATCCGAAGCGCCTGGGGCGAGCGGGTCGACCGGCTGTCGGCGCCGCCCAAGCATCCCAAGGCCGAGCTCCAGGAATGGACCGCGGCCCAGAATAGGCGCCCGCCCGTCTACACCGTCGTCGCGACCAGCGGCCCCGATCATGCGCCGCGCTTCACCGTCGAGGTGTCGATCAAGGGCAAGGGCGAGGCGACGGCCGAGGGGAGCAGCAAGCAGGAAGCCGAGACCGCCGCCGCGGCGACATTGTTGGAGAGGCTGAGATGAGCCAGCGCTGCGGTTTCGTCGCGATCGTCGGTGCGCCCAATGCGGGCAAGTCGACCCTCGTCAACGCCATCGTCGGCCAGAAGGTGGCGATCGTCAGCCCCAAGGCGCAGACCACCCGCACCCGGATCCTGGGCGTCGCCATCGAAGGCGAGGCGCAGGTGCTCCTGCTCGACACGCCGGGCATTTTCGAGCCGCGGCGAAGGCTCGACCGGGCGATGGTCGCGGCAGCATGGGGCGGCGCCGCCGACGCGGACCTGATCGCCCTCGTGATCGACTCCGAGCGCGGCTTTTCCGAGCGGCTGGGCGACATGCTCGACAGGCTGAAGGAGCGCCGCGAGCCCAAGATCCTGGTCCTGAACAAGGTCGACCTCATCCAGAAGGACGCCCTCCTTCTCCTCGCCACCCAGCTCAACGAGCGGATCCAATTCGAGGAGACGTACATGGTCTCCGCCTCCACCGGCGACGGCGTGCCGGATTTGAAGCGCGCGCTGGCGGCGCGGGTGCCGGAAGGGCCGTGGCACTTCCCCGAGGACCAGGTTTCCGACGCCACCGACCGGATGCTCGCCGCCGAGGTGACCCGCGAGCAGCTCTACCTCCAGCTCTATCGCGAGCTCCCCTATGACAGCGCGATCGAGACCGAGAAATATGAGGAGCGCAAGGACGGCTCGGTCGCCATCCACCAGCAGATCCTGGTCGGCCGCGACAGCCAGAAGGCGATCGTGCTCGGCAAAGGCGGCACCCGAATCCGCGCCATCGGCGAGGCCGCCCGGACGGAGCTGGCGAGCCTGCTGGGGCGAAAGGTCCACCTCTTCCTCCACGTCAAGGTCAACCCGAAATGGGAAGAGGACCGCGGGCTTTACCGCGAGATCGGGCTCGACTGGGTGGAGTGATCTTCAGCTCCCGCCCAGCACCTCCTCCACCCACTCCGGGACCAGCTCCGTCGCCGGACCCGTACGCGTTTCGTCGAACCAGATGCTGCCGAGGCTGGGTTCGAGGTTGATCTCCAGCTCATGGGCGCCGGTGTAGCGGGCGGTCTGGGCTTTTCGCAAGGCCTCGTCGATGAGGTCCATCGCGTAGGGCATCTCGCCGAACCAGACTATGTCGGGACGAAGGCTCCCGCGCTCGCCGCAGGAGGGGCAGGCCGGGCCGGTGGAGAGTTCCAACTCCCATGCCGTCCGGGCGTCGCAGGCGAGGCACCAGGCGGATTTGAGCTCGCCGTGCATGTGGATCAGCCGCCGCGCGCCCGCGCGCTCGTGGAGGTCGTCGACATTCTGGGTGACGATGAGCAATTCGCCCGGCCACTCCGCATCGAGCCGGGCAAGCGCTATGTGCGCCGCGTTGGGCTCAACCCCCGCCAGCCGCGCCCGCCTCGCATCGTAAAACGCCTGGACCAGCGCCGGATCGCGGCGGAAGGCTTCGGGCGTGGCGACATCCTCTACCCTATGCCCCTCCCACAGCCCGTCGGAGCCGCGGAAGGTGGCGAGGCCGCTCTCCGCCGAGATGCCGGCGCCGGTGAGGATGACGATGTTAGAAAGCTCGCGCATGCACCCCGGCTAGGACGGAGTCCTGCCGCGGAACCTGGGCATCAGCATGCCGACGCGCTCTCGATAATCTTCGTAATCCTTGCCGAACAGGCCGACGAGGTCGCGCTCCTCATGGACGATCGCGATCAGCATATAGGCCGACATGCCGAGCGCCAGGAACAGGTGGCCGTAGCTCATCTGCGGAGTGGCCCAGAAGGCGAGGAAGAAGCCCGCGTAGAGCGGATGGCGGACCTGCTTATAGAGGAAAGGCTGGCGGAATACCGGCGGAGCGGCCTCGCGGCCCCGCGCGTGGAACCAGGCCTGCTGAAGCCCGAACAATTCGAAATGGTTGATCAGGAAGGTGCTCAAGAGCACGATCCCCCAGCCGAGCGCGAACAGCCCCCAGAGGACCCAGGCCGCCGCGCCGCCCACCGTCCAGAGAGTCCCCTCGATCGGCCGCCAGAAGAGGAAGAGAAGGATCAAGGCAGCGCTCGCGGCGAGCACATAGAAGCTGCGCTCGGCGGCGTCCGGAACGACCCGCTTCCACGCCCGCTTGAACCCCTGGCGCGCCATCACGCTGTGCTGCACGCCGAACAGCGCGATCAGAGCCGCATCGACCAGGAGCGCGAGCCCCATCGCCGCCGAGGGCCCGCGGTCGACGGTCAGCGGCACCCACGGCAGGTTGCCGACGAATGCGATGAGATAGAGAAAGGTCGCGAAGAAGACCGCATAAGCGATCAATGCGAACAGGAGCGATGCTGCCTTCGACATGCCGAGTCGCCCTTCCGGCTGCGATGGCTCCGACCCTTAGCAGAGACGGACGGCGTCACCTAGGGCAAAGGCCAAATCGCCGCGCGGGGCGACGTGCACGCTCTCCAGACCCAGCCAGTCCGCCATCAGGCGCAGCTCGGCGGCGAGGCGTTCGGTTGTGTCGGGCGGGGCGCCGGGTTCCTGGTGGGACGACTGGACGAGGAGGGTCCGTGTCTTGCGGTCGGCCTTGAGGTCTACCCGGGCGGCGAGACTGTCGCGGAGGAGGAAGGGGTAGACGTAATAGCCGTGAACGCGCTTTTCGGCGGGCGTGTAGATTTCGATCCGGTAGCGCATTCCGAACAGGCGCTCGGTGCGGGAGCGCTCCCAGATCAGGGGATCGAAGGGGGCGAGCAGCGCCTGGCCCTCGGCGCGGCGGGGGCGCGGGGCTTCCGGATGGAGGTAAGCGAGGTCGCGCCAGCCTCGGACGCGGACCGGGATCAGCGCCCCCTCCTCGGCAAGCTCCACGATGCGCGGGGCGGCGTCGGCGGGGGAGAGGCGGAAATAGTCGCGCAGGTCCCGGGCGGTGGCGATTCCGAGGGCTCGGGCGGAGTGGAGGAGGAGGCTCCGCTGGGCATCCTCGCGGGAGGGTGTCGGCAAAGCGAGGATTTCGCGCGGAAGTACGCGTTCGGGCAGATCGTAGACCCGCTCGAACGAGGCGCGGCGGGTAAAGGTGGTGACCTTGCCGCTCCAGAACAGCCATTCCAGCGCCTGCTTGGCGTGGCTCCACTCCCACCAGCCGCTCCGCCGAGCGCCTTCGAAATCCGAAGCCGCCAGTGGCCCTTCCGCGGTGATGCGGGCGAGCACCGCCTCCGCCTCCTGCCGCCGCTCGCCCGAGAAGGCCCGGAGCGAGGTCCAGCCGCTGTCGCCCCGCTCCGCCTGCGCCATCCGCCAGCGCAGCAAGGGGTGGAGATCGAAGGGGAGCAAAGAGGCCTCGTGCGCCCAATATTCGAACAGGCGGCGCGGCTTGCCCCAGGCGGCGGCGTCGAGCAGGCCGGTGTCGTAGGGCCCGAGCCGCGAGAAAAGCGGCAGATAATGGGCGCGGGCGAGCACGTTGACGCTGTCGATCTGGAGCAGGCCGAGCCGCTCCACCTCCGCGAGCAGGCGGCGCCTTGATACCGGCCCCTCCCGCCGCGGCCGGGCAAGACCCTGCGCGGCCAAAGCGATGCGGCGGGCGGCGGCGAGGGAGAGCGAGTCCTTGGGCGTCATGGGCGTCACGCCGCCAGATGGACTCGCCTCCCCTCCTCGCGCAAGCTCAGCGGGCGAGCGCGATCTTCTCCCGCCACAATTCGAGACGGTAGCGCCGGAAGCAGCGCTCGCCGCACTTGAGGCGGATCAGGGCGCCTTCCGCGATCGCATGCGCCCGCTCCGGATTCTCCGAGACGAGGGGGCGGAGCGCCTCCTTATTCCATTCCTCGCTGTGGCGGACGTCGAGGGTGGAGTGGATGTCGAAATAGCGGCGTTCCGCCGGCGAGCAGCCGAGCCGCTTCAGTGCGGCGGCGGTGGCGGCGGAGCGGCCGGGGGCGGTCAGCTCGATCACGCCCAGAGCGCCGACCGAATGCCAGGCGTAGCGGCGGTTCGTGGCCATCGCCGTCATCGCATTGGCCAGCGCCAGGCTCTCCGGCACCGTATGCTCGATCGTCGGCCTGAGGCGCAGCGCCTCGACGAGGCCGTCGAGCATCGGGCCGTGCATGCCCTTGGGATTGCCGCGCCCCATCTCGTCCCAATAATTGCGGGCGAATTCGAGCTTGGCCCGGACCGGCATCTTGACCTGGGTGTAAGCGACGAGATCGTCGAACCCGGCCTCGCCGGCCGCCTCCTGCTCGAGGAACCAGCGCATTTCCTCCATCGTCGCCTCGGTGGCGATCCAGGGAAAGAGCGGGTCGCCCTGGCCGGGGCCCTTCTCCTGAAGCCCCTCGAACCAGGCGATGAAGCCGTCGGCATCGGTGGGAACGCGGGCGGCCTCGGCCACCACGTCGGCGCGAAGCTGCTCTAAAAAGGCGATTTCGAGGCGCCGCATCTCATATTCGAGATCGAGGTCGCGCTGCCAGTCGTCGCTCGGAAGCTGGGGGGCGAGGCGTTCACGGTTCCAGTGGGCGAGGCGGCGCTGCTGCTGCGCCGCGAGCAAATGCGTAAGGGGCGAGCCATTGCTGTCCCAGGCGAAGATCGTTGCCATTCTAACCTTGATTAAGAAAAAGGAATGTTATCAGTAAGAAAAGCGCGGGGGCCGCGTCTTTGTTCCCGCCGCGCAACGGTGGGCGAGCGGGGATGTTGCGCGGCGGCCCGGCCTCGCCCATGAAGATGCGGCGATGACCATCATTTCACTGTTCGGCGCCGGGGGGCGCATGGGGCGGGCGATTGCCGAGGCGGCCGCCGGGCGCGAGGATGTGACGATCGGCGGGGAGCGGCCGGACGTCTATGTCGACTTCTCCGCGCCGGCCGCGCTCGACGCCAATCTGGAGGCGGCGGTGGCGGCTGGGAGGCCGATCCTGATCGGCACCACGGGGCTCACGCCCGACCATCACCGGCTGATCGACGAGGCGATGGCGCATGTCGCGGTGCTTCAGGCGGCGAATACCTCACTCGGGGTCAACCTGCTCGCGCATCTGGTGCGCGAGGCGGCGGCCAAGCTCGGGCCGGACTGGGACGTCGAGATCGTCGAGATGCACCATCGGATGAAGGGCGACGCGCCTTCCGGGACCGCGTTGCTGCTGGGACAGGCGGCGGCGGAGGGGCGCGGCGGGAGCCTCGACGCGCTCGCGGTGCGCGGCCGCGACGGGATCACCGGGCCGCGCATCCATGGCAGCATCGGCTTCGCGGCGCTCCGCGGAGGCTCGGTCGCGGGCGACCATCAGGTGATCCTGGCGACGGAGGGCGAGCGGATCGAGCTCGGCCACCGCGCCGAGAGCCGGGCGATCTTCGCCCGCGGCGCGATCCGGGCGGCGCTGTGGCTCGCAGGCAAGCCCGCCGGGCGCTACGCCATGGCGGACGTGCTGGGCCTTTAGGCGTGGCGGGCGAGGCGCCAGGGCTGCTCCGCCGCCTCGGCCTGTTCGACGCGACCATGCTGGTGATGGGCGGGATCATCGGCGCCGGCATCTTCGTCAACCCGGCCGAGGTCGCGCGCTCCGTTCACACGCCCTTGCTGATCGTCGGCGCCTGGCTGATCGGCGGGCTGATCGCGATGGCGGGGGCCCTCGTCTATGCCGAACTGGCGGTGCGGCGGCCCGAGGTGGGCGGGCAATATGCTTACCTCCGCGACGCCTATGGCCCGCTCCCGGCCTTCCTCTACGGCTGGTCGCTGCTGCTCGTCATCCAGTCGGGCGGGATGGCGGCGGTGGCGATCACCTTCTCGCGCTATTTCCTGGAGCTGACCCATATTGCCGCGCCGGAAGGGCTGGTGGCGGCGCTGACGCTGGCGCTGCTGACGGCGATCAACTGCCTGGGGGTGAAGGCCGGGAGCAACGTCCAGAGCGCCCTAATGGTGATGAAGATTCTTGCCATCGCCGGCCTGGTCGCCGCCGGCTTCGCCTTCGCGCCGGAGCATGCCGCGACCGCGGCGGCACCGGCGCTCGACCAGACGGTGTCGCTCGGCCTCATCGCGGCGGTGGGGGCGGCGATGACCCCGGTGATGTTCGCGTTCGGCGGCTGGCAGACGACCAGCTTCGTCGCCGCCGAGATGCGCGACCCGCGCCGCCACCTCGCCCGCGGGCTCCTGCTCGGGGTGGCGGGGGTGGTGCTGCTCTACACGGCGGTGGCGCTGGTGTGCGTCTGGGCGCTCGGGCCGGGGGGCCTTGCGGGATCGAAGACCCCCGCGAGCGACGTGATGCGGCTGGCGCTGGGCGAGCGCGGGGCGCTTCTGATCGCGCTGGGGATCTCGATCTCGACTTTGGGCTTCCTCAGCCAAGGCATGCTGACCACCCCGCGCGTCTACTTCGCGATGGCGGAGGACCGGCTGTTCTTCCCGATCTTCGCGCGGCTCTCCGAGCGCTCCCGGGTGCCGGTCATGGCCATCGCGCTCCAGGGCGCGGCGGCGGCGATCATCGCGATCTCCGGCACGTACGGCCAGATCTTGAACTATGTGGTGAGCGTCGATTTCATCTGGTTCGGCCTGACCGGCGCGGCCTTGTTCGTCTTCCGCAGGCGCGGCGAGGGTGAGGCGGGGCTTTTCCGGGCGCCGGGCCATCCGTTCACCACCGGGCTGTTCGTGCTCGCCTGCGCTCTCATCGTCCTCGCGACGGTGTGGAACCACGCGGCGAACAGCGCGGTGGGTTTCGCGATCCTGCTCGCCGGCATTCCCTTCTGCCTGTACTGGATGCGGCGGCGATGAGGGCGGTCCGATCCGAATATATGCACTGGGCGAAGAGCCAGGCGCCGGTGACCTACGCGCTGTCGTCGAGCGAGGTGCCGCATTTCCGGCTGGACCGGCTGCCGTTCGCCATATCCGACCTCGAGCTCGACGGCGCCAGCTACCACCGCTACCCGCCGCTCCGCCAAGCCATTGCTGAGAAAGAGGGCGTCGACCCAGCTTGCGTTGTGATGGCCGACGGGACGTCTATGGCGAACTTCCTGGCGCTGGCCGCTTTGATCGAGCCGGGCGACGAGGTGCTGGTCGAATTTCCGGTCTACGAGCCTCTGCTCGCCGCCGCCCGCTTCCTCGGCGCCGAGGTGAAGCGGTTCGAGCGGCCCGGCTTCGCGCTCGATCCCGCGGCGGTGGAGCGGGCGATGAGCCCGGCGACGAAGCTGATCGTCATCACCAACCTCCACAATCCGAGCGGCGCTTTTGCCTCGCCGGAGGCGCTTGCGGCGGTGGGCGCGCTGGGGCCAAGGGTGCTGGTCGACGAGGTCTATCTCGATTCCGGGCCCCGCCCCGGATCCGCTTTCCACCTCGGCCCCAACTTCGTCTGCACGTCGAGCCTGACCAAGGTCTACGGCCTGTCGGGCCTGCGCTGCGGCTGGATCCTGGCCGAGCCCGACCTCGCCGAGCGGATGTGGCGACTGAACGAAGTGATGGGAGTCGCGCAGGCGCATCCGGCCGAGCGCCTGTCCTGCATCGCGCTGGCCCATCTCGATGAGATCGCGGCGGGGCGGGAGGAGCGGCTGGAGCGCAACCGGGCGCTGTTCAACGCCTTCCTCGCCGGCCGCAGCGATCTCGAATGCGCACCGATGGAGAGCGGGATCACCGCCTTCCCTCGCCTGCTACGGGGCGATCCGGAGGCGCTGAACGCCCTCCTGCGCGAACGCTTCGATACCGCGATCGTCCCGGGCCGCTGGTTCGAGATGCCGGACCGCTTCCGGGTCGGAATCGGCCAAGCGACCGAGATCGTCGAGGATGGCCTTGCCCGCCTGGGCGCCGCGCTGGACGTGCTGGCGTGAAGCGCTCCGACGTCGCCGAATTCTACCGCCGCCTGGCCGAGCGGACTCCCAATCCCGAGACCGAGCTTAATTTCGTCAACGACTATACGTTGCTGGTCGCGGTGGTGCTCTCCGCCCAGGCGACCGACGCCAGCGTCAACATCGCCACCCGCGATCTCTTCGCCCAGGTGCAGGACCCGGCGGCGATGGTCGCGCTCGGCGAGGAGGGCTTGAAGGCCCACATCAAGACGATCGGCCTGTTCAACACCAAGGCGAAGAACGTCATCGCCCTCTCCCGCGCACTTCTCGAGGAGCATGGAGGCACGGTGCCGGCGGACCGGGAGGCGCTGGAGCGGCTCCCCGGGGTTGGCCGCAAGACTGCCAATGTGGTTATGAACTGCGCCTTCGGGGTGGAGACCTTTGCGGTCGACACCCATGTCTTCCGGGTGTCCAACCGCACCGGCCTCGCTTCAGGCAAGGACGTGCTGGAGGTGGAGCGCAAGCTCGACCGGGTTACCCCGCAGCCATTCCGTCGCGACGCGCACCATCTGCTGATTCTCCACGGCCGCTATGTCTGCAAGGCGCGCAAGCCCGAATGCTGGCGTTGCGTGGTGGCGGACCTGTGCGCCTACCGCCCGAAGACGCCGCCGCCCGGAAGCGAAGCGGAGGCTCGTGCGTTAAGCGAGAAGAGGAGAATGCGATGACGAGGAATCTGCTCCTGCTCGGCTGCGGCGCGCTTGCCGGCTGCGCCGGCTCGGCGCCCACCGCGCATCAGGAAGCCAATCGCGCCGCGCTCGCCGAGGCGCGGCCGGTGGGTGAGCCGGTCTCCTGCGTGATCCTGGCGCGGATCGATCACACCAGGGTGCGAAACGACCAGACCATCGACTTCTACCTGCACAACGGTCAGGTCTATCGGAACGTCCTCCCCTCCTCCTGCCCGAGCCTCGGCTTCGAGGAGCGCTTCTCCTACCGGGTGTCGACCGGCCAATTGTGCAGCGTCGACGTCATCCAGGTGCTCCAGGCGGGCGGCGGGGTGCCGGGGGCGACCTGCGGGCTCGGCAAGTTCCAGCGCATCGAAACCAGCGCGCGCTGAGGGGGAGAGGCCCATGTCGCTCGACGACGAGATCGTGCAGACCCCGGACGGCCCGATGACCTGGGCCGAGTGGAAGAAGAAGCACCCCGTCCAGATCCCCTCCCGGCGGACGAAGGGGAAGAACCTCCCGGTGAAGGTGAAGCGGTTCACGGACGGCAAATGAGCCGCACCAGACCGTCATGCCGGACTTGATCCGGCATCCATGAACACGGTTCGTGTCAGTTCTCGCTGACCTGTGTTCATGGACCCCGGATCAAGTCCGGGGTGACGAGGCTATT
>VBAE01000014.1:3686-8651 GCA_005882415.1 Alphaproteobacteria bacterium | reverse complement strand
CCCGGTCGCCGCGAACATGGCATTGCCGATCGCCGGCGCTGCGGGCGGGACTCCGAGCTCGGTCACCCCGCCCGGCGGGTCGTCCGAGACGATCAGCTCCACCGTCACCTCCGGCGAATCCTTGAAGCCCGGGAAGCCGAGGCCGCCAAAATTGACGACGTTCGGCCGCCCGCCCACGAAGCGGATCGGCGTCCCCGTGGCCGCCGCGATTCCATGGAGGATCGCGCCCTCGACCTGTTGCTTGACGATCTCGGGGTTGATGACGCGGCCGCAATCGACCGCGGCCACCGCCCGGGTCACCCGGATCCGCGGCGCCGCCTCGACCTCGACCAGCAGCGCGATGTGCGATCCGAAGGCGCTGTGCGCCGCGAGGCCCATGTCGCTCCCCTTCTGGCCGCCGTCCCATCCGCCGAGCGCCGCCGCCGTCGACAGGCAGCGGGCAAGCCGGGGATTGTCGCCGAGCATCTGCATCCGGAAGGACAGCGGCTCGACATTGGCGACCCGGGCAAGCTCGTCGAGGAAGGTCTCGGTGAAGAAGGCGGTGTAGCTGTGCGCCCCGCCGCGCCACAGCCCGGTACGGATCGGCACCGGCACCGCGACATGCTCGACGGTGACCGACGGAATCCCATAAGGCGGCACCGCCCCGGCAACCGCCTCGCCGCCCGAGAAGAGAGTGCCGCTCGCCGGCCCCAGCCGCTCGGCGACCTCAGCCGCCGTGTCGGGCGCCGCGATGCGCGCGTGCCAGCCGAGGATCATCCCGGCCTCGCCGAGCCGCGCCTGGAGAACCGCATGCGCCGGCGCCCGGAAGCCGTCCTGGAGCGTCTCCTCGACCCGCGAATAGACGAGCTGGACCGGCCGCTTGAGCTGCGCCGCCATCGCCGCCGCCTGCTCGATCGCCTGGACCTCGATCTTGCGCCCATAGCCGCCGCCGATCATCGGCCGGTAGAGCGTCACGTCCGCCTCGGCGAGGCCCGCAGCGCGCGCCGCCGCAGCGCGAGCGAGCCCCGGCGCCTGGGCCGGCGCCCAGATCTCCAGCTTCCCGCTTTTCAGCCGAGCGGTGGCGGTCAGCGTCTCCAGCGGCGCACTCGCCGCCGGCCCCACCGCATAATGGGCGCGAATGCTCCCCGCACCGGCAAGGGCGACGGCGGCATCGCCGCGCTCGAACACGGTGTCCCCGTCCCGCTCGAGCCCCGCGGCCAGCGCCGCCTCCATCGCATCGCTGTCGGGCAGTCCGCCGGGCACCTCGAACACGGGCTTCAATACCGTCAGCGCATTTTCCGCAGCCCACCAATTGCTCGCCGCCGCGCCCGCCCAGCCGGGATTTTCGAACACCGCCATCACCCCCGGCACCCGCATCGCGGCCGCCTTGTCGACGCTCTTCAGCCGGCTCCCCTCGGTCGGCCCGCCGCGCACCGAGGCGTAGACCATGTCCTTCAGCCGCACATCGCCGGCGAACTCAGCGCTTCCGTCGACCTTGGCCGGAAGGTCGAGCCGCGGCACCGGCTGGCCGGCCAGGCGGTTGTCGACCCCGCCGCGGATCGGCAGGTAGCGCGGCAAATCCTCGCCCGCCGCCGCCTCGGCAAGCTCGCCGAAGCCCAGCTTCTCGCCGCCGTTGATGACGAAGCCGAGCACGGTGTCGAGCGTCTCCCACTCGACCCCCCATTTGCGCGCTGCCGCCTTCATCAGCAGCGCCCGCGCCCCCGCCCCCGCCTCGCGCATCGGCGCCTCGAACGCGCGGATCGAGGTCGAGCCGCCGGTCAGCATCAGCGCGTTCCGCTCGGCATATTCGGTCGCCGCCCAGCGCCCGATGCCTTCCAGGAACGACGGCACCCCCGCCGCCCCCGCCTCACCCGCGACCAGCGTATTCGCGTAGAGCGGATGGATCGGCGAAGCCTCCACCGCCACCGTCCGCCAGTCCGCCCCAAGCTCGTCGGCCAGAATCTGCGGCAGGCTCGTATAAACCCCCTGCCCCAACTCCGCCTGCGGCACCGCGACGATCACCCGGCCATCCGTGCCGATCTTCAGGAAAGCATTGAACAGGCTCTCGCCCTTCCCCACGCGCAGGTTCCGCCGGCTGATCCCCCTAGTCTCGCCCGCGTCGGCCATGAAGGCGTGATAGTGCCCGGGGCGGCGTGGGGCTAGGGGGGTAGCCACTTGGAAGAGAGCGCCGCCGCCCCCACCCGCCCCGGTCGCCACCCTGAACTCGTTTCAGGGTCCAGGCTGGAGCCGCGCCGGCGCTTGTGGGTGCCCACGGGCGCACGGTGCGCTGCACTTCCCTGGATGCTGAAACGAGTTCAGCATGACGGCTGGAGAAGTGGCGGGCCCGGCACCTCCACACGAGAGGCTTTATAGGGCATAGCAGCCGCCCGTGCAGCACAAGGCGATGGAGAAGCCGGAATGATCCTGGTTGTAACGGCTCTTCTGATCGCCGCCCCGGCGTCTGCCGAGCCGTACAAACTGGTCGTCGAATTGCCGGACGGCAGCTCCTCGGAAACCGCCTATCCCAGCGAAGGCGCCTGCGAGCAGGCCAGCCGGGCGATGATGAAGAACATGGAGAAGCGCAAGCGCCTTGCCCGGCGGAAGGGTTCGGACAAACCGAAGGTCTTCCGCTGGATGATCGGCCCGTCCTGCTTTCCGATGTAGCCTCTCAGGCGGGGACGAGGCCGCGGTAGCGTTCGCGCAGGGTTACCTTGTCGATCTTGCCGGTGCCGAGTTTGGGGAGGGGCTCCTCGCTGATCCACAGCCGGGCCGGGACCTTGTACTGCGCCAGACGCCCGGCGAGGAATTCCAGCAGCTCCGCCTCCTTCACCCCGTCCTCCGAGTAAACCACCGCCGCCGGCACCTCCCCGAGCCGCTCGTCCGCCACCCCGAACACGGCCGCTTCCGACACCGCGGGGTTGGCGTAGATCGCCGCCTCTACCTCCGCGCTTGCGATGTTCTCGCCGCCGCGGATGATGATGTCCTTCTTGCGGTCGACGATGAACAGGTAATTGTCCTCGTCGAGGTAGCCGATGTCGCCCGTCTTCAGGAACCCGTCGGCGGTGAACGCCGCCGCGGTGGCGGCTTCGTCGCGCCAATAGCCGCGGATGTTGGCGGCGGAGCGGATCGCGATCTCGCCGCGCTCGCCGACGCCAAGGTGCGCGTCGCCGGCGCCGAGGATGGCGACCTCGACCATCGGCCGGTGCGGGCGGCCGGTCGACGCGGGCTTGTCGGCGTAATTCTGCCAGAAATTGCCGCAGCCGACCGCATTGGTCTCGGTAAGGCCGTAGCCGAGCGCCGGCTGCGCCTTGCCGAAGCTTTCCTGGAGCCTCTTCACATGGCTGACCGGGCGCGGGGCACCGCCCGCGGCGATGTCGGTCAGCGAGGACAGGTCGTATTTCTCCCGGTCCGGGTGCTGCATCAGCTCGAGGCTCATCGTCGGCACCCCGACGAAGTAAGTGATATGCTCCTTCTCGATCAGCCGGAGCGCCTCGCCCGCGTCCCATTTCGCCATCAGCACCATGCCCCGGGAAGAGCGGCACGTTGACCAAAGTCTTGGGCGGATTCTCCGGCGCCCGCCCCTCGCTCTCCATGATCCCGAGCAGAGTGATGATGCTGATCGAGTAAGTGTAGACGCCGCTGGTCACCGCCCGGTGGGTCGAGACCGCGCCCTTCGCGTCCCCGGTCGAGCCGGAGGTGAACAGGATCGTCGCATCGTCCTCGGGCGTGACCTCGGGCAGTTCGCCGTCCGCCCCGCCCAGCAGCGGCGCAAGCGCCTCGTCCAGATGCCGCTCCACCGGCAGGGTCACGATGTTCGAGCCCAGCCCCGCGGCGCCGATCCGCTTCGCCCGCGCCTCGTCCGCGATGACCAAAGCCGGCTCGGTCAGCTCGATCGCGTGCTTCAACTCGTCCGGCTGCCACCAGCCGTTGATCAGGGTCGCGATCCCGCCCGCCTTCACCGCCGCCATGTAAGCGACCACCCAGGTGGGGCAGTTGCGCATCGCGATCGCCACCCGGTCGCCCTTCGATATGCCGCGCCCGACCAGCGCCCTGGCGAGCCTTGTGGCCTGGGCATTCAATTCAGCAAAGGTCAGCCTCTCCTCGCCCGCGACGATGGCGGTGGTCGCTCCGTGGAGCATGCAGAAGGCGTCGAAGAAGCCGGGGAGGGTCGCCGGAAAGTTGGTGACGATCGCGCGTCCCGGCCCGTCCTGCCCGATCTGGATCCGGCCCCCCGGCCCGATCACCGCCGCCAGTACCGCGTCATATTTGACGTCGAGCTCGCTCGGCATTTGACGCCTCTCCCTTTACCTTATCCTCGCCCCCCTTCTATGAGGCGGAGAAGCCTCAGGGGGAAGTCCAAGATCGTGTCAGCTCTGCTCTCGCCGGCAATCGATGCCGCCAACGCCATCCACTGGACCGATCTCTACGTCCATCCGATCATCTTCACGATCGGCCCGTTCAGCCTGCGCTGGTATTCCCTCGCTTACCTCGCCGGAATCCTGATCGGCTGGTGGTATTTGCTGAAGCTGATCGACCGCCCCGGCGCGCCGATGGCCCGCCGCCACGCCGACGACCTGGTGTTCTACGCGACGCTCGGGATCATCCTCGGCGGGCGATTGGGCTATGTGCTCTTCTACCGGCCCGAATATTATTGGCTGAACCCCACTGAGATCTTCAAGCTGTGGGACGGCGGCATGTCGTTCCATGGCGGCGTCATCGGGACCAGCCTCGGAATCCTGTGGCTGGCCCGCAAGAACGGCCTCAACTGGCTTCGAATCCACGATTATGTCGCCTGCTGCGTGCCGTTCGGCCTGTTCTTCGGAAGGCTCGCCAATTTCGTGAACGGCGAGCTGTGGGGGAAGAAGACCGACGTCGCCTGGGCGATCGTCTTCCCGACCGGCGGTGACGTCGCCCGCCACCCGAGCCAGCTCTACGAGGCCGGGCTGGAGGGCCTCCTCCTGTTCGCGCACCTCTGGTTCTTCTTCT
>VBAE01000014.1:0-3549 GCA_005882415.1 Alphaproteobacteria bacterium | reverse complement strand
GCACGGAAAGCGTGGCTTGAGCCTGCTGCTGGCGGCGCTGCTCCTCGCCGGCGGAGCGCCGCACGGCGTCATGCCCGGGCCGAAGCGGCCGGCGGCAGCGGCGCCTGCGGACGCCGCCGAGGACGCGCCGGGAATGGCGGACATGACGCCGCTCTTCAGCAATCTCGATTATCCGGCGAAGGCGATCCAGGCGCGCGAACAGGGTGTCGTCACCTATCGGATCATCGTCTCCAAAGAGGGCGGCGTCCGGGACTGCATCGTCGTCGAGAGCAGCGGCTCGGAATTGCTCGACAGGACCACCTGCCGGATCGTTCGCCAGCGCGCCCGCTTCCTTCCCGCCCGCGATGCCCAGGGCAATGCGATCGAGGACCAGTTCACCAGCCGAACCCGCTGGGTGCTTCCGGACTAGGGGCGGCCGGCCGCCGCGCCGGCCTTGCAAGCGGCTTCGAACCAATGGCATTCCGGCACGATGATCGCCGCCGCCGCCCTTCTGCTTGCAGCCGCCCATCCCGCCGGCCCGCCGACAAAGCACCCGCACACGCCCGCCTTCCCGCTCCCGCCGGCGGGACAGGTCGCCGATCCGCCGAACGCCGCCCTGCTGTTGCTGTTCAGCGCCGCCGACTATCAATTGCTACGTCCTGAGCTCGAGCGGATCGCCGATCCTCGACTCCACCAGCTGCCGGATTCTGACCGAACGGGGCCGGTTCCGCCCTGCCCGCGATTCCCGGCGGCGGCGGGTGGACGACATCTATGTCGGAAGGGTGCGATGGGTCCTGCCCGTTTCGGACGAGATGCCCGCCTTCTTCCCGTCCCGGGCGACCGCCGACATCCCAAGCCTGTTCAGCAAGAACGACTATCCCCGGGCCGCCTTCCAGGCCCACCAGCAGGGGACCACGTCCTATCACATCTGGATCGACGGCGAGGGCAGCGTGACCGGCTGCACCATCGTCCAGTCGAGCGGCTCGGCCGAGCTCGACGAGACGACCTGCCGGATCATCACCGAGCGCGCCCGCTTCCACCCTGCGCGCGATGCGAAGGGTAGAGTGGCTCCCGACGAATATAGCGGCCGCGTCCATTGGGTAATTCCCTGACGCGAGGACCCCTTTCCTTTGCCGGACGGACGGGGCAGTGGCTTGCCCTGCAATGTCCGTCCAGCCCCTCTCCGAACGCCTGCGCCGGCTGATCGACGCGAACGGGCCGATCCCGGTCCCAGTCTATATGGCCGAGGCGAACGCCCATTATTACGCGACCCGTGACCCGCTTGGGCTCGCCGGGGACTTCACCACCGCGCCCGAGATCAGCCAGATGTTCGGCGAGCTGGTCGGCCTCTGGCTCGCCGACCTGTGGCAGCGCTCGGGCGCAGGGCCGGCGGCCTATGTCGAGCTCGGCCCCGGCCGCGGGACTTTGGCGGCGGATGCTTTGAGGGCAATGCGCGGCGCCGGCCTGATGCCGGACGTGCATTTCGTCGAGACCAGCCCGGTCCTCCGCGACGCCCAAAGGCAACGCCACCCCGACGCGCAGTGGCACGACAGCCTCGCCACCCTGCCCACGGGCACGCCGCTGCTCGTCGTCGCCAACGAATTCTTCGACGCCCTCCCGATCCGCCAGCTCGTCCGCACCGAAGCGGGCTGGCACGAGCGCCTCGTCACGGTCGCGGAGGGAGGCTTCGCGCCCATGCCCGGCCCTCGCGTCCCCGCCGCCGCCCTCCCCGCCTCCGCCCCTCCCGGCACGATCGTCGAGACTTCCCCCGCCTCCCTCGCCATCGCCCGCCAGCTCGCCGCGCGGCTGATCGCGCAAGGCGGCGCGGCGCTGATCGTCGACTACGGCCACACCGAGCCCTCCGCCGGCGAGACCCTCCAGGCCGTCTCCGCCCATGCCTATGCCGATCCCTGGTCTGAGCCGGGCGAGCGGGACCTCACCGCCCATGTCGATTTCGCCGCCCTCGCCGCCTCGGTGGAGGGACTGACCGTGCACGGTCCGGTCGGCCAAGGCGAATGGCTGGAGGCGATGGGCATAAGCGTCCGGGCCGAAGCACTCGCCCACGCCGCGCCCGAGCGCGCCACCGAGATCGACACCGCCCGCCGCCGCCTCACCGAACCCGATCAGATGGGCACCTTGTTCAAGGCCCTCGCTTTCACCGCGCCCAATTGGCCCCTACCCGCCGGATTTCCCTCATGACCGACTTTCGAGACGCCACCATCGCCGACGCAGCCCTCTTGGCCGACTTGAGCCGCCGAAGCTTCACCGAGACCTTCGGCCACCTCTACCGGCCGGAAGACCTGCAGGCCTTCGTCGAGCGCCTCAACGAAGCCGGCTGGGCCGGCGAGCTCGCCAACCCCGCCTACGAAGTCCGCTTGGCCTATTCAGACGGCGAGCCCGCCGGCTTCGCCAAACTCGGCCCCATCACCCTCCCCGTCACCCCGGACGTGCCAGCCCTCGAGCTCCGCCAGCTCTACCTCCTCAAACCCTTTCACGGCCTCGGCATCGCCGACGAACTCATGGCCTGGCTCCAAACCCGCGCGCGAGCCCGCGGCGCGCAGGAGCTCTACCTCTCCGTCTGGTCCCAAAACGAACGCGCCCGCCGCTTCTATGCCCGCTACGGCTTTGTGTATGTCGGCCCCTACGCCTTCATGGTCGGCGAGCAGGCCGACGAGGACGAAATCATGAAGCTGGTGCTGTGAAGATGGCGAGGGGAAGCTTCCGGATCAGCGCGCTCTGGACGACGCGCTACATCCTCCTCGCCTCGATCCTCCTCTGCGCCGCAACCCTGGGCCTCGGAGCAGCCGGCCTGGTGCCCGCCGAGCTCGGCATCCCGATCGGCATCTTCTCAAGCATTGCGATCGGGGTCAGCGCAATCCTCTGCGTCGCCCTCCAGCTCGCCGGCCTCTTCCGCCGCCGCGGGCGGGGCTAGGAAGCTTTCGTTTACGCCGCCTTCCGGATCAGCGCGCCCGCTTCGGCCAGCGTCGCGTGAAGGCTCACGGCGGAGAATTCGAGGCCGTTGGGCCACGCCAAGGCGCCCGCCTCGATAAATGCCCGGGCGAAGTAAGCGGGGTCCTGCAGGGGTCGGGTCAGCACAGTGTCGCGGGCGAGAACCGCATCGGCCTCCCACCGTCCACGGCTTCCGTCGGAGAAAGCGAGATCGAGTGCCCTCTCTCCGGCAATTTCAATCGCGATCAGCTCAATCATCGACATCCGCTCCGGCGATCAGCTCCAGCGCCTCACCCCGCGCCCAGTTTGCCATAAGCGCCTCGCGATGGTCCAGCCGCCGGCATCTTTGCCCACTTCGCGTCCTCGCGTGAGGCGTAGCGGAAGCCGCAGTCGAAGGGCTGCTGAAGAGGAGTCGCAACCGGTCAGGCAGCTGATTACAAGGCTGCATGACTACACCACCCGACATCAGGCCGCGCATAGAACGATTGCTCAGGGGAGAGCGCAGAGCCGAGGACGCACATCGGATATTTCAGTGGCAACGCGGGCGCACCAAAGGTCGCGCGCCCGCAGTGAAAGACGTAGGCGATTTTATTGGCCACCGGGACGAGCGCACTGAGGGAG
>VBAE01000013.1 GCA_005882415.1 Alphaproteobacteria bacterium | reverse complement strand
CCAGCGCGGTATTCCGGTGATCGGCCATGTCGGCCTCACCCCCCAGGCGGTGAACGTGCTCGGCGGCTACCGCGCCCGCGGCCGGGACGATGCCGAATCGGCCAAGATCATGGCCGACGCAAAGGCGGTCGCCGAGGCGGGCGCCTTTCTGATCGTGCTCGAAGGGGTGATGGAAGAGCTTGCCGCCGAGATCACAAAGGCCGTCGCCTGCCCGACGATCGGGATCGGCGCCTCGCCCGATTGTGACGGCCAGGTGCTGGTAACCGACGATATGCTCGGCCTGTTCGAGCGCACCCCCCGCTTCGTAAAGCGCTATGACGACCTCGCCGCCCGCATAAGCGAGGCGGTCGAGCGCTATGCAAGCGAGGTGAGGAGCCGCGCCTTCCCCGGCGAGGAGCAGGTCTACCACGCCAAGTGAAGCCCCTTCCGTTCGGGCGCGCGGCCCGGTAGAGGGGAGGCTCAAGGGGCGGGCCTGCTCCGCGCCAATCTCCCGTTCATCTTCGCTCGTCTTAGTGCCGGCGGGGGAGCTGCGGGAGGGGCGCGGCGGCATCTCGCATGAATGGAGAGACGGCCTTGGCGATCAAGCCGACCGACAATGAGACTTTTTACCGCGAGGTCGACGAGGAGCTCCGCCGCGAGCAGCTGACCGGCTATTGGAAGCGCTACGGGCGGTGGCTCGTCGCCGCGGCGATCCTGCTGATCCTCGCTTTCGGCGCCTATCTCTACTGGCAGCACCGCCAGGAGATGGAGCGTGGCCGCCAGGGCGCGTTGCTCGCCTCCGCCTTCGAGGACGTGCAGGCGACCAAGACCGCCGAGGCGACCAGGAAGCTCGACGAGCTGACCAGGGACGGCAGCCCCGGCTACCGGGCGATCGCACTGCTCACCAAGGCCGACATCCTGCTCGACGCCGGCAAGAATGCCGAAGCGCTGACGGCGCTCCGAACGGTCGCCGACGACAAGGCGGCCGCCCAGCCCTTCCGCGACCACGCCCTCATCCGGATGACCCATGTCGAGTTCGACACGCTGAAGCCCGAGGCCGTGATCCAGCGCCTCCAGCCGCTCGCCAAGCCGGGCAATCCCTGGTTCGGAAGCGCCGGAGAGATGGTCGCGATCTCCTATCTGAAACTGAACAAGCCGCAGCAGGCGGGCCCACTCTTCGCCGCAATCGCCAAGGATCCCGGAGTCCCGGAATCGATCGCAACCCGGAGCCGGCAGATGGCCAGCTCGCTGGGCCTCGACGCGGTCCCCGACACGGCCGGCGCAACCAAGGAATGACCCATATGAAGCGAGTGTTGATCGCCCTGTGCATGGCCAGCCTGCTCACGGGCTGCGGAGTCTTCAAGGGCGGGAAGAAGAAGACGACGCCGACCATCGGCGAGCGGATCGCGGTGCTGTCGACCGAGCAGTCGCTCCAGGTCGATCCGGCGCTTGCCGGCGTGTCGATCGTCCTCCCCGGCGCCGAAGCCAATGCCGACTGGCCGCAGCCGGGCGGCAATGCGTCGAAGTCGATCGGCAATGTCGCGCTTCCCTCCGCCCTCGGCCGTGCCTTCTCGGTCAAGGTCGGCGAAGGCAGCAGCAACAAGGCGCGTCTCGCCTCCGGCCCCGTAGTCGGCGGCGGCAGGGTCTATACGATGGACACGCGCGGCGTGGTCCGCGCCTTGAACGCCCAGACCGGCGCGGTGCAGTGGCAGGCGAGCTTCGGCACGGCCGGGAAGAATGCCGCGGCCCTGTTCGGCGGCGGCGTCAGCTTCGACAACGGCCGGGTCTATGCGACCAACGGCCTCGGTTACGCCGCCGCGCTCGACGCCTCCAACGGCTCGGTTCTCTGGACCGTCCGCCCGGGCGGCCCGCTGCGCGGCGCGCCGACCGTGGCCAACGACAATGTCTATGTCGTGACCCAGGACAACCAGCTCTTCGCGCTCAATCCCGCCGACGGCGCCCAGCGCTGGCAGGGCGGCGGATCGCTCGAAATCGCCGGCGTGTTCGGCGCCGGCGCTCCGGCCGCCTCGCAGGGCACGGTCGTTGCCGGCTTCTCCTCGGGCGAGCTCAACGCCTATCGCTATGAGAACGGCCGCGGCGTCTGGCAGGACGCGCTCGCTCGGACCAGCATCTCCACCGCCGTCACCACCCTCTCCGACATCGACGCTTCGCCGGTGATCGAGCAGGGCCGGGTCTATGCGGTCGGCCAGGGCGGCCGCATGGTCGCGCTCGAGCTGGTTACCGGCCAGCGCATCTGGGAGATCAACGTCGCCGGAATCTCGACCCCGGCGATCGGCGGCGACTGGCTGTTCGTGGTCACCGACGATGCGCAATTGCTCGCCATAGCCCGCGCCACCGGCCACATCAAATGGATGACCCAGCTTCCGCGCTGGCAGAATGAGGAGAAGAAGAAGGGCGCGATCCGCTGGGTCGGTCCCGTGATCGCCGGAGACCGGCTGATCGTCGCCAACTCGCTCGGCCAGATCACCAACGTCGCGGCCGCCGACGGCGCGATCCAGACCACGGTCGACACCAAGATGCCGATCAGCCTTGCGCCCGCGGTTGCAGGGGGCACGCTCTACATCCTCCACGACGACGGAACGCTCACCGCCTGGCGTTAAGGTAAGCGCCGGGCGTTCGGCCGCATTGACCCGTCGCCGCTAACCCGGCAGGGGCGGGCCATGGCCAAATTGCCCACCATCGCTATCGTCGGGCGGCCGAACGTCGGCAAGTCGACCCTGTTCAACCGTCTCGTCGGCAAGAAGCTGGCGCTTGTCGACGACCGCCCGGGCGTGACCCGCGACCGGCGCGAGGGCGAGGCGACCCTGCTCGGCTCGGACTTCCGCGTCATCGACACCGCGGCCCTGTTCCTGATCGACGCCCGCGCGGGCGTGACCCCGCTCGACGAGGAGATCGCCCGCTGGCTCCGGAGCGAGACCACGCCCGTCATCGTCGCCGCCAACAAGGCGGAAGGCCGCGCCGGCGAAAGCGGCGTCCTCGAAGCCTATTCGCTGGGATTCGGCGAACCGATCCCGCTCAGCGCCGAACATGGCGAAGGCGTGGTCGACCTGTTCGAGCATCTGCAGCCCTTCATAGACCGCGAGGAGGATCCGGACGCGGAGGATGAGGAGCGCGAGGCGGGACCGCTCAAGCTCGCCATCGTCGGCCGGCCGAACGCGGGCAAATCTACCCTCATCAACCGGATCCTGGAGCAGGAGCGGCTGATCACCGGGCCGGAAGCCGGGATCACCCGCGATTCGATCGCGATCGACTGGGAATGGCGCGGGCCCGACGGCGAGGTCCGGCCGGTGCGGCTGATCGACACCGCTGGGATGCGCAAGAAGGCGCGGGTGCAGGACAAGCTCGAGAAGCTCTCCGTCGCCGACGCGCGGCGGGCGGTCGATTTCGCCGAAGTGGTGGTGCTCCTCCTCGATGCGACCCTCGGCCTCGAGGCGCAGGACCTCAGGATCGCAGACAACGTCCTGCAGGAAGGCCGGGCGCTGATCATCGCGATCAACAAATGGGACGTGGCGGAGAATGCCAGCTCGCTGTTCCAGGGGATCAGAGGCGCGCTCGACGAGGGGCTGTCGCAGGCGCGGGGGCTGCCCTTGCTCGCCGTGTCCGGTAAGACCGGGAAGGGGATCGATCAGCTCCTCGCCGCGGCCTTCGAGATTCGCGAAATCTGGTCGAAGCGCGTCTCCACCGGCCAGCTCAACCGCTGGTTCGAGGACGCGATCGAGAAGAACCCGCCGCCCGCGCCCGGGGGCAAGAGGATCAAGCTTCGCTACATCACCCAGGTGAATACGCGGCCGCCGAGCTTCGTCGTCTTCGGCAATCGGCTGGAGGCGGTCCCTGGGAGCTATGAGCGCTACCTGATCAACGGCATCCGCAAGGAGCTCGGCTTCGGCGCGGTGCCGATCCGGCTGGCGCTTCGGGCCGGCAAGAATCCGTACAAACAGGACTGAAGGCCCGGCCTTCATCAACCCCCTGTTTACCGCCCGCGCCTAGGGTGAGCGGGTGGACAACGACCCGGAAGACCAGGAAGAGATCGTCGACTGGACGGTCTACTGCCTAGCGCGCGCCGAGCTTGGCGCCGGATTCGCGCGAATCCTCTCTTATCTGAGGGAGGATGGCGACAAGGCGATCGGCAAGATCGAGGACGCGATGCACCGGAAGGAGGCGGGCGGCCTGGTGCTGCCCGCGCATACGCTGAAATCCGAGGCGCGGCAGTTCGGCGCCGAGCCCCTGGGCGCGCTCGCCGAGGAGATCGAGATCGGCGCCCGCCGAGCGATCGAGATGCGCATGTTCCCCGACGAGCTGATTCCCCAGGTCGCCGCGTTGCGCCCGCTCTACAATCGTACGATGGAGCAGCTCGAAGCGGAGGCGAACCCGCTCAGGCAGCGGATCAGGGCGTCGGATTAGGAAGAAGGGTAGGGCGGCTTCGCTGCTCAGCCGTCATCCCGGGCTCGACCCGGGATCCATGAACACAGGTCAGCGAGAACTTGCTTCGAACGGTGTTCATGGATGCC
>VBAE01000243.1 GCA_005882415.1 Alphaproteobacteria bacterium | reverse complement strand
CGCCTGCCACTGGGCGCGGCCGCCGGAAATGTCGTCGAGCTCGTCTTCGAGATGGGCGGTGAAATCGTAGGAGACGTAGCGTTCGAAGAAGCGCTCGAGAAAGGCGGTCAAGAGCCGCCCGCTCTCCTCGGGGAGGAAGCGGTTCTTCTCCAGCACGACATAGCCGCGATCGGTCAGGGTCTGGAGGATTGCAGCGTAGGTGGAGGGGCGGCCGATGCCGAGTTCCTCCATCTTCTTGACCAGGCTCGCCTCGGAGTAGCGGGGCGGCGGCTGGGTGAAATGCTGCTCGGCGATGACCTTCTTCTTGGCGGGCGCATCGCCTTCGCGGAGGCGCGGGAGGCGGCGGGCTTCCTCGTCCTGTTCGTCGTCGCGGCCCTCTTCGTAGAGCGCGAGGAAGCCGGGGAAGAGGACGACCTGGCCGGTTGCTCGGAGCGCGGTCTGGCCGGTGCCGTCGACCAGCTCGGCGGTGGTCCGCTCGAGCCGGGCGGAGGCCATCTGGCTAGCCAGCGCGCGCTTGAAGACGAGATCGTAGAGCCGGGCGTGGTCGCCCGAGCCGGCGCGGTCGCGGGAGAAGTCGGTTGGGCGGATCGCCTCATGCGCTTCCTGGGCGTTCTTGGCCTTGGTCTCGTAATGGCGCGGCTTGTCCGGGACGTAGCCGGCGTCGAAGCGGGTCGCGACCGCCTTGCGGGCGGCGGAGACGGCCTCGGGCGCCATCTGGACGCCGTCGGTCCGCATGTAGGTGATCGAGCCGTCCTCGTAGAGCGCCTGGGCGATGCGCATCGTGTGGCTGGCGGAGAAGCCGAGCTTGCGCGCCGCCTCCTGCTGGAGGGTGGAGGTGGTGAAGGGTGGCGGGGGGTTGCGGGTGAGCGGGCGGGTCTCGACCGAGGCGACCGAGAAGCGGCCGGCCTCGACCGCGGCCTTGGCTGCAAGCGCGGTGCCCTCGTCGCCGATCGAGAGGCGGTCGACCTTCTCGCCCTTGAAGCGGATCAGGCGGGCGAGGAATTCCTGGCCGTCCGATTCCATCAGCGCCTGGACCGACCAATATTCCTGGGCGCGGAACAGCTCGATCTCGCGCTCCCGGTCGACGATCAGTCGGAGCGCGACCGACTGGACCCTGCCGGCCGACTTGGCGCCGGGGAGCTTGCGCCACAGCACCGGCGAGAGGGTGAATCCGACCAGATAGTCGAGCGCGCGGCGGGCGCGGTAGGCGTCGATCAGATCCTCGTCGAGGGCGCGGGGATGCTTCATCGCCTCGGTCACCGTCGCCTTGGTGATGGCGTTGAAGGTCACCCGCTCGACGTCGGCGGGGAGCGCTTTACGCTTCCTCAGCACCTCCTGGACGTGCCAGCTGATCGCCTCGCCCTCGCGATCGGGGTCGGTGGCGAGGATCAGCGAGGTCGCCTTCTTGGCCTCGTCGGTGATGGCTTTCAATTGCCGTGCTTTGTCGGCGTAGGTCTCCCACTCCATCGCGAAGCCCGAATCGGGGTCGACCGAGCCGTCTTTGGGCGGAAGGTCGCGGACATGGCCGTAGGAGGCGAGCACGCGGTAACCCGGCCCGAGATATTTCTCGATGGTCTTCGCTTTGGCGGGGGATTCGACGACGACTAGTTTCACTTGGGACACCTTCCTACGCGTACGCGCATAGGGTGATGGGGCGGCGGGGGAGCCGTCAAGCGGGGGATTGAGGGCGCGGGAGCGGGGCCCTGGAAACACTGATCCACCATAAAGACAAAATGTGACGGCTGTGTATTGGTCTTGGGACTATGCCGCACTTCTACTTCCACATCTTCAACGATCAGGACACGATCGACCGCGAGGGGCTCGAGCTGCCCGACTTTGCGGCGGCGCGTAAGACGGCGGTGAGCGAGGCTCGCATTCTCGCTGGGGAGTCCATTCGGCGGGGGCATCTCAACCTTGGCCATCGCATCGATATCGAGGACGATGCGGGGAAGATCACGCCGGTTGCGTTTCGGGATGCGTTTACAATCGAGGGGTGAGGGCTCCTTCCCCCTCCCCCCCGGGGGAGAGGGATTCATGATAGCGTCCCGCTTTACGCCGTCGCAAAGGTGCGACGGGCAATGGCCTTCGTGATCGCCGGGCGCACGACCAGCGCCACCACATCGATTGCCGCGTGGAGGAGGATGACTCGGAGGAGGGAGCCGCTGGAGAGGTAGACGAGGGTGATGAAGGCGCCGACGATCATGGTGCCGGCGATCCCCTTCCAGCCCTGGTAGGCGTGGGCAAGGCCGAAGGCGATGGCGGCGAGGGCGAAGGCCGCCAAGAGCGAGCCGGTGATCTGGAAGAGGATCAGCGGCAAAGCGAGGCGGAAGAAGAGCTCTTCCGAGAAGCCGGCGTTGAGGCTTAGGATCAGGGCGATTGCGGCCTCTTGGCGGTTGCGGGGGAGGAGGGCCTCGGCGGTGCCTTGGGCGGGCTTCAGCATGTTGCGGACGCGCCGCCATTGAACGGCGATCACTGCGGTGAGGCCTAGGGCAGCGCCTGTCGCCATTCCCAGCGCTGCGTCGCCGGATTCGGACGGGTGGTCGGGGCGGAACAGGCGGTGGGCGGGGTCGAAGGCGGCTGGGAAAGTGTCGCCCAGCCCTCCGGCGAGCCAGAGGGTGACGAGGCTGGCGCCGACCAGGATGACGAAGCTCTGGACGATCCAGAGCCAGTAGACGCGCTGGCGGTCGGCGGTGTCGGTGAGGGCCTGAAAGCGGCGGTACGCCTCCATGTCGCGGCGGACCCACCAGGCCATGAACAGGAACATCGCGAACACCCAGAACAGCTTCATGAGAGAGACTCCAGTGACTTTCCGGACTGGAAAGTGGCAATTACTTTCCAATCCGTCAAGTCGTAAGTTGACGAAGTGGAAAGTGACGTTAGATTAGTCACAGGAGGTTGCGATGGACGAGCGGGAAGCGGCTGAGGCGCTGGCGGCGATGCAGGCGGCGCGGGGGCGGATGGCGGGACGGGCGCGCTGGTCGTTCTGGCGGCACGCCGCGGTCGGGCTGCTGATGGGGGCGCTAGTGGCGAGCTATGCGCTGCCGGCGCCGCTCACCATCGCGGTGGTCGGCCTGTGCCTGCTGGGGGTGGCGGCGATCGTGGCGCGGGACCGGCGGCGGGACGGCTTCTTCGTCAGCGGCTACAGGCGGGGGCGCACCCGGCCCCTGACGTTCGGGCTCGTCGCCTTCCTGGTGGCGGCGCTGCTTCTCGCGCTGATTTCGCGGCAGTGGGTCGCCTGGGCGCCGGTGGCGATCGGGGCGGTAGTGGCCGTGGTGGCGACCGGGGCGAGCATCGTCTGGGAGCGGATCTATCAGCGCGAGCTTGGAGATGGTTGAGGGACTCGATCCGCTCATCCACCCGCCGCACCGGCTGCAGCTGATGGCGCTGCTCGGCGAGGTGACGGACATGGAATTCTCGGTCGCCCGCGAGCTGCTTGGGGTGAGCGATTCGGTGCTGTCCAAGCACCTCGCCCAGCTTGCGGCGGCGGATTACGTGGCGCTGCGCAAGGCGACGGTGGAGGGGCGGCAGCGGACCTGGATTGTGCTTACGTCGAAGGGGCGGAGCGCGTTCCGCGGGCATGTCGCGGCGCTTCAGGCGCTGGTCGGGGCGGCGCGGGGGTAGGCGTTGCGCGGCGGACGGGGGCTGCTATCTTCCCTCGCGAGGGGGGTTTTCGATGAAAGGATCGCGGTTTGCGGCGGCAGCGGCGCTGCTCGCGCTTGCGGGCCCAGGGGCGGCGGCGGAGCGGACCATCTCCAAGTCCGAGCTTCGGACCGCGCCGCCGCGCGAAACCCACCGCAAGCTGCGCGACGTGCTGTGGGACATGTTCCAAACGGAGGACCGGCGGTCGAAGGACCGGCCGCGGGCGCCGCTCCAACAGGTCTGGCTGTCCTCGAAGCCCCACGGCACTTCGGTGCGCGGCCTTTGCCGCCAGGATATCCTCTTCGTGGAATTCGCACCCGCCGAGCGCGGCCGAGGCGATGCCGATACGCCGGTGAAGGCCGTCGGCTTCACGTCGGGCCAATATTACGCTTTTTCATCGCCGCCCAAGCTTCCGTACGGTGAGGCCGTCGATGACGAGCACGTGCCGTCCGAGGCACATTGCGGACCGCTCAAGGGGCAGCAAGGACGGTTCTTCCAGGCGGAGTCGGAGGAGAGTGCCTATGAAGGCTACCGGGCGTGGCTAGGCCTGAGGGCGGCGCTGAAAGCGGGCAAGCCGGTTCCGCTCGAATGCGGCCTCTCCCCCGCCGACCCGCCGAAGACCTGCCCTGAGGTGATCCTCGGAATTGGGCAGGAGAATTTCATCGATGTGATGGGGTGCAACTGGCGGTCGGAGCCGGGCCGTTCCTGCTACAGGATAGATGCCGAGGATCGGGAGATCGAGATCGTCGTAGACGATGACGGGGCCGACGAGCCCACGATCGTCAGGGTGAAGATCGAGACCCCAATCGTCTTCACCCACGCGCTCATAGATTGAGCGGGGGCGACCGGCAGGGCTTTGTGGACCCGTCCCATTTGTATTGAGGTGTCCCGGCTCGTAGACCGCTTTTCAGGGGAAGCAGCAGCGGAGGCGGGCGTGGGCGCGGACTTCTGGAGCGTGACTTTGGGCGGGCTGCTGGGAAGCGGGCTCGCTACGGGCATATTGGCTGCGCTGCTGCTTCGGCGGAACGCGCGGATCAGCGCCGAAATCCAGGACTATTTCGAGCAGCGCCAGCAGAGGCTGAGTTCCGTCCGGGCCTATCAGGAAGCGGCGCTGGAGCAATTGTTCGGGCCGGTGAAGATGCAGATGGCGCGCACCGGCCGGGCGTTCCTGCGCTGGCGGGAGCGCAACGACCATATCGAGACGACGATCATCCGCGAGGGCAATCTGTTCGTCCGCGACCTGCTGCTGGCCAAGGGGCACCTCATCCCGCCGCACCTCATCGCACCGGTCGAGGTGCTGATCGAGCATTACGATGCTTGGCTGGAGCAATATGCGCTGCTTCGGGCGGAAGGTGCGGCGAGCGACGCGCCGTTCGTCTTCGTCGGGCCCAAGGGCTTTCCGTTCCCGCGGACGGCGGAGCAGCTGATCGTCGCTTATGCGGCGAAGCTCCAGCGGGACTTGTACGGGGAGGTGATGCTGGAGGGCTGAGCCCCCCGCCCCTCCTCGCGCTCAGCCGCAGAGGCTCACTTTTCCGCCGGCATGGCGCTCCAGGCGGCCGGCGAGTTCCAGTTCGAGGAGGACGGTCTGGACCACCGCCGGCGGAAGGGCTGATTGGCGGATGAGTTCATCGACGGGGACCGGGGTGCCGTTCAAGAGGGCGGTGACATTGCGCCGGTCTCCTTCGGCGGCGTCGGCGACGGCCTGGGGCGGGGTGTAGCGGTCGTCGCGGGTTCGGAAGGGGCGTGGGCGTAAGGGGCTGAGGGCTTCGAGGACGTCGTCGGCGTTCTGGACGAGGGTGGCGCCTTCGCGGATGAGCTGGTTGCAGCCCTGGGCGCGGGGATCGAGCGGGGAGCCGGGGACGGCCATCACCTCGCGGCCGAAATCTGCGGCGAAGCGGGCGGTGATCAGCGAGCCGGATTTGGGCGCGGCCTCGACCACCACCGTGCCTTCGGCGAGGCCGGCGATGATCCGGTTGCGATAGGGGAAGTGGCGGGCGCGGGGCTCGGTGCCGGGCGGCTGCTCGGCGACGAGGAGGCCTCGTTCCGCGATGGCGTGCTGGCGGGCCTCGTTCTCGGGCGGGTAGATCACGTCGATTCCGCCGGCGACGACGCCCACCGTGCCGGTGTCGAGGGCGCCGTCATGGGCGGCGGTGTCGATCCCTCGGGCGAGGCCGGAGACGATGACTGCACCCCCCTCCCCCAGAGTCTGCGCGAGGATGCGGGCGAAGCGGCAGGCGGCGGCGGAGGCGTTGCGGGCGCCGACCATCGCGACGCACTGGCGCTCGAGGAGAGTGAGGTGGCCTTTGACGATGAGCGCGGGCGGGGCCGATTCGAGCTCGGCGAGGAGCGGCGGGTAGAGGCCCTGGCCCAAGAAGAGGTAGCGGGCGCCGAGCTTGTCGACCCGCTCGATCTCGCGCTCGACCGAGGCCCGGGCGGCCAATTTCGGGGCGCGGCCGCCGCCGCGGGCGGCGAGGTCGGGGATTGCGGCGAGGGCTGCAGAGGCCGAGCCGAAGCGGGCGAGGAGCTGGAAATAGGTGACGGGGCCGATATTCTCCGAGCGGATCAGCCGAAGCCGGGCGATCTGCTCCTCGGAGGCGCGGGCGTCAGCCATCCCTGCTCCGGCCGATCCGGGGTTCCGTCCCGCGCAGGAGGCGGTCGAGATTGGCCCGGTGCATCCAGCAGATGAGCAGCGCCATGCCGAGGAACAGGAGCGCCACGTCGAAGCGGCCTAGGAGGGCCGCGGCGACGGGGGCGGACAGGGCCGCGGTCATGCCCGCCACCGAGGAGAAGCGGGTGAGGAGGAGGATGCTGATCCAGACCAGGGCGTAAGCAGCGGGGGCCTGCCAGCCGAGCTCGCGTGCGATGGCGTAAGCGAGAATGATCCCGAAGAAGGTCGCGACGCCCTTGCCGCCGCGGAAGCGGAGCCAGATCGGGAAGAGGTGGCCGAGGAGGGCGCCGAGCGCAGGGAATGCGATGACGCCCGGGAAGAGCCAGTTGGCGAGGAGGATCGCCGCACTGCCCTTGGCGCCGTCGAGGATGAGGGTGAGGGCGGCGATATCCTTGCGGCCGGTGCGAAGGACGTTGGTCGCGCCGATGCTGCCCGAGCCGATCGCGCGCAGGTCGCCGGCGCCGGTGAGGCGGGTCAGCACGATTCCGAACGGGGTCGAGCCGAGCAGGTAGCCCAGCAGGAAGCCGGCAAATGGTCCGCCGAGCGTCTCGATCGTCACGAAATCCTCTCCCCGTGCGGCTATAAGATTAGCTTATCGGGGAACCGGCGCAACAGTTTACGTCGAAAGCGAAAGTTGATGCGCGCTTGCGGCCCTCCCCGCCCCCGCTAAAGCGGTGGGATGACCCGGCCGCTCCTCATCTTCGATTCCGGAGTCGGCGGGCTTTCCGTGCTCGGCGCGATAAGGGCGCTGATCCCGAACGCGCCGGTGGTCTACGCCGCCGACAGCGCCGGCTACCCCTATGGGACGAAGAGCGCGGCGGAGATCGAGGCGCGGGTGCCGGCCCTGCTCGGGCGGCTGGCGGAGCGCTTCGATCCGGAGCTGATCGTCATCGCCTGCAACACCGCCTCGACGGTGGCGCTGGCCGGGGTGCGGGCGGCGCTCGATCTGCCGATCGTCGGCACCGTGCCCGCCATCAAGCCGGCGGCGGCGATGTCGAGGAGCCGGACGATCGGCGTGCTCGGCACCGAGACGACGGTCCGCCAGCCTTATGTCGACCGGCTGTCGGCCGAATTCGCCGGCGACTGCCGGGTGCTCCGCCATGGATCGGCGGAGCTGGTCGACCTGGCCGAGGCGGAGTTGCGGGGCGAGGCCGGGGACCCCGAGGCTTATGCGCGGATCCTGGACGGGCTGTTCGGGCAGGAGGGCGGCGAGTCGCTCGACACGATCGTCCTCGCCTGCACGCATTTCCCGCTGGTCGAGGCGCAGCTTACAGCCGCCGCGCCGCGGCCGGTGGCCTTCGTCGACGGCAAGGAGGGCATCGCCCGCCGCACCGCCTTCCTGACCCGCGGCCGGGTCTGGCCTGAGGCCCCTTCGGAGGGGATTGCGCTGTTCACCGGGCGGGATACGGATGTCGACGCCTACCGCCCCGGCCTCGCCCGCTATGGGCTTACTCAGGTGCGGCGGCTCTGACCCCCTGCCTCCCCATCGCGAGATGGGGAGGGGGACCAAGCTATGCTTGGTGGAGCATCTGTGTTGATGGTCAAGGGCGTTCGAGGGTCCAGGTCCGGTTTTGGCTGACCAGGGTGTTGGCGAGGACGATGAGCTTTCGGGCGACGGCGATGAGTGCTGCCTTGGCGGGTTTTCCTTTGTCGCGCAGGCGCCGGTAGAAGGCCTTGAGCTCGGCGTTGCAGCGTATGGCTGACACGGCCGCCATGTAGAGGGCTCGTCGCAGGGCGGCGCGTCCTCCCTTGGTCCTGCGCGGGCCGTGGCGCGGTCCGCTGTCGTCGGCGACCGGGGCGAGGCCGGCCAGCGCGGC
>VBAE01000242.1 GCA_005882415.1 Alphaproteobacteria bacterium | reverse complement strand
GATGAGTGACAGGTGCTGCATGGCTGTCGTCAGCTCGTGTCGTGAGATGTTGGGTTAAGTCCCGCAACGAGCGCAACCCTCGTCTTTAGTTGCCATCATTTAGTTGGGCACTCTAAAGAAACCGCCGGTGATAAGCCGGAGGAAGGTGGGGATGACGTCAAGTCCTCATGGCCCTTACACGCTGGGCTACACACGTGCTACAATGGCAACTACAGTGGGCAGCAATCCCGCGAGGGTGAGCTAATCTCCAAAAGTTGTCTCAGTTCGGATTGTTCTCTGCAACTCGAGAGCATGAAGGCGGAATCGCTAGTAATCGCGGATCAGCATGCCGCGGTGAATACGTTCCCAGGCCTTGTACACACCGCCCGTCACACCATGGGAGTTGGATTCACCCGAAGGCGTTGCGCTAACTCGCAAGAGAGGCAGGCGACCACGGTGGGTTTAGCGACTGGGGTGAAGTCGTAACAAGGTAGCCGTAGGGGAACCTGCGGCTGGATCACCTCCTTTCTAAGGATCATGGCGGAAAGCGCCCAGCCTCGTGCTGGGAACTGCTTCCTCCTGTCCAAAGAACATTGCCGCCGTCCTCATGTCCCTTCATCCTGGAAATCAGCTCCCCCAGGGGAGCTGTACGCCTGAGCTGGCTCACGCCGCCTGCGGCCCTTATGGGCCGGTCAGGTTTGGTGGGGGCCGGTAGCTCAGGTGGTTAGAGCGCACGCCTGATAAGCGTGAGGTCGTAGGTTCAACTCCTACTCGGCCCACCAGCGCAGCCGCGGTGCGATTTAGCGTCAGCTAAATCGCACCGGCGGCAAGCTCGGCCAGCGCAGCAGAGCGCGCCATAAGGCGCAGCTTGGCTGCGACTGACGGCGCGCGGTTCACTTCGGGGCGTTAGCTCAGTTGGGAGAGCGCTAGCTTTGCAAGCTTGAGGTCATCGGTTCGATCCCGATACGCTCCACCAGTTTCCAGGTATGAAGACCAGAGATCCCGCGGTTCGCCGCGGGCCGATCGGAAGGCATTGCGCCTTCCAATCTTTGACATTGTGAATGGGTTCTAGAAATCGATGCCGTGGCGGCATGGGCTTCTTCTCGAAACGGGCGGTTCGCCGGCCGGAGGAGGAAGTGCGTGCCGTTGCATAAGATTATCTAGCTGAGAGTGGCGCTTCCTCGGAGGCGCTGCAACGGGAGGCGCACGAGGCCCGCAAGACCTTGTGAAAGCGCCCGGCACGCCAACGACTACCGAGTTCCAAATCTGTCGTTGGTGGTGTGGATTCTCAAGCGTGAGGTAAGGGCAATTGGTGGATGCCTTGGCATACACAGGCGATGAAGGACGTGGCACGCTGCGATAAGCTGCGGTGAGGTGTGAGCAACCTTTGACCCGCAGATTTCCGAATGGGGAAACCCACCTTCACCATTTAATTTCGCACCTGAGCAATCAGGCGCGGAGTTAAATGGTACAGAGGTATCACTAAGCTGAATACATAGGCTTTGGTGAAGCGAACCCGGAGAACTGAAACATCTCAGTACCCGGAGGAAAAGACATCAACCGAGATTCCGTTAGTAGTGGCGAGCGAACGCGGACCAGGCCAGTGCCTGATGTTCAACTAGCAGAAGCTTTTGGAAAGAAGCGCCATAGCGGGTGACAGCCCCGTATGCGAAAGTGAGACATCAGGACTTGAGTAGGGCGGGACACGTGTAATCCTGTCTGAACATCGGGGGACCACCCTCGAAGCCTAAATACTCGTGTATGACCGATAGCGAACAAGTACCGTGAGGGAAAGGTGAAAAGCACCCCGATGAGGGGAGTGAAACAGTACCTGAAACCGGTTGCCTACAAGCAGTGGGAGCTCCCTTGAGGAGTGACCGCGTACCTCTTGCATAATGGGTCAGTGACTTAATCTGTCAAGCAAGCTTAAGCCGTTAGGTGTAGGCGCAGCGAAAGCGAGTCTGAATAGGGCGAATGAGTTTGACGGATTAGACCCGAAACCCGGCGATCTAGGCATGACCAGGGTGAAGGTGAGGTAACACTCACTGGAGGCCCGAACCGATTAACGTTGAAAAGTTACCGGATGAGTTGTGTTTAGGGGTGAAAGGCCAATCAAGCCGGGAAATAGCTGGTTCTCCGCGAAAACTATTGAGGTAGTGCCTCGGACGAATACCGATGGGGGTAGAGCACTGGATGGGCTAGGGGGTCGCGAGACCTACCAAACCTAACCAAACTCCGAATACCATCGAGTAATATCCGGGAGACAGACGGCGGGTGCTAAGGTCCGTCGTCAAAAGGGAAACAGCCCTAACCTACAGCTAAGGTCCCCAAGTCATCACTAAGTGGGAAAGCATGTGGGAACCCCAAAACAACCAGGAGGTTGGCTTAGAAGCAGCCATCCTTTAAAGAAAGCGTAACAGCTCACTGGTCTAGATAAGGGTTCCTGCGGCGAAGATGTAACGGGGCTAAAGTGATGCACCGAAGCTTAGGGTTTGGAACTTCGGTTCCAAGCGGTAGCGGAGCGTTCCGTAAGCCTGTGAAGCAGTCTGGTAATGGGCTGTGGAGGTATCGGAAGTGCGAATGCTGACATGAGTAGCGATAAACAGGGTGAGATGCCCTGTCGCCGAAAGACCAAGGGTTCCTGCGCAAGGCTAATCCGCGCAGGGTGAGCCGGCCCCTAAGACGAGCCCGAAGGGGGTAGTCGATGGGAACCACGTTAATATTCGTGGGCCTGGAGGTGTGTGACGGATCTCGTAAGTTGTCTTCCCTTATCGGATTGGGAGGGCTTCGAAGAGGTTCCAGGAAATAGCCCCTCCGTATAGACCGTACCCGAAACCGACACAGGTGGTCTGGTAGAGTATACCAAGGCGCTTGAGAGAAGGGTGTTGAAGGAACTCGGCAAATTGCCTCCGTACCTTCGGAAGAAGGAGGCCCTCATCGCGGGCAACCGCTTTGAGGGGGCACAGGCCAGGGGGTAGCGACTGTTTAACAAAAACACAGGACTCTGCTAAGTCGGCTTCAAGACGACGTATAGGGTCTGACGCCTGCCCGGTGCCTGAAGGTTAAGTGGAGTGGTGCAAGCTGCGAAACGAAGCCCAGGTAAACGGCGGCCGTAACTATAACGGTCCTAAGGTAGCGAAATTCCTTGTCGGGTAAGTTCCGACCTGCACGAATGGCGTAACGACTTCCCCACTGTCTCCAACACCTGCTCAGCGAAATTGAATTCTCCGTGAAGATGCGGAGTACCCGCGGTTAGACGGAAAGACCCCGTGCACCTTTACTGCAGCTTCAGAGTGGCAGTGAAAAACAACTGTGTAGAATAGGTGGGAGGCTTTGAAGCTCCGGCGCCAGCTGGAGTGGAGCCACAATGTGAAATACCACCCTGTTGTTTTTTACTGTCTAACCACGTTCCGTAAGCCGGAATTGGGACCCTCTGTGGCGGGTAGTTTGACTGGGGCGGTCGCCTCCTAAAGAGTAACGGAGGCGCGCGATGGTGGGCTCAGGACGGTTGGAAACCGTCTGTTAGAGTGCAATGGCATAAGCCCGCCTGACTGCGAGACTGACAAGTCGAGCAGAGACGAAAGTCGGTCATAGTGATCCGGTGGTACCTCGTGGAAGGGCCATCGCTCAACGGATAAAAGGTACGCCGGGGATAACAGGTTGATAACCCCCAAGAGCTCATATCGACGGGGTTGTTTGGCACCTCGATGTCGGCTCATCACATCCTGGGGCTGGAGCAGGTCCCAAGGGTTTGGCTGTTCGCCAATTAAAGTGGTACGTGAGCTGGGTTCAGAACGTCGCGAGACAGTTTGGTCCCTATCTGCCGTGGGCGTCGAAGTTTGAGAGGAGTTGACCCTAGTACGAGAGGACCGGGTTGAACATGCCTCTGGTGGACCTGTCATCGTGCCAACGGTGCAGCAGGGTAGCTATGCATGGACGGGATAACCGCTGAAAGCATCTAAGCGGGAAGCCTCCCTCAAGATAAGACTTCATAGAGCCGTCGAAGACCACGACGTTGATAGGCCGGATGTGGAAGTGGAGTAATCCATGGAGCTAACCGGTCCTAATTGCTCTATTCGCGCTTGATGAATCCCACCATCAACGACAGCTTTGGATAAGTGCACGATTTCTAGAACAACTTCAGCCGGTGCGCCGGCCACATAGCTTGGTGACCATAGCGTCTGTGACACACCCGATCCCATCCCGAACTCGGCCGTGAAACCAGACAGCGCCGATGGTACTATTGCCTAAGCAGTGGAAGAGTAGGTCGTCGCCAGGCTTTGCTGGCGGCGTGGTTCGAGAACCCATTCACAATTTCAAAAGCCGCTGCCGGGCGACCGAGCGGCGGCTTTTTCGTTTGGCGCGGGGTGGAGCAGCCCGGTAGCTCGTCAGGCTCATAACCTGAAGGTCGTAGGTTCAAATCCTACTCCCGCAACCAACAAAACAGCCCCGCTTCGGCGGGGCTTTTTTGTTGATCGTGGGGGTCCCCGGATTTGCCCTCGTTCAGCCGGAGCCGCGCGGACCGCGCGGCGGAGACGACGCACCGAAGGTGCGGCAAATCCTGCTCCCGAGCCCCGCCCCCGGCGGGGCTTTTCCGCGTCCAGCACCCCCAATTGAGATTTCCGCCATTTCGTGCTTCATTCCACCCCTGCAACAAGGGGAGCAGCAACATGGCAACCAATCCCGACGGCGCCGCCGCGCCTTCGCTGGTCGAGCGTGCACGCAACATCGTCCTGACGCCCAAGACCGAATGGGAACGGATCGACGCCGAGCCGGCGACCGTGGGCTCGCTCTACCGCAACTATATCGCGATCCTGGCCGCAATCCCCGCCATCGCGATGGCGGTGGGCATGCTGCTGTTCGGGATCAACCTGATCATCGTCACCATCCGGCCGCCGATGGCGACGGTCCTGTCGCAGGCGGTGATCAGCTATGTGATGGCGCTGGTCGGGGTGTTCGTCCTCGCCCTGATCATCGACGCGCTGGCGCCCACCTTCGGCGGCACAAAGAGCCGGATCCAGGCGCTGAAGCTCGCCGCCTATAGCTACACGCCCGCCTGGATCGCCGGCGTGCTGCTGCTGCTTCCGGCGCTCGCTTTGCTCGTCGCTTTGGCCAGCCTCTACAGCCTCTATCTGCTGATGCTCGGCCTGCCGGTGCTGATGAAGGCGCCCAAGGAGAAGCGCGGCGGCTATCTCGCCGCGGTGATCGTCGCAGCGATCCTGCTCTATGTCGTCATCGCCGCGGTCACCAGTGCGGTGAACCGGACCATGGCGCCGACCGTAGCCGCGCCGACATATACTTTGCCCTGATCGACGATCCGGCGGACCAGGTCGAGGTCCGCCTGCTTGTCGACGTCGATCGCCGCTTCCGCCCAGGGCAAGGGCACGACCCTAAGCCTCAGGCCGAAGCGGCGGCTGACGATCCGCGCCGCCTGCTTCAGGCTCAGAGTCCGAGTCGTCGCGCCGATCAGGATCAGCGGCCCGAAGAAGCTCAGCAGCTTCCACGTCCGCTTCCTGTCCCGCTCGACATGCGACCAGATCTCGAGCGCCCGCGCCGAAGCCGGCGTCGCCAGCGCGAACAGATTGGCGCCGCTATATTTGCCGCCGCGGAAGCTCAGCCAGGTCCGCTTCGTCCCCGGATGCCCGCGCTCGACCACCCGCCGCTCGACCACCGCCGCCGCCACGTCGGCCCCGCCGGCCGCGGCGAGGAAGCCCTCGACCATCTCCGGGCGGAGCAGTGCGTGGTCGGCGGTGGTCACGACCAGCGGGTAGGGCGCCTCCGCGCTCCCGGCCACCGCCGCGACGCTCGCCGAAATGCCCGAGCGCGCCGGAAGCATCGTCACCCGCCCGTCCGTGGCCATCCACTCGGTGCCGGCCGCGATCAGCCGCGCCGGATCCTGAGCCAGCACCACCACCCGACCTACGGATGGGGCGGCGAGGACGGCCCGCACGACGCGCGAGATCATCGGCTCCCCGTCGACGGCGATCAGCGCCTTCAGCGGCACGCCGTTCGCCAGCGCGAACATATCCGGCTCCGGCCGCTCGCCGGCGAGCACGATCGCAGTCCACTTTCCCATCGCCCCGCTAAAACCGGTTCCACCCAGCCGCGCCACCCAAAAAGCGACACAATCGCCTGTTTATCGGCACGAAATGCGCATCGACAAAGCCATCATCTTGAGCGCCGGCAAGGGCTCGCGCCTGCTCCCGCTCACCGCCGAGCGTCCCAAATGCCTGATCGACCTGTCGGGCAAGAGCCTGCTCGAATGGCAGCTCGACGCCCTCCACGCGGCCGGGATCCGTGACGTCGTGATCGTCACGGGTTTTCGCGACCACCTGGTCGACGGGATCGCCGCCCGCCGCGAGGGCGTCCGCACCCTGTTCAACCCCTTCTACCATGTCGCCGACAATCTCGGCTCGGTCTGGATGGCCCGAAGCGAGTTCGATCGCGACACGCTGCTCTTGAACGGCGATACCCTCGTCTCCGTCCCGCTGCTCGAGACCGTCCTCGCCGCCGAGACCGGCCCGATCGCAATCACTGTCGACGAGAAGGAAGCCTACGACGCGGACGACATGAAGGTGCTCCGCGAAGGCGATCGCCTCCTCCGCATCGGCAAGGCGCTGGAGGAGTATAATGCCGAATCGATCGGCCTCCTCGCCTTCCGGGGCAGCGGCCCCACGCAGTTCGCCGATCAGGTGGACCGGATGATGCGCTGGCCCGACGGCACCCGCCGTTGGTATCTGCGCGCAATCGACGAGCTCGCCCGCGCCGGCGCCGACATCCGCACCGTCTCCATCCATGGCGCAGAATGGCAGGAGGTCGACTTCCCCGAGGACGTCGACAAAGCCCGGGCGCTTACCGAGCGCTGGGCCAAAGGCTCCTGAGCCAGTCCCCGAGCGCGTCCACCTGCTCCGGCGAAAGCTCCACCGCCTCCCCCAGCGCCGGCGCCTTCGGCCAGCCCGCATCCCGAACCGTCACCCCGCACGCGCTCCGCTCGCCCTCGTAGCGCGGCAGCACATGGAAATGGACGTTCGGGTCGACCATCATCAGCATCAGATAGTTGATCTTCGTATAGCCGACCGCGTCCGCCAGCGTGCCTTCGATATCGCTCACGGCTGCATGGAGGCCGGCGACTGCGTCCGGCCCGAGCCCCGAAAAGGCGGTCGCGTCGCTCTTCGCGGCAAGCACCAGGCTCCCCAGCGTCGGCTGCGCGGGCCGGAGCAGCACCACCCAATGCTCGTACTCGGCAACGAGCGTCGCCGGGTAACCGAACTTCCGGATCGTCTCGTTCATCTCCGTCTCCTCAGGCCAGCCACGACACCACCTGCTCCCCCCGCGCCCGCGCCGCCATCGCCTGGACGAGCTGCACCGCGTGGACCACGAGCGACGCCACCGTCCACCCCGCCACCGCAAGCAGTCCCCAGTCCGGCCGTCCGACTGCCAGGAAGGCCAAGAGGATAACCATGTTCGGGTTGCGCCGCGCGGTGACCAGCCGGAAGCGGCTGTCGAACCGCCGCCAGACATGGATGTGCATCCCGAAACGGGCGATGAATGCCCCCTCGATCAGCCGCTGGACGACATAGCCCCCGACGATCGCCGCCAGAGTCCACCAGAACAGGTCCGCCTCCAGCGGCCGTCCATAAGCGTGGAGCCCCACGCCCCACGCCCACCACCAGAAGGGCGGGTGGACGAGGTCGATGCCATGGTCGAACGCCTCGCCTATCTTGGACGAGGTGATCGTGCACCGCGCCAGCTTCCCGTCGACCGTGTCCAGCACCATGAAGCCGAGCCCCGCCGCCAAGCCCGTCCAATACCAGCCTTCATAGAACAGGAACGTCGCCGCCAGACACAGCACCGCCCCGAGCGCCGTGACCTGGTTGGGCGTCACCCCCAGCCGCGCCGCCACCCGGGTCAGCACCAAAGCCCATTCCGGCCACAGATACTTCGTCAGCACATCGGTCACGCCTTTGTAGGCGCCGAAATAGCTCGCCCGCTCCAGCGCCCGCACATTGTCCGGCACCAGCGGCCCCAGGAACCACCTCGTCAGCATCCTCGCCATTCGCCAGCACCGGCACCCCTCCGAGCGTCACCACCGTCCCCGGCCGCTTCGCCACCAGCGCCAGCCAGGACGGGTCCCAGACATAGAGAAGATCGGCGACCAGCGGCCCCTCCTCACCTACCGTCAGCCCCTGCTTCGCCGCAATCCGCTCCAGCCGCTCCCGGGCAGTCAGGCCCCAAAGCCGAGTCTCATTGCTCCCCACGGTCCGGATCGACGTCACGCCGCCAGCCCCTTCGCGATCCTGTCCGCCGTCCGCAGCGCCAGCGCGACGATTGTCAAAGTGGGATTCGCCCAGCTCCCGGTCGGGAAGAGCGACGATCCCGCGACGTGCAGATTGGCGATCCTATGCACCCGCCCATAGCCGTCGGTGACGCTGGTCCGAACGTCGTCCCCCATCCGCGTCGTCCCCATATGATGATAGCCGCCGATCGGGTGGGAAGAGATCAGCGGGTCGGTCTGCCACTTGTCCCCGCGCAGCCACTCGGCCGCCTCCACCCGCCCCATGCCAAGCCGCCTGAGCTCGCCGCCCAGCGCCTCGACCAGCACCTTCACGCTCCGCACGTCGATCTCCGACAGCCGCCAGTCGAGCGCCACCCGCGGCACCCCCGTCGCGTCCCGCTCACCGGTCAGCCGCACCCGGCTTTCCGGGTTCGGCGCCTGCTCGGCTCGCACCAGCAGAGCGATGTCGAGGCTGCCCATCTTGTGGAGCAGCCACGGCCGCGCCGGATCGACGTGCCGCTGCGCCCAGCCCGCGGCCTTCTTGGTCACCATCCACAAGGCCCGCCCGCGCTTGGTCGGCGCAATGCTGTGCTTGATGCCGCTGTACGCCTTCATGCCGACGAACTGCCGCCGCCCCTGCGGCTGGCGAGCGACGATGGTGAGGGACGTGTTGAGGATCCCCTCCCGCCGCTGAAGCGCCTCCGCGGGCGTGATCAGCGCCGCAAGGTCCTGCCCCGCCACCCGGTGCCGCCGCCCGAACGCCTTCAGGAGCTGCCACGAAGCGCCCTCGACGATCCGCCCGCCCCGAGCGTGCGGGTGCTCCATGAAGTAGCGCCCGACCTGGTCGTTGCCGAGGCCGGAGGCAAGCAGCAGCCGCGGATTCTCGATTCCCCCCGCGGCAAGCACGAAGCTGCGTGCCCGCACCGTCAGCCTGCCTGATCCAAGCGACCGCGCCTCGACCCGGTCGATCCCCTCACCCGAAGGCGCGGCGACGATGCCGGTGACGGTGGCGTGCATCACCACCCGGCACTTGGGATCGGCCGCGATGTCCGCGCAACTCTCGAACGCAAAGCGGTTGAACCGCCGGTCGAAAGACCAGAGCGGAGTCTCCAGCACCTCCGGATCCAAGGCGGGCAGGCTGACCCCCGCGCGCTGCAATACGTCCGGCCCCGGCGCCTCGCCGGGAAGCCCGAACATCGGCCGCGCCTCGCGATACCAAATCTGAAGCTCCTCCCACCCGATCGGCCAGCCGGAAAAGGGGACATAGTCGCGCTTCTCGAGGTCGATCGGCGCCAACTCGGCGCAGCGCCCGCCCCAGATCGCCGTCGTCCCGCCGAAGAAGCGCAGCCGCGCATCCTCCAGGTCGTAATAATCCTCGCCGACATTCTCGCCCGCATTGAGTTCCGCCACCGGCCCCTCATGGTCGAGCCCGCCGCTCTCCAGCAGCACCACCCGAAGCCCCGCCCGAAGCAGGCGCCGAGCGACCGTAATCCCCGCCGCGCCCGCGCCGATCACGCACACGTCGCCCTCGAGCTCCAGCGCGCCGTCGGCTTTCGCCAGGTCGATCATAGGCCGTCATTCCGGCGAAAGCCGGAATCCATGAACACGGATGGAGGCAGGTATTCCGAAGCGGTGTTCATGGATGCCGGATCAAGTCCGGCATGACGAGAATGGCTCACCGTCCGAACAACTCCGTCTCCACCCCGCCGCTCAGCGCTCCGCCCAGCACCGCATCCTTCGCCCATTGCAGCTCGTCGGCGAGATAGCGGTCCGACTCATAATGCGGCACCCGCGCCCGGATCGCGGAGCGCGCCGCCTCGAGCGCGGGCGAGCTCTTCAGCGGCGCGTGGAAGTCCACCCCCTGGCACGCCGCGAGCAGCTCCACCCCGATCACCCCCGCCGCATTCCCCGCGATCCGCCGCGCCTTGGTACCGGCATGGGTGGCCATCGAGACATGGTCTTCCTGGTTGCCGGACGTCGGAACGCTGTCGACGCTGGCCGGCCAGGCGAGGCTCTTATTCTCCGACACCAGAGCCGCCGCGGTCACCTGCGCGATCATGAAGCCCGAATTGACCCCGCTGTCCCGCACCAAAAAGGGCGGCAGTCCGCTCATCTTGGGGTCGACCAGCACGGCAGTCCGCCGCTCGGAGATGCTCCCGATCTCGCACAGGGCCATGGCCAGAGTGTCCGCCGCAAACGCCACCGGCTGGGCGTGGAAATTGCCGCCGGAGATGGCATCGCCGTGCTCGGGGAAGAGGACCGGATTGTCGGTCACCGCATTCGCCTCGATCTCCAGCGTCCGCGCGACGTTGCGCAGAAGATCGAGGCAGGCGCCCATCACCTGCGGCTGGCAGCGGAAGCTGTACGGGTCCTGCACCCGCGGGCAATCCTCATGGCTGTGGCGGATCTCGCTCCCGTCGAGCAGCCCCCTAAGCACCCCCGCGGCGTCGATCTGCCCGGGCTGCCCGCGCGCCGCATGGATGCGCGGATCGAACGCCGCGTCGGTGCCCTTCAGAGCGTCGACCGACATCGCCCCCGCGATCAAAGCCGAGGCGAACACCCGCTCCGCCACGAACAGAGTATCGAGCGCGATCGCGGTCGAGACCTGGGTGCCATTGATCAGCGCCAGCCCCTCCTTCGGTCCCAGCACCAGCGGCTCCAGCCCCAGCCGCGCCAGCGCGTCCGACGCCGGAAGCACCTCGCCCCGAAGCGCGATCCGCCCCTCGCCGAGCATCGCCGCGCTCATATGGGCGAGCGGTGCCAAATCCCCGGAGGCGCCGACCGAACCTTGCGAGGGAATCACCGGCAGCGCGTCGGCCGCCAGCAAGGCAAGCAGCCGCTCCACCACCACCGGCCGCACCCCCGAATGGCCGCGGCCGAGCCCGATCGCCTTCAGCACCATGATCAGCCGCACGACATTCGGCGCCAGCGCCTCGCCCAGCCCGCAGGAGTGGGAGAGGATGAGGTTCCGCTGCAGCTCCTCCAGCCGAGCGTCCGGAATCCGCGTCTGGGCGAGCAGCCCGAAGCCGGTGTTGACACCGTACACGGTCCGCCCGCTCGCGAGGATCGCTCCCACGCAGGCCGAAGCGCCTTCGATCGCCCGCCATGCCGCCTCGCCGAGCCTCACCGCCGCTCCGCCCCACACGGAGCGCAACTCGGCCAGGGTCACCGAACCCGGGTTCAGTTCGACGCTCACCGCCCCACCATCGGCAGGTCTAGTCCCTGCTCGCGCGCGCAGGCGATGGCGTCCTCATATCCCGCGTCGGCGTGACGCATCACGCCCGTCCCCGGGTCGTTCCACAGCACCCGCTCCAGCCGCCGGGCCGCGTCCGCACTTCCATCGGCGACGATCACCATCCCCGCATGCTGCGAATAACCCATGCCGACTCCGCCGCCATGGTGGAGCGAAACCCAGGTCGCGCCGCTCGCGGTGTTCAGCAAGGCGTTGAGCAAAGGCCAGTCCGACACCGCGTCCGACCCGTCTTTCATCGCCTCGGTCTCCCGGTTGGGCGAGGCGACGGAGCCCGAATCGAGATGGTCGCGGCCGATCACGATCGGCGCCTTCACCTCGCCCCGGGCCACCATCTCGTTAAAGGCAAGGCCGAGCCTGTGCCTCTGCCCGAGCCCCACCCAGCAGATCCGCGCCGGAAGCCCCTGAAAGGCGATCCGCTCCCGCGCCATGTCGAGCCAGCGGTGGAGGTGCGGGTCGTCCGGGATCAGCTCCTTCACCTTCTCGTCGGTTCGATAGATGTCCTCCGGGTCCCCCGACAGCGCCACCCAGCGGAACGGCCCCACCCCGCGGCAGAAGAGCGGCCGCACATAAGCCGGAACGAAGCCCGGGAAGTCGAATGCGTGGGTCACCCCCTCATCCTTCGCGACCTGGCGGATATTGTTGCCATAATCGAAGGTCGGGATGCCCATTGCCCGGTAAGCGAGCATCGCCTCGACATGCACCGCCATCGACGCCCGCGCCGCTTCCTCGACCGCAGCGGGATCGCGCTCCCGCATCTCCACCCATTTATCGACCGTCCAGCCGATCGGGAGATAGCCGTTGACCGGGTCGTGCGCGGAGGTCTGGTCGGTCACCGCGTCCGGGCGAATGCCGCGCCTCACCATCTCCGGCAATATCTCGGCGGCATTGCCGAGCAGCGCCACGGACGTCGGCTGCTGCGCCGACCGCACGATCTCAAGCGCCTCGTCGATGCTCTCGGCGCGCCGGTCGACATAGCGGGTCTCGAGGCGCTTCTCGATCCGGCTCTCCTGGCATTCGATGGCGATGCAATGCGCCCCCGCCATCACCGCGGCCAGCGGCTGCGCGCCGCCCATTCCGCCGAGCCCTGCGGTCAGAATCCACCGCCCCTTCAGATCGCCGCCATAATGCTGGCGTCCCATCTCGACGAAGGTCTCGTACGTCCCCTGCACGATCCCCTGGGTGCCGATGTAGATCCACGATCCGGCCGTCATCTGGCCGTACATCATCAGCCCCTTGCGATCGAGCTCATGGAAATGCTCCCAGGTCGCCCATTTCGGCACCAGGTTGGAATTGGCGATGAGCACCCGCGGCGCGTCGGCATGGGTCCTGAACACCCCCACGGGCTTCCCCGACTGGACGAGCAGGGTCTGGTCCTCCTCCAGCCGCTCCAGCGTCTCGACGATCCTGTCGAAGCTCTCCCAGTCCCGCGCCGCCCGGCCGATCCCGCCATAAACGACCAATGCCTCCGGCGCCTCCGCCACCCGCGCGTCGAGATTGTTCTGGAGCATCCGAACCGCGGCTTCGGTGGTCCAGGATTTGGCGACGAGGTCGGGCCCGGTGCGGGCCCGGATGGAGCGGCTATTGTCTCTGCGGTTCATGAGCGCGTCCTTGCCCCGGAGCCCCTCATGAATCCACCCCCGCCACGATCCGCCGCTCGGGCCCGGGATGGCCGACCCAATAGCAGAGCTCCGCCGGCCGGCTCACTCGCCAGACGCAGAGGTCCGCGGCCTTGCCGGTCGTCACCGTGCCGATCTCCCGCTCCAGCCCCAGCGCCTTCGCCGCGTGGACCGTCATCCCCGCCAGCGCCTCCTCGGGCGTCAGGCGGAACAGGGTGCAGGCCATGGACAGCATCAAGGTCGGCGAAAGGGTGGGCGAAGTCCCCGGATTGCAGTCGGTCGCCACCGCCATCGGAACCCCGTGCCGCCTCAGAAGCTCGACCGGCGGCTTCCGCTCCTCGCGAAGCGCGTAATAGGCCCCCGGCAGAAGCACCGCGACCATCCCCGCCCGCGCCATCGCGCCGATCCCCGCCTCGTCGGCATGTTCCAGATGGTCGGCCGACAGTGCCCCAAACTCCGCGGCGAGAGCGGCGCCTTCCGAATTGGACAATTGCTCGGCGTGGAGCTTGACCCTCAGCCCATGCTCCCCCGCCGCGGTGAACAGCGCCCGGACCTCGTCGGGTGAGAAGCCGATCCCTTCGCAGAAAGCGTCCACCGCCGTCGCCAACCCCGCTTCGGCGGCGGCCGGAATCATGTCCTCGATCGCCATCTCGACGAACGCATCGCGCCGGTCCGCATATTCGGGCGGAAGCGCGTGGAGGGCGAGGAGGGTAGGGGAGATGCGCACCGCCTCGCTCTCGCCCAGCGCCCGCGCCGCCTCCAGCATCTTCAATTCGCTCATCGTGTCGGGCCGCGCCTGCTCGACCAGCTCGTCCAGCGAGGCGAGCCGGGTCGCCTTCACCGAGGAGAGGATGCCGCCCCCGGCCCGCGCGATCTCCTGATAGCTGGCGCCGTTCAGCCTCTGCTCGAACTCCCCCGCCCTATTGCCGCCGAAGATGAGGTGGGTGTGGCAATCGACCAGCCCGGGCGTCACCCAGGCCCCGCCCAGCGGCTCGACCGACTTAGCCCGATAGCCGGCAAGCTCCACCCGCCGCCCGACCCGGACGATCCGCCCGTCCTGGATCCCGATCGCGCCGTCCAGAATCGCGCCGAATGCGCCGGGCACATTCGGGTCCATCGTCGCGATATTGCAGCCGGTGAGCAGGCGATCCCACATGGCTCGCCTTATGCGCCGAAGCGAGTGTAAGGGTCAAAGCATGACGGCTGCCTGGCGATCGATCGCGGACCTCTTTTCAAACGACGGCGAGGTCGCCTTCCTCGGCGCGCCCTTGGAAGCCGGCTCGGTCACCCCCGGCCGCTGCGATCTCGCCCCCGACACGCTGCGCCGGGCGCTCGGCCGCTTCAGCACCTACGACATCGAGACCGGGCGGGAGATCGAACTCGCCCTGCGCGATCTCGGCGACGTGCCGGTCCAGGGCCTGATGCCGGCTGAGGCATTCACGCCGATCCGGTGGGCCGCGGAAAAAGCCGTCGACCGCCACGCCCTCACTCTCCTGATCGGCGGCAACAACGCCGTCACCCGCCCGGCCGCGCATGCGCTGGGGGTGCCGCTGGACAAGGTCGGCCTGATCACCCTCGATGCGCATTTCGACCTTCGCGAGACGGACGAGGGCCCGCGCAACGGGAACCCCATCCGCTGCCTGCTCGAGGACGGCCTCCCGGGCCGCAACATCTGCCAGATCGGCCTCGCCCCCTTCGCCAACACCGCAAAGATGCATGACGATGCACGCAAAGCCCGGATCGCTGCATTTTCAATCAACCGGTGCATGGAAAGCGGCATCATGCCGGTCCTGGGCTTGGCGCTCACCCGGCTCGAACATTGCGATGCGCTGATGGTCGATTTCGACATCGACGTAATCGACCGCGCCCAGCTCCCCGGCGCCCCCGGCGCACGCCCCGGCGGGATGCCCAATTCCATTTTCTTCGCCGCCGCCCGCCGCCTGGCATCGCACCCGAAGGTGAAGCTCGTCGACCTCACCGAATTCGACCCGAGCCTCGACGTCTCCGACATCTCCGCCCTCACCGCCGCCCGCTGGGTCTGCGAAATCCTCGCCGGCTATTCCCAGCGCTGAGTGCAAAGAAAAAGGGCCCGCCGTCGCCGGCAGGCCCTCCTTCCGTCCCGCAGCACCCCCTACAGGAAGAAGTCCGTCGCCACCGGGGTGGCTGCGCCGACATTGACCGAGAAGTCCGCCACGCCGTCGCCGTTGACGTCGCCCGCGACATAATGGTCGCCGCCGGCGGTGTAGCCGCGGAGCTCGCCGGCGACGTTGTGGAACGCCGAATTGCCGATGAAGGTGAACGCCTGGTTCCCCGCGACGCCCGAATTGGCGTCGATCTCGCTCAGCCGGATCTTGTCGACCCCGCTGGTGAAGTCGGTGATCTTGTCGTTGAAGCCGATTTCGCTGATCCGGAACTCGTCCGCGCCGGCGCCGCCGGTATAGGTGTCGTTGCCCTTGGCGCCGTCGAGAACGTCGTTGCCGCCATTGCCCGAGAGCTTGTTGGCGACATCGTTGCCGTAGAGATAGTCGCGCGCCAGGCCACCGACCGCATTCTCGATCACCGTATTATAGGCGATCGAGACGTTGCGGTCCGAGGTGGCGGTGACGCCCGACACGCCGGTTTCGTTGAGCACGCGGTTGGCGCCCAGCGACTGGACGAAGCTGACCCAGCTCGCATAGCTCGGCGCGTCCCACAGGCCGAAATCGCCCTGCGACTCGTCGGTCACCGCGTTGAACGCCTCGGTCGCGGCATTGGCCTGCTCGAGCGTCTGGTAGCCGGCGGTCGCCGAGCTGAAGCTGCCCGGGCGAAGATCGATGAACACGCCCGAATTGGCGGTCGAGAAGTCGAACGTGTCGTTGCCGCCCGCGTCATAGACGGCGAGATAGGGGAAGGGGTTGGACGCAAGGTCGTACACCCCATTCCCCGCGTTCGAGTTGGCGAAATAGACGGTGTCGCCGGCCCGGGTGGTCGGGTCGGCGCCGTACTTGTCCTGGATGGTCAGGATGTCCGAGATGAGCGGCGTCTGCGGGTTGTTCAGAATGCCGAGATTGACGTCGATCGACTGGCCGCCGGTCTTCTGCTCGCTGAAATAGGACATGATCGTATATTGCTTGGAATCCTGCGCGTAGAAGGCGTCGCCCTCATACGTGATCGGGTCCGGAATGCCGTCGCCGTTGTTGTCGTCGCCGAAATTATAGTCGCCCGGATGGCTGAGGCCGAGCGTATGGCCGATCTCGTGGATCAGCGTCGTGCGGCCGTAGCCGCCATAGCTCAGCCAGTCGTTGGTCCAGTTGACGGTGGGATCGGCGGTCCAGACGTCGCTCTGATATTTGTAGCCGTTGCCCGGATAATAGGCCCAGGCCTGGGCCGGGCCGGTGGTGGTGTTGGCGAGGACGATGTCGGCGCCGTTGCCGTTCTTCTCGACGAACTTCGGCGCGATCAGATCGTCCCACAGCACCATCGACTGCCGCGCGGTTGCCTTCTCGGCGTCGCTGAACGGCGAATAGCCGGCCGGCTCCGGGAAGCCGTTGTTCGGATTGTTGTAGACGCCGATCGTGTGCGGGCCGTCCTGGAAGCTGAAGGTGATGGTCTTGGAATTGCCGATCTCGGTGCCGCTGTCGAGCTGGCCGATCACCTGCTGGTGGTTGTAGATCGGCTTGCCGGCCCAGGTCGCGACGCCCGCAAAGTCTTCGAGCCTGAAAGGCGCAAGGTCGGCGCCGAAGCTGCCGATCCTGCCGATGTCCGCCTGGTTGTCGCTGAGCAGGCGCGATGCGAGTTTGGCCATGATGGTCCCCCAATACCAATTGGGTAGGCTGCCCGGACGGGCGCCCTTCCCCCAAGTGGGCGCAGCGTCGGCCTTAACCATGATCGAGTCAAATCGGGATTAGTCCGTATTGGCGGGCCGGGCATCGGCGGCCCTTTCCGCAAGCAGCGGCAATTGCGGCGGCACCGCCTTCGTGCTTCAAACGCGCCGGTATCACGGAGGGGAATGTCGATGCGCCACCTGTTTCTGTCGGCTTTTTCGGCCGTTGCGCTCCTATCGGTGGCGGCGGCTTCGGCTGAGCCTGCCGGCAAAGCGGCGTGGGGAGAGTTCGGAATCGACACCGCCTCGGGCGATCCCTCCGTCCGCCCGGGCGACGATTTCTGGTCCTTCGTCAACGGCAAATGGGCAAGAACTGTCGAGATTCCCGCCGACCAGGGCGCGTTCAGCCAGGTCAGCCGGCTCAACAAGCTCGCCGCGTCGCAGGTGCGTGCGATTCTCGACGACTATGCCGGGAAGCGCGGGAGCCTGAAGGGCGACGACCTCCGCGTCTCCGATTATTACGGCTCGCTGATCGACCAGGCGGCGATCGACGCCCGCGGCACCGCGCCCCTCGCCGCCGAACTAGCCCCCGTCCGCGCCGCCGCCGACCGTGCGGCCCTCGCCGCTGCGATGGGCGACCTCGCCCGATCCTATATGTCGACGCCCGCCCTCGGCCGGATGCCGCGCTACTGGCCCGCGCCGGTCGGCACCGGCATCATCCAGGACGCCAAGGCGCCGGACCATTATATCGCGGTCATCGGCGAGGGCGAGACCGGCCTCCCCAATCGCGATTATTTCCTGAAATCCGACGAGGCTTCGGTGAAGGTCCAGCAGGCCTATCGGGCCCATCTCGAATCGATCCTCCGCCTCACCGGAATCCCCGCGGCCGAGGCCGGCGCCCGAGCCCAGGCGGTCTTCGATTTCGAGCACAGGATGGCCGAGGTGCAATGGCCGCTTTCCGACCGCCGCGACGACGACAAGACCTACAATGTCTGGACCCGCGCCGATCTCGACTCGAAGGCGCCCGGCTTCCCCTGGGGCGCTTATCTAAAGAGCCTCGGCCTCAATGGCCGCGACCGCTTCATCGTCGCCGAAACCGGCGCCGTCACCGGCATCGCCAGGCTCTACGCCGCCACCCCGCTCCCGGTCCTCAAGGATTGGGCGACCGTCCGCGTCGCCAAGGACCGGGCTTTGGTCCTGCCCTCCGCCTTCGCCAAGGAGGAATTCGCTTTCTCCTTCGGCACCCTTCGCGGCACCTCAGGCTCGCCCGAGCGCTGGGAGCAGGGGGTGGAGCTGACCGCCGCCGCCATGACCGACGCGGTGTCGAAGCCCTATATCGACCGCTATTTCCCGCCCGCGACCAAGAAGGCGATGGACTCGCTGGTCGGCAATATTTTGAAAGCCATGGACCGTCGCCTCGCCACGCTGGAATGGATGGACCCCGCCACCCGGGTCAAGGCCCGGGCCAAGCTCGCCGCTTTCCACCCGATGGTCGGCTATCCCGACAAATGGCTCAGCTATGACGGCCTCAATGTCGCCCGCGGCGACGCCTACGGCAATCTCGTCCGCGCCGGCCGCTGGGACTGGCAGCGCCGCCTCGCCCGCATCGACGGGCCGGTCGACCGCAAGGAATGGTGGATGATGCCGATCACCGCCAACGCCTATGCGAGCTTCGCCAACAACGCGATCGTCTTTCCCGCCGCCTACCTCCAGGCGCCGCATTTCGACGCCAACGCCGATGCGGCGGTCAATTACGGTGCGATCGGCTTCGTCATCGGCCATGAGATCAGCCATCATTTCGACGACCAGGGCAGCAAATATTCGCCCGACGGCCGCCTCGAGAAATGGTGGACCGACGGCGATCTCGCCCGCTTCAAGCAGCGCACCGAGCGGCTCGTCGCCCAGTACAACGCCTATGAGCCGCTGCCCGGCCTCCACGTCCGCGGCGAGCAGACCCAGGGCGAGGATATCGCCGACAATGCCGGCCTCGCCATCGCCTACGACGCCTATCAGCTGTCATTGGGCGGCAAGCCGGCGCCGGTGCTGGGCGGCCTGACCGGAGACCAGCGCTTCTTCATGGGCCGCGCCCAGGTCAACAAGGTCAAGTTCCGCGACGCCGAGCTTCGCCGCATCGTGCTCAGCGACGTCCACTCCCCAAGCCAGTTCCGCACCTTCTCGGTGAGGAACCACGACGCCTGGTACAAAGCGTTCGATGTGAAGCCCGGGGATAAGCTGTATCTGGCCCCGGAAGAGAGGGTCCGGATCTGGTAGCGAACTGCCTCCCCAACGCCAGTTGGGGAGGGGGACCAGCGAAGCTGGTGGAGGGGTGACCGAACTCTGACTTCGAGCCAGATCACCCCTCCACCGCCTCCGGCGGTCCCCCTCCCCATCGCTTCGCGATAGGGAGGCAGCCACTACATCTCCTTCAGCGGCACCGACGCATCCGCCAACCTCTCCGCAGCCACCACAGCCCCACTCTCGATCAGCCGCCGCCCCTGCACATAATCCCGCGTCGAATTAACGCAGTCCAGGGCGATGAGCCGCCCCTCCAGCAGGTAAAGCAGCGAAAAGCTCCGCTCCTCCACCCGCCCGCGCACGACGGTGGAATCATAGCCAAGCGAAAGCCCTACCGTCTGAAGCCTCAAATCATACTGGTTCGACCAGAACCACGGCATCGCCAAATAAGGCTCCGGCGCCCCCATGATCGCCTTCGCCGCCGTGCTGGCCAGGTCATGCGCGTTCTGCACCGACTCCAGCCTGATCCTCAGCCCACCCGCCCAGCGATTCTCATGGGCGGCGCAGTCCCCCACCCCGTACACATCGGGTAAGCTGGTCCGGCAGAAGGCATCAACATCCACCCCGTTTGCCCCTTCCGCTCCGGCGGCAAGCAGCGGCACCACCGCCGCCTCGATGCCAATCCCGACGATGACGAGCTCAGCGGGAATCACCTCCCCGCCCCGCAGCCGAACGCCTGAGACCCGCGCGTCCCCCTCGATCCGCTCGACCATCGCGCCGAGCCGCAGCTCAACTCCGTGGGCGCGGTGCTCCGCCGCGTAGAAATCCGAAATCTCCGGCCCCGCGACCCGCGCCAGCACCCGGTCCAGCGCCTCGATCAGCACCACCTGCTTACCGAGCTTCCTCAACGCCGCGGCGCTCTCCAGCCC
>VBAE01000012.1 GCA_005882415.1 Alphaproteobacteria bacterium | reverse complement strand
GCGCTGGCGCAGGCGGCAGAGCGTGCCTATAGAGCCTCGACCGACTCCCCGAAGAGGCAGGAATGGATATCAGGCTCGGTCTCACCTTCGACGACGTTTTGCTGCAGCCGGGCGAGTCGTCCGTGCTGCCGTCGGGCGCCGATACGCGCACCCAGGTGACCAAGGAGATCGGGCTCAACATCCCCATCCTCTCCTCGGCGATGGACACGGTGACCGAGGCCGACATGGCGATCGTCATGGCGCAATTGGGCGGGCTTGGCGTGCTCCACCGCAATTTGTCGGTCGAGGAGCAGGCGGCGGCGGTTCGGGCGGTAAAGAGGTTCGAGAGCGGGATGGTGGTCAATCCGATCACCGTTACGCCGAACGCGACGCTGGCCGATGCGCTGGAGCTGATGGCCAAGCACCGGATTTCGGGCATTCCGGTGACCGAGAAGAACGGGCGCCTGGTCGGGATCATCACCAACCGCGACGTGCGCTTCGCGGAGAATCCGAAGCAGCCGGTTTCCGAGCTGATGACGAGGGACAATCTGGTCACTGTCGGGCCGGGGGTCACGCAGGAGGAGGCCAAGCGCAAGCTCCACCAGCGGCGGATCGAGAAGTTGCTCGTCGTCGACGAGGACCAGCGCTGCATCGGCCTCATCACCGTCAAGGACATCGAGAAGGCTGTGACCTATCCGGACGCGACCAAGGACGCGACGGGGCGCTTGCGGGTCGCGGCGGCGACGACGGTGGGCGACAAGGGCTTCGAGCGGAGCCAGGCGCTGATCGATGCGGAATGCGATTTGATCGTCATCGATACGGCGCATGGTCATAATCGCGATGTGGCGGCGGCCGTGGAGCGGATTCGCAAGCTCTCGAACAAGGTGCAGATCGTGGCCGGGAACGTGGCCACGGCGGAGGCGACTCGCGCGCTGATCTCGGCCGGGGCGGATGCGGTGAAGGTGGGGATCGGGCCCGGGTCGATCTGCACGACGCGGATCGTGGCCGGCGTCGGCGTGCCGCAGCTCACCGCGATCCTCGACGCTGCCGGGGAGGCGGCGAAGACGGGGACTCCGGTGATTGCGGACGGGGGTCTGAGGACCAGCGGCGATGTCGCCAAGGCTTTGGCCGCAGGGGCTTCGACGGTGATGGTGGGCTCGCTGCTCGCTGGGACCGAGGAAGCGCCGGGGGAGACGTTCCTCTACCAGGGCCGGGCTTATAAGAGCTATCGCGGCATGGGCTCGGTCGGCGCGATGGCGCGGGGATCGGCCGACCGCTATTTCCAGCAGGACATCAAGGATCAGCTGAAGCTGGTGCCCGAGGGGATCGAGGGGCAGGTTGCCTATAAGGGCCACGCCAAGGATGTCATCCACCAGCTCGTCGGCGGGGTGAAGGCGGCGATGGGCTATACTGGGGCGGCGACCCTGGCCGAGCTCCGCGACAAGGCGCAGTTCGTGCGGATCACCGGGGCGGGGCTGCGGGAGAGCCACGTTCATGACGTCACAATTACCCGCGAGGCGCCGAATTATCCCACACGGTAAGCCATGACCCCCGCCGCCCGGGTGCAGGCGGCGATCGAGCTGCTCGACGCCATCCTCGATTCCGCGCGCCAGGCGGGTCCGGCCGCCGACACCATCGTCACGCGCTATTTCAAGGAGCGCCGCTATGCCGGGTCGAAGGACCGGCGGGCGGTGCGCGAGCTCGTCTACCGGGCGATAAGGCGGTCCGGGGATCGGCCGCGGTCGGGGCGGGCGGCGATGCTCGGCGTGGCGGGCGAGGATGAGGCGCTTGCCGCCCTGTTCGACGGCTCCGCTCATGGGCCTGGGGCGATAGAGGAGGGGGAGGATCGGGCGCCGTGGGGGCCCGCGCCGGAATGGCTTCGCACGCGGTTCGATCCGCTGCTGGACGATGTCGAGGTCGCGGCTTTGCTGGAACGGGCGCCGCTCGACCTTCGGGTGAATACGCTGAAGGGGAGCGTTGAGGAGGCGGCCGAGGCTTTCCCGGGCGCGGTGTCTACGGTGCTGTCGCCGGTCGGGCTCCGACTCCCGGAGGCGGTGCAGGTGGAGGAGAATCCGGCTTTCGCGCGGGGGCTGGTCGAGGTGCAGGACGAGGGGAGCCAGCTGATCGCGCTCGCCTGCGGAGCGAGACCGGGGCAGCTCGTGATCGACCTCTGTGCCGGCGGCGGGGGGAAGACGCTGGCGCTGGGCGCCGAGATGGCGAACGAGGGGCGGCTGATCGCCTCCGACGCCGACCGCGGCCGGCTGTCGCGGCTTCCGCCAAGGCTTGGACGGAGCGGGCTGACCATCGTCGAGACGAGGCTGATCAATCCGGGGCGCGAGGTGGACGATTTGCACGCGTTCCGGACCGAGGCCGACGTGGTGCTGGTCGACGCGCCCTGCTCGGGCACCGGCACCTGGCGGCGCAACCCGGAGACGCGCTGGCGGCTGACCCCCGAACGGCTGCAACGGCTTCTCAAGACTCAGGCGCATCTGCTTGATGTCGCAACGGAGTTTCTGAAACCGGGCGGAGTCCTCGTCTACGCCGTCTGCTCGCTGCTCAAGGAGGAGGGGCGCGACCAGGCGGAGGCGCTGGCGAAGCGCTGTTCAGCGCTGGTTTGGGAAGACGTTCCTATCTCGGGCGGGCGTGCCGCGGGACCGGGGCGGCTGCTCAGCCCCGCTCATGACGGCACGGACGGCTTTTTCATCGCGCGCTGGCGGGCTCCGTGCTAAGGGTCTGTACTCAATACCGGCAACGGCCATGACGTGGCGGAGAGGTGGTCAGGGCTAGGCGCGAGGAGGGAGCGATGCTGGTGCATCGTGACCGACGAGCAACGACGCCATGGCCGCCTATCCGCCGCGCCGCTTCGCGGTCGTCCGGAGAAGGGCACCGGCTACGTCGCGGCGCTTGTGCGGGCAACCAGCCCGCCCTGCGCACCGCTCCTTGCCGGTGCCCTTCTCCGGACGATCCTGGCCATTGCCGGTATTGAGTACAGACCCTAACCTACGATGCGACAGTATATGGAGATTCTGATGCGCCTCACTCCGATCACGATCAGCGCGGCCATCGTCCTCGGGACCATGGCGAGCGCGGGGCAGGGGCAGAAGCCTGACGACCAGATCGACGCCCGTTCGGTGGCGATGACCCAGCAGGCGGAGGCGCTGACCGCGTCGGCCCGCTACCAGGAGGCGATCGACACTCTGGAGAGCGCGCTCGCCGTCGACCCGCGCAACCGCGCCGCCTTCGTCGGCCTCGCCCGAGTGGCGCAGGCGCAGAAGCTCCCCGGCAAGGCGCTGAAATTCTACGCCGAGGCGCTGAAGCTCGAGCCGAACGACGTCACCGCACTCGCAGGCCAGGGCGAGGCCTTGGTCCAGCGCGGCGCGGTGGACCGGGCCAAGGCGAATCTGGCGAAGGTGCGCAGCCTCTGTGGTGCGGCTTGCCCGCAGGCGTCGGCTCTGTCGGCGGCGATCGCCAAGGGTCCGCCGGTCGACGTGCAGACGGCGCAGGTCACGCCCCCCGCGGCGGCGAACGACAAGAACTAAACTCCCTCTCCCCAGGGGGGAGAGGGTTGGGGTGAGGGGGCTCTGAGTCCCCGATCATCCTCGGACGCCGAGCCCCCTCACCCTGCCCTCTCCCCCCTGGGGAGAGGGTTCTAAGGGAGCGCCCTTGCCAGGTTGACGAAATCCGGGACTGTCAGCGTTTCCGCTCTCCGCTCCGCGTCGATACCCAGCGCCTCAAGCGCTTCCAGGGCCCCCGGTACCCCCTTCAGGCTCTGGCGGAGCATCTTCCGCCTTTGGCCGAAGGCTGCGGCCGTCAACTGTTCGAGCTTCGCCGCGCGTACCCCCGGCGGCGCCCCGATCGGCCTCAGGTGTACCACCGCCGACATCACCTTGGGCGGGGGGACGAAGGCGGAGCGGTGGACTTTCATCGCCAGCTTGGCCTCGCTCCGCCATTGGGCGAGGATGGCGAGGCGGCCGTAGGCGCCGGTGCCGGGGGCGGCGACGATGCGCTGGGCGACTTCCTGCTGGAACATCAGGGTGAGCGAGGCCCACCAGGGCGGCCATCTCTCCCCGCCGAGCCAGCGGACCAGGAGGGCGGTGCCGACATTGTAGGGGAGGTTCGCGACGATATGGGCGCCCTCTCCGGCGAGTGCGGCCTCGTCGATGGCCATGGCGTCGCCCTCCACCACCGTTAGACGGCCGCCCGAGGCTTCCCGGAGCTCGGCTAGGGCAGGGAGGCAGCGTGCGTCGCGCTCGACCGCGACCACTTCGGCGCCGGCGCGGAGCAAGGCGCGGGTGAGGCCGCCGGGGCCGGGGCCGACTTCGTAGACGCGCTGCCCCGCGAGATCGCCGGGAATCCGGGCGATGCGGTCGAGCAGCTGCTCGTCGAGGAGGAAATTCTGGCCGAGCGCCTTGGAGGCGGCGAGCCCGTGGCGGGCGATGACCTCCCGGAGCGGGGGGAGGCCGTTCAAGCCTTCGGACACGCCGACACGGCGAGGCGCCGGGCGGCCGCGCCTGCGGTTTTGAGCGCTGCGATCATCGCGCCGGGATGGGCCTGGCCCTGGCCGGCGATGGCGAAGGCGGTGCCGTGATCGGGCGAGGTGCGGACGATGGGGAGCCCCAGCGTCATGTTGACGCCTTCGTCGAAATGGAGGGTCTTCAGCGGCACGAGCGCCTGGTCGTGATAGAGGCAGAGGGCGACGTCATATTGGGCGCGGGCCCGCTCGTGGAACATGGTGTCGGCCGCGTACGGCCCGGTCACTTCGGCATCTTCCTCGCGGAGCCGCTCGATGGCGGGGATGACGATGTCGAT
>VBAE01000241.1 GCA_005882415.1 Alphaproteobacteria bacterium | reverse complement strand
CAACACCCTCGCCGGCGGCAACAACGCGTTCAGCTATGTCGGCTCGGCCGCGTTCAGCGGCATCGGCCAGCTCCGCGCCGAGGACATGGGCGGCGGCGTCTGGCAGGTCCAGGGCGACGTCAACGGCGACGGAGTCGCAGACGTCATCATCAACGTCCATACCGCTGCACCACTCGTCTCGGGCGACTTCACCTTCTGATCGGATCCCGGCTCCCCACAAGGGGCCGGGCCTTTCCTACCGCTTCGTCAGGCGCTTGCCGAGCTCGTCCTCGGCGAGGAATTTCTGCATCGTCGGCGCGACCTTGTGCTTGGGCCCAAGCCGCACCGGTGCGCCGTCGTCATACCAGCTCGCCCACACTTCGCCCGCCTCCAGGCTGAAGACGATTTCGCCGCCATCGCCGCGATCGTGCAGCGCCGCGACCAACTGCCGTATGAGGACGGCGATGAGGATGACCATCGCCGACGAAGCGAGGAATATTCCCGCGGCGACCAGGAAGCAGGTCAGATGGTAGAGGAGCGGCCCGCCGAAGAATCCGCCCAGGATCCCGACCGCCGAAAGCGCGACGATGGCCGCTTGCCACCATCGGACCAGGATCGCCGATGCGAGGACGAAGGGAAGATAGGGCGTGAACTCGCACCCCGTCACCTCGCCGGCGACCGCGGCGCGAACCAGGGTCGGGAAGCCGATCGCCGCCGCTCCGCACAAAAGCGCCATCTTCCCGCTCAGCGACGGCGCCAGGAGCAATCGCTTCAATCCTGCAGTCGGCATTGCGCGTCCCCTCGCCATGCTGCCGGGAGTGCGCGTTTGAGCATCAATCGCGGCGCTTAACAAGGTGATGGATTAACACCCGCGGGACGGAGGCACGGACGCCGGCCGGCGCAATGGCATGTGACTTGCTTCTGCCTCCTTGCCGGGTTCGCAAGGCATCCCATCCGTTCGAACCCGGACAGTTGTGCGTCCGCCGCCGGACATTCGAACGAGGAGCCGCCTCCGTTGATCAGCCCCGCCGTCCGCATCGCTGCAATCCTGCTCGCCGCCGCCGCGCCCGCCGCTCTTCCCGCCGCTGCTCCGGCGGCCCAGCCCGCGGCGCCGCCGCCGGCAGGCGAAGGCCCCGTCTACACTCTCTCCGCCCAGCAGTGGCGCGAGGATCTGCGCTTCATGGCGGACGAGATGCGGCGCCGGCACAAGAATCTCTACCACGCCGTCAGCAAGGAAGCGTTCGACGCGGCGGTCGCCGACCTCGATGCCCGCATTCCCTCGCTCCAGCGCAACGAGATCGTCGTCGGAATGATGCGAATCGCCGCGATGGTCGGGGACGGCCACACCAGGGTCGACCCGCGCAAGGACACGCGCTTCGGCTTCCGTTCGCTTCCGCTCCGCCTCTATCTGTTCGAGGACGGCCTCTATGTGCGGGCCGCGGCGCCGGCCCAGGCCGCGCTGGTCGGTGCGAAGGTCCTCGCCATCGGCGGCGTTCCGACGGAGGAGGCGATCGGCCGTGCCGATACGCTCATCTCCAGGGACAATGCGATGGCGACCAAGCTCGTCGCGCCCGTCTATCTCGACATGCCGGACATCCTCCACGCGCTGAAGCTGTCCGACCGGCGCGATTCCGCGGCCCTGAAGCTGCAGAAGGGGAAGCGCACCTGGACCGTCGTTGTCCCCGCGGGCGAGATCGCGGCGCCCTGGCCCGACGATACAGACGGCTCCTTCATCACGCCGGAGGGCTGGGTCGACGCCCGCACCACGCCGAAGCCGCCGCTCTGGCTGGAGGCGCCGCTCGACTTCCACCGGATGGTGCCGCTGCCCGAGCGCCGCACTCTCTACACCCAGCTCAACGAGGTGACCGGCGTCAAGGACGAGTCGCTCGCCGATTTCGGTCGCAAAATCCGCAAGGAGGCCGAGCGGACCAATCCGGAGAAGATCGTCGTCGACCTGAGGCTCAACTTCGGCGGCAATTGGGATTTGCGCTCCGGCTATATAAGCGAGCTGATCAAGGCCGAGGACGACGATACGCACCTGTTCGTTCTGTCGGCCAGGGGCTCCTTTTCGGCGACTGAAGCGATTCTGGTCGATCTGCGCCGTCTTTCGAAAGCGGTTTTCCTTGGCGAACCGGCGAGTTCCAAACCAAACCATTATGGCGACGGCTATCGCTCCCGCCTCCCCAACAGCCAAATCGCGATCCAGACGTCGATCTACTGGAACCAGCTCTCCGGCCAGTCGACGCTGCCCTGGACCGGGGTCCATGTCGCGGTGCCCTACAGTTTCGCCGATTACGCCGCGGGGCGCGATCCGGTGCTGGAGGCGGTGTTCAATTACGCGCCGGCACCGCTCCTTTTCCCGACCCTGCTCGATGCGGCCAAGGCCGGCGGGGCGCCCGCCGCGCTTCGGGCGCTGGCCGATTACCGCTCCGTGACCGCCTATCGCTATCTCAACTTCGCGCAGATCGTCCCGGGCGCTGCCGAGGGCCTGTACGGGGCGGGCCAGCCTGAAGCGGCGCTCGCGGTCGCTGAGGAGGCGGCGAGAGCCTATCCCGACAGCGTCGACGCCTGGGTGGTGCTCGCCTACGTCGCCAGGCGGACCGGCCATCCGGACGGGGCGCTCGCCGCGGCGCGCCGGACGATCCAGCTCGATCCCAACAACCGCTCCGTAAAGGACATAATCGCCGCCGCGGGAGGCTGACCCCCCCCGGGTACCGCCTCGCCTTTACGCGCCGCCCTTTTGGACTAGACTGGCCGCCTATCCCCGGGGGGAAGGAGACCGGCCTTGGCGACCATGGTTCCACGCTACGACGTGCCCAGCCCGATCGCGCCGCTCGACGTCAGCCGCGCCGAGCTGTGGAAGGACAACGCCTTCGCGCCGCTGTTCGACCGCCTCCGCGCCGAGGACCCGATCCATTACTGCCCCGACAGCCAGTTCGGCCCTTATTGGTCGGTGACCCGCCACGCCGACATCATGCACGTGGAATCGCTCCCCGAGCTCTATTCCTCCTCCTGGCGCTATGGCGGGATCACCATCCTCGGCGAGGGCGTGCCCATCTTCGGCGACGATCTCCTCCCCATGTTCATCGCCATGGACCGGCCCGAACATACCGGCCAGCGCCGCACCGTCGCCCCCGCCTTCACCCCGTCGGAGATGACGAGGCTGAACGCCAGCATGCGCGCGCGGACCGAGGAAGTGATCGACTCGCTTCCCGTGGATGAGGATTTCGACTGGGTCGACCGCGTCTCGATCGAGCTCACCACCCAGATGCTCGCAATCCTGTTCGACTTCCCCTGGGCCGAGCGGCGCAAGCTCACTTACTGGTCCGACTGGGCCGGTGACCTCGAGGCCGCGCGAGACCCGGAACTCGGGCCCAAAAGGATGGCGATCCTGTGGGAATGCGGCGCCTATTTCACCCGCCTCTGGCAGGAGCGCGAGGCGGCAAGCCCGGCGCCCGACCTCATCTCGATGATGATCCATTCCGAGGCGACCCGGTCGATGACCCCGCACGAATATCTCGGCAACCTCCTGCTCCTCATCGTCGGCGGCAACGACACCACCCGCAATTCGATGAGCGCGCTTCCGATCGTCGGCCGCCTGTGGCCGGAGGAGTGGGACAAGATCGCCGCCGACGCAGCCCTCATTCCGTCGGCCGCGCAGGAGCTGATTCGCTGGCAGACCCCGCTCGCCCATATGCGCCGCACCGCCAGCGCGGATTCGGAGCTCGGCGGCAAGCAGGTCAAGGCCGGCGACAAGGTCGTGCTCTGGTACATGTCGGGCAATCGCGACGGGGGCGTGTTCGAGGATCCGGAGCGCTTCATCGCCGACCGGCCGAACGTCCGCCGGCACCTCGCTTTCGGCTTCGGCATCCACCGCTGCGTCGGCGCCCGCCTGGCCGAGCTCCAGGTCACCACCCTCCTCGAAGTCCTCCGCGACCGGGGCCTCCGCGCCGTCCAGACCGGCGAGCCCGAGCGCGTCGCAAGCTGCTTCGTCCACGGCTACCGGACCCTGCCGGCGCGGCTGGTGAGGTGCTAGCCCGTCATGCCGGACTTGATCCGGCATCCATGAACACGGATCGTGTCAGGTTCTCACCGACCTGTGTTCATGGATCCCGGGTCAAGCCCGGGATGACGGGGGCTGGCGTCCAGCGCCCCGCGCGCTACGAGAGAGCGCCCCGCCGAATCGAAGGACCCGAACATGCTCGTCACCCGCACCGAAGGCCTGATCGAGGCCGAAGTCGACGGCGAGATCGTCGCGCTCCATGTCGAGACCGGCACCTGCTACGGCTTCAACCTCCCCGCCACCCGAATCTGGGCCCTGCTCGAACGCCCGATGACGGTGGAAGAGCTCAGCGCCGCGCTGGCGGAGGAGTTCGAGGGCGACGCCGGAGAGATCGAACGCGACGTGCGGGACCTGGTGGAGGACCTTCGTAAGGACGGGTTGGTCAGCGTCAGCGGCTAGAAGCTATTTCCCAAGCCTACTCGGGGGCACTCCGAACTTCTGCCGGAAGGCGCGGCTGAAGGCGCTCAGCGACGCGTAGCCCAACTGTTCGGCGATCACCGTCGCCGGCACCCCCTCCTCGGCGATCAGGCGGGCGGCGGAGTCGAGGCGGAGGTTTCGGTGGTAGGCGAGGGGAGGAACCCCGAAGGCCTCGGCGAAGCTTCTTGTCAGGTGGAAGCGCGACAGGGCTGCGTGGGCGGCCACCTCCTCGAGCGTGACGATCCGCCCCGCATTGGCGTGGAGGAAGGCGCGGGCGCGCTCCAGCCTTTGTAGCGTCTCGACCCGGGTCGAATGCTTGAGCGATCCGAGCCGGGCCAGGCGGTTGTCCCACGCGGAAAGATAGGCCTCGGTCGCCCGCTCCGCAGCGGCTACGATCGACGGCGCGAGGTCCACGCCCGCTTCGGGCCGCCCGGCGAGCGCCCTGGCGTGGCTCTCGAGCAGTCCGGCCAGCGGGTCGAGCGTGCTTCCATTGACCGCGCGCGGGTTGAGCGGCCGGCGCCCCGGTTCGGCGAGCGGAGTCCCCGCCTCGCCGCCGAAATAGACGCAGAGCCCGATCGTCTCGGCGTTGCGCGGCGTGGTGACCTCGATCTCGGCACCCGCGTCGACCAGCAGGAATTCGCCCGGCCTGATCCGCCGGGTCCGGCCGTCGATCTCGTAAACCTCCTCGCCCTGGAGGACGAATTTGACCGACGGCGCCAGCGCCCGGATCTGGCTCCGCCCGCCGGCGAGGCGAGAGAGGACGACGAAGCCGCCGGGGCGCGGCAGGCGGCTGCCCTCGCCATGGGCCAGCATCAGGCTGAACGAGGGATCGGCGGCCACGGCTTGCATCTTCCTCTTGTAACGCTCGTAAGCCTTTGGGCAAGCAAGGGCGATGCCAGCGGCTTCTGAGAGGGGCGGCAGGGGGGCAGGCGGCCCGCGGACTGGCCGGGACGTGCGATAGTGTCCGGCTGCGGACAGAGGCGGCGTCCGCTGGCGGACGCGCATCCATTCTTATCCCGGCGGCGTTGGTCGGCGATGAGGATCGCGACATTCAACGTCAACGGGGTGAACGGCCGCCTGGAGCGGCTGGTCGAATGGCTGGAGGAAACGAAACCGAACGTCGCCTGCCTGCAGGAATTGAAGGCGCCGGACGAGAAATTCCCGGCGAAGGCGATCGAGCAAGCGGGCTATGGCGCGATCTGGAACGGCCAGCAGCGCTGGAACGGGGTCGCTATCCTCGCCCGCGGCTGCGAGCCGGTGGAGACGCGGCGCGGCCTCCCCGGCGACCCGTCCGACGATCAGGCCCGCTATCTGGAGGCGGCGGTGAACGGGGTGCTGATCGGCTGCCTCTATCTTCCCAACGGCAACCCGCAGCCGGGGCCGAAGTTCGACTATAAATTGCGCTGGTTCGAGCGGCTGATCGACCATGCCGCCGAGCTGCTGAAGGCGAAATGCCCGGTCGTGCTGGCGGGCGATTACAACGTCATCCCGACCGATTTCGACGTCTACAAGCCCGAGCGCTGGCTCGACGACGCGCTGATGCAGCCGGAGCCCCGCGCCGCTTATGCCCGGCTGCTGGAGCAAGGCTGGACCGACGCCATCCGCCACCTCCACCCCGCAGAGGCGGTCTACACCTTCTGGGACTATTGGCGGAACGCCTGGGCGCGCAATGCCGGGCTGCGCATCGACCATCTCCTGCTCAGCCCCGACGCGGCCCCGCGGCTGGTTGCCGCCGACGTCGACCGCGAGGTGCGGGGGCGGGAAGGGGCGAGCGATCATGCGCCGACCTGGGTCGAGCTTGAAGATGGTTAATCGTCGGTAAGATTTACACATTCCTGGCGTGCGGACGCCGGAAAGGGCGGATTTCCGCCACTGGCACGGCCATTGCTTATCTGGGGGGATGATCAGAAAGCTGGCACGGCTGTTCACCATCAAGACCCGGTTCGAGGCCTTCCTCGTCACCTACGCCATCGCCGTCGGCGCCACCGAGCGCGGTATTCACTACATGCACCAATTCCCCGGCACCGGCGGCTGGCTCCTCTTCGCCGCCTGCTCCGGCAGCGTGTTCATCGCGGGTGCCAAGCTCATCGACTCGGTGAAGCCGGCGCCCAAGTGGGACGGCCGCACGGAGCGTCGAGGCTGGGACGGCACGGAGCGTCGGGAGCAGGCGCGGGCGTAGGGGCAGCTCGTCATGGCGGACTTGATCCGCCATCCATGAACACGGATCGTGCCGAAATCTCACAGACCTGTGTTCATGGATTCCGGGTCAAGCCCGGAATGACGAAGGAGAGGTGAGGGCGCCCGTGCCAGCCGTCATTCCAGGATGACGTGGGAGGTTCCTAATCTACCCGCCAAAACTTGGGAAAAAATCCCAACATCTGTCCGCGCTTTGCGCCACGCAAGCGCTCCTACCTCTCCAAATTCCGCAGTTTTCCGCCATTTCTCCACCTTGGCACGGGCCTTGTAATCCTAAAAACAACCGCCGCGAGGCGGGCGACATTTACCGGGGTTCAGGGAGACTATCATGTTCAACTTCGACAAAATCCAGCGCAGCGCGGTCGCCGCCCTTGCGTCCCTCGTCTTCACCGTCGCGTTCGTCGGCGCAGCCGTCGCTCCGGCCGAAGCGGTCCGCTCCAACGGCACGGCGACCTTCGCGATCGCCAGCCTCGTTGCCGGCGCCGGTGCCGACGCCAATGGCTGAGGCGATCCAGGTGCGGCGGGACGAGCTCAAGCGGCTCACCCCGCCGCCGCGGCCGACCCCCAAGAGGGGCCAGTCCGCCCCGTCCCGGCCCACCCACCGGACCGCCCACAAGCCCGTTTACATGGAGTTCCTGCCGATGAGCATCATCTCGCGCACCCGCGACATCATCGCCGCCAACGTCACCGATCTTCTCGACCGGGCGGAAGACCCGGCCAAGATGATCCGGATGATCGTCGTCGAGATGGAGGAGAGCCTGGTCGAGCTCCGCGCCTCGGCAGCCCGCGCCGCCGCCGACCGGCAGGAGATCGAACGCCAGGTCGCCCGGCTCGAGCAGCTCCAGTCCGACTGGGAAGAGAAAGCCGAGCTCGCCCTTGCCAAGGACCGCGACGATCTCGCCCGCGCCGCCCTTTCCCAGAAGCAGCTCGCCGCCGAGACGGCCGACGAACTCCGCGCCGAGTGTTCCGTGCTCGAGGACGAGGTCCGCGCGATGGAGAACGACACCGCACGGCTCCAGGCCAAGCTTCGCGAGGCCCGCGAGCGGCAGGGGGCGATCCTCGCCCGGGTCAAGGCCGCCGCCCGCGACGCCCGTCTCCGGGACGAGCGCTTGCCGAGCCGGGTCGACGACAGCTTCTCGCGCTTCGAGATGCTGGAGCGCCGGGCAGCGCTCGGCCTCGTCGACGACGAGGCGCTGGCGATCGCCGGCCCGAAGAGCCTCGACGAGGAATTCGCGGTGCTGAGGAACGCCGACAAGATCGAAGCCGAGCTCGCAGCCTTGAAGGCAAAGCGCGGCTGACCGACCGACACGCATAAGAAAACAGGAGGAACAGATGACCCGCAAGACTTTCCAGCTCGACAAGGAAAACGGCAAGATTTTCGGCGTGTGCGCCGGCGTGGCCGAGATGACCGGTTGGGACGTGACCTTCGTCCGGGTGGGCGCCGTGGTCGCCACCATCGCCTGGGGCTGGACGCTCGTTCTCTACGCAGTGATCGCCTTCGCCGCCAA
>VBAE01000240.1 GCA_005882415.1 Alphaproteobacteria bacterium | reverse complement strand
GTTCGGGGGGCTGGTGATGGTGGCGGGAACGCCTCGGGCTGTGGACGGGGCGCGGGCGGAGGCGCTCGCCGGGGCGGCCCGGGCGTGCGGTTTGGCATTGGTCGGGGTGTTCAGGGACGAGGATGCGATGGAGGTGGCGGTGAAGGCGCGGACTTTGGGGCTGGCGGCGGTGCAGCTCCATGGCGAGGAGGATGCGGGCTATATCCGGCGGCTGCGCGGGCTGCTTCCGGAAGGGGTCGAGATCTGGGCGGCGGGGGCGGTCGGGGAGACGGTGCCGGAGCCTCGGGCGGGGGCGGACCGGGTGCTGTTCGATACGGCGGTGGGCGGGCGTTCCGGCGGGACCGGGACGACGTTCGACTGGGCTTTGTTGGACAAGCGGGGGGAGCTTGACCGCTCCATCCTCGCCGGGGGGCTCAACGCGGGCAACGCCTTCGCCGCGTCGCGGGTCGGAGCTTATGCGCTCGACGTCGGTTCGGGGGTGGAAGGCTCGCCTGGGCGCAAGGATGGCGAGCGGCTCCGCGCTTTTTTCGAGGCGCTTCGGGTGCCGGTGCGCGGGGAGATCGGGTGATGCGGACGGACGGACGGTTCGGCGCTTATGGCGGCGCTTATGTGCCCGAAATCTTGATGCCGGCGCTGGAGCAGCTGGAGGCGGCGTTCCTCGACGGGCAGGAGGATCCCGCGTTCCAGGCGGAGTTGGGCGAGCTGCTTGCGAAATATGCGGGGCGGCCGACGCCGCTGACCCGTTGCCGGAATCTGGGCTCGGCGCGGGCTCGGATCTATCTCAAGCGCGAGGATCTGCTCCACGGCGGGGCGCATAAGACGAACCAGGTGCTTGGGCAGGCTTTGCTTGCCAAGCGGATGGGCAAAAGGCGGATTATTGCCGAGACGGGGGCCGGGCAGCATGGCGTGGCGACTGCGCTTGCCGGGGCGCTGATGGGGCTCGAGACGCGCATCTATATGGGCGCGCACGACGTCGAGCGGCAGAAGCTCAACGTGTTCCGGATGCGGCTGATGGGCGCCGAGGTGGTCCCGGTGACGAGCGGCGGGCAGACGTTGAAGGATGCGGTCAACGAGGCTTTGCGCGACTGGACGGCGAGTTTCGAGGATACGCATTATCTGCTCGGGACGGTGGCTGGGCCGCACCCTTTTCCGCTGATGGTCCGCGAATATCAGCGCGTGATCGGCAAGGAGGCCCGGGCGCAGATATTGGAGGAGGAGGGGCGGCTTCCCGACGCGGTGATCGCCTGCGTCGGCGGCGGCTCCAACGCGATGGGCGCGTTCAGCGACTTCGTCGCGGACGAAGGCGTGGCTCTGGTCGGGGTCGAGGCGGCGGGCCGCGGCCTCGATGGGGAGGAGCATGGCGCGACTTTGCTGCGCGGGCGGCCGGGGGTGCTTCATGGGGCGGAGACCTATGTGCTTCAGGATTCGGACGGGCAGATCGCGGACAGCTGGTCGGTTTCGGCGGGGCTGGATTACCCTGCGGTGGGGCCGGAGCATGCGCATCTGAAGGACAGCGGGCGCGGGACCTATGTCGGGGCGACCGACGTGGAGGCGCTCGATGCGTTCGCTTTGCTGGCTTGGGAGACGGTGCTTCTGGTCAACCTCTCGGGTCGCGGCGACAAGGACATGGAACAGGCGCAGCGCCTGCTGGGGTTTGCAGCATGAGCCGCTACGGTGCGATGTTCCAGCGGCTCCAGGGCCGCGGCGCGTTCGGGGCGTTCGTGATGCTCGGCGATCCGGACCCGGAGACGAGCGCCGGGATCCTCGATGCGCTGGTTGAGGGCGGGGCGGATATGCTGGAGGTCGGAATCCCATTCTCCGACCCGATCGCGGACGGGCCGACCATCCAGGCGGCCTCGGACCGGGCGCTCGCCGCCGGGGTGAGGACGGCGGACTGCTTCCGGCTGCTGGCGGCGTTCCGGGCGCGGCATCCCGACGTGCCGGTTGGGGTGCTGACCTATGCCAACCTGGTGCTGGCCCGGGGGCGGGAGGCTTTTTACGGGGCGTGCCGGGAGGCGGGGGTGGACAGCGTCCTCGTCGCCGACGTGCCGGCGTTCGAGGCTGAGCCCTTCGCGGCGGCGGCGCGGGCGGAGGGGGTCGCTCCGGTGATGATCGCCGCGGCCGCGACGCCTGAGGCTACGCTGGCGAGAATTGCGCGGCTGGGCGAGGGTTACACTTATTGCGTGGCGCGGAGCGGCGTGACTGGGGCCGAGACCGAGATGCGGCTCGATCACGGCCGCCTGTTCGAGACGCTGAAGGCCCATGGCGCGCCGCCGCCGGTGCTGGGGTTCGGGATTTCGAAGCCGGAGCATGTGCGGCAGGCGCTGGACGCGGGGGCGGCGGGGGTGATTTCCGGCTCGGCCATCGTCCGGCTGGTCGAGGCCGGGGAGCCGGTGGAGGTTATTCGGGATTTCGTGGCGGGGATGAAGGCGGCGACCTAGCCGTCATTGCGAGCGAAGCGAAGCAATCCAGTGCGGCTTCGGAGGCCCATGGATTGCCGCGTCGCTTCGCTCCTCGCAATGACGGTGCTAATCGTCGAAGGCCTCGATCTGGGTCCTTCGTCCGACCAGGAACGCGTCGGCGGTGAGGCGCAGCGGGGTGAGGTCGACGTGGGAGCGCTTCTGCGCGACCAGTTCCGCGAACTCCTCGTAGATTGAGGGATATTCGCCGGGGCCGGTGCCGGGCACAGCCTCGCCGTCCACTTCGAGCTTCGAGCCGCCGTCGCGGAGGACGAGCTTCATTCCGTCCGTGGTTTCGGCGCGGATGGTCCATTCTTCGCCGCCGCTGTGGCGCCAGTCGAATTCGGCGCTGAGCTGGGCCACCGCGGCGGGGCTTTCCAACGTCAGCTTGGCGGCGATCGGCTGGGCTCGGTTGGCGGGGAAGAAGAGCTCCGCGTCGCGCACGAACAGGGCGCCGGGGAAGATCCGGCTTGCGATGGACAGGGCGTTTATGCCGGGGTCGAACACGCCGAAGCCGCCCGGCTCCCAGATCCATAACTGGCCGGGGTGCCATTTGCGCACGTCCTCGCGCCAGACGATCGAGAAAGCCTTGATGGTCTTGCCGCGGAGCCGCTCGACCGCGGCGGCGACGGGCGGGTTGTGCTGGGCGTGCCAGGTGGTGAATAGGACGACGCCCTTCGCCTCGGCGGCGCGGGCGAGCTCTTCGACTTCGCCCAGGGTCACGCCCGGCGGCTTTTCGAGCAGAGTGTGGAGGCCCGCCTCGATGCAATCGCGGGCGATGGCGTAGCGGACGGACGGCGGGGTGGTGATCGCCACCGCGTCGAGGTCGAGGCCCGCCGAGAGCAGCTCGCTGTGGCTGGTGAAGGAGGGGACGCCCTCGACTCCCACGCCCTGGCGGCTGACCGTCCCGACCAGCTCATAGCCGCCGACCTTGGCCATGGAGGGCACGTGCTGGTCGCCGGCGATCTTGCCGAAACCGATGATCGCGATCCGCATCAGCGCCTCACTCCCTCGACATAGGCCCGGGCCTTGGCCAGCGTCTCCTCCGCCGACTGGCCGGGCTTATAGACGCCCGAGCCCAGGCCGAAGCCGTCGGCCCCCGCCTCCAGCCACGGGCCCATTGCGTCCGGCGTCACTCCGCCGACGACGAGCAGGGGAACGTCCCGGGGGATCACCGCCCGCTGCGCCTTCACCATTTTGGGGGTCGCCGCCTCGGCCGGGAACAGCTTCAGCGCATGGGCCCCGGCGCGGATCGCGCGGAAGGCCTCGGACGGGGTGAAATAGCCGGGCGAGGAAGCGAGGCCGGAGCGGACTGCCGCCTCGATCACCTCCGTGTTGGTGTCGGGCGAGACGATCAGGCGTCCGCCGACCGCTGCCACCTCGCCGACCTGCTCGGGCCGGAGCACGGTGCCGGCGCCGATCAGCGCCCGCTCGCCCAGCCGCGCCGCAAGCCGGCGGATGCTTTCCAGCGGGTCGGGCGAGTTCAAGGGAACCTCGATCACGCGGATGCCGCCTTCGTACAGCGCCTCGCCGATCGCCTCGGCATCGTCCGGGGTGACTCCCCGGATGATCGCGACCAGGGGGCATTCGCCGAGCCGCCGCTTCAGGTCTTCGCTCGCATTCATTGCACCAGCTCCGCCAGATGTTTCGCGCCCGCCAGGAAGGCCTGCTCGCCGTCCACCTCGCGCGCCGTCCGCCCGCACAGCCGGAGGGCGGAGCCGTAGAGCGCGGTCAGGTCCGGCCGCCCCATCGCGACGATCTCTCCCTCGCCGGCGAGCTTCAAGCCGGTGCGGATGTCGGCGCCGATCAGTAGCCCGCTGGTGTAGGACGCGGCGTCCTCCGCCTTGGCCTTGCCGAGCAGCACCCGGGCGCGGACCGAGAAGAATTCCGCGGTCAGAGCCTCGCCCTCGATCCCGCGCCGAACGCCCTCCTCGAAAGCCTCGCCGTCATGGACGGGGTTGGAGAGAAGGTCGGAGAGGATGCTGTGCTCGCTGAGCAGGTTGAACATCTCGCCGGTCATCACGGTGCGGAAGCGGGTGATCCGCCCGTCCTCGAGGCGGATCAATTTGTTATGGGTGCCCGGGTGGCAGACGGTGGCGTCCGCGCCGACCAGCCCGGCGGCATAAGCGCCGAGGATCTGCACCTCTTCGCCGCGCATCACGTCGGCCGCCTCGCCGTCGCTCCAGCAGACTCCGGGCACGATTCCGATCCGCCCCGGCTCGACCCATTCGATCCTTTGGGCGATCTCGGGAAGGCCGGCGGGGCAGGGGACGTAGGGCGCCTCGCGCCAGCCGCGGTTGGAGCCGACCATGCCTGCCATCAGCATCGGCAGGTCGCCGAGGCGCTGGGTGAGGCTCGCCACCGCTTTCGGGAAGCCGCCTTTGGGGACGGAGAGGATTCCGAGATCGTCGGCGAATTCGTCGGCCAGGCTTCCGTCGGGCGCGATCCGGTAGCCGCGCCGGTTGGTGGTGCCCCAGTCGACCGCAATGAACCCGTCCGCCCAGCGCATTCCCATCCTCTCGCCGCGTCAAACGCTTGCCCGAGCCCTTTGAGCCGCAAGGCGGGAGGCTTCAAGTGTTTGTGGTGGGGGGTGGTGGGCGGAGTCGCCTCGCCTTCGTCATCCCGGGCTTGACCCGGGATCCATGAACACAGGTCTGTGAGTATTCGGCACGAACCGTGTTCATGGATGCCGGATCAAGTCCGGCATGACGGCTTGTGCGTGTCTCGGGTCTCCGTGCCCTTCCTTGAAACTTTCCCCGCCTGCGGTCTTTATGTCCGGAAGGTGCGGCCCGGGGGCTGGCGGGGCCGTGCGTCCGCCGCTAGCCATTTGCGGACGAATCCGAGAGGAGGGCGCGATCGCCAATTTCATGTTCTGCACCGGGGTGGAAAACAGCATCCCGACGATCAACAACGGCCGCACCCGAGTGGACCAGATGGAGGTGTGCGGCCATTACCGGCATTGGAAGCTCGATTTCGACTGTTTGGAGGAAATAGGCCTCCAATATCTGCGCTACGGCCCGCCGCTGCACCGGACCTTCCTCGGCCCCGGCAAGTACGACTGGGAATTCGCCGACATGACCTTCGCGGAGCTGAAGCGCCGCGACATCACGCCGATCGTCGACCTCTGCCATTTCGGGGTGCCCGACTGGATCGGCAATTTCCAGAATCCGGACTTCCCGCTTCTGTTCGCGCGCTACGCCGCAGCCTTTGCCGAGCGCTTCCCGTGGGTGCAGCTCTACACGCCGGTCAACGAGATGTTCATCTGCGCGGTCTTCTCCGCGAAGTACGGCTGGTGGAACGAGCAGATGACGACGGACCGCGCGTTCGTCACTGCGCTGAAGCATATCGTCAAAGCCAACGTGCTGGCGATGAACGAGATCTTGAAGCGGCGCCCGGACGCGATCTTCATCCAGTCCGAATCGTCGGAATATTTCCACGCCGACAGCCCGGCCGCGATCGGCCCGGCCGAGGTGATGAACTCCCGCCGCTTCCTCAGCCTCGACCTCAATTACGGCCGCCGGGTCGACAGCGAGATGTACGAATATCTGATGGAGAACGGGATGACCCGGGAGGAATATCAATTCTTCCTCCATCACCGGCTGAAGCAGCACTGCATCCTCGGCAACGACTATTATGCGACCAACGAGCATCGGGTGTTCGCCGACGGGCATACGGTCGCGTCGGGGGAGGTGTTCGGCTATTCCGAGATCACCCGCCAATATTACAACCGCTACCGGGTGCCGGTGATGCACACCGAGACGAACCTCCAGGAAGGGCCGAAGGGCGACGAGGCGGTGAAGTGGCTGTGGAAGGAATGGGCGAACGTATTGAGGCTGAGGAACGTCGGCATTCCGACGGTCGGCTTCACCTGGTATTCGCTGACCGACCAGGTCGATTGGGACACCGCGCTTCGCGAGCAGAACGGGCGGGTCAATCCGCTCGGCCTGTTCGATCTGGATCGCAACATCCGCAATGTCGGCCGGGCCTATAAGCAGCTCATCGCGGATTGGCGGAACGTGCTTCCGGCCTCGAGCGTGTGCCTGATCGTGCCTCTGGTGCCGCCGTCCAAGTCCGGCGGCCAGCATGCGCAGGAGCAGTCGGACGAAGCGGCGGTGCGCAACAATAAGGGCGACGATTTCGACGCCAGCGTGCCCGAGATGGGTCCGTGACGAGGGGAGACAGGCCATGAAGATCGCGCGGATCGAGACTTTCTACGTGCCGCCCCGCTGGCTGTTCGTCCGGGTGGAATCGGACGAGGGCGCGGTCGGCTGGGGCGAGGCGAGCCTCGAAGGCTGGGCCGAGGCCGTGGACGGCGCGATGGAGGCGCTGAAGGACCGCTTCATCGGCCACGACCCCTTCGCGATCGAGGACATCTGGCAGATCGCCTATCGCGGCGGCTTCTATCGCGGCGGGCCGGTGCACATGTCGGCTTTGTCGGGGCTCGACCAGGCTCTGTGGGATTTGAAGGGCAAGGCCCTCGGCCTCCCCGCTTGGCAATTGATGGGCGGACGGGTGCGCGACCGGGTGCGGGCCTATGCCTGGATCGGCGGCGACCGGCCGAACGAGATCGGCGAGGCGGCGCAGGTCCGCCGGGACCAGGGCTTCTCCGCGGTCAAGATGAACGCGACGGCGGAGCTGGACTGGATCGGGACTCCGCGGCTGTTCGACGAGGTGGTGAAGAGGGTCGAGGCGGCGCAGGCGGTGGGGATGGACGTCGGGCTCGACTTCCACGGACGCGTGCACCGGCCGATGGCGAAGCAGCTCGCCAAGGCGCTGGAGCCTTTGGGGCTGCTGTTCATCGAGGAGCCTTTGCTGTCGGAGAACCATGAGGGGCTGGCCCAGATCGCGCAGATGACGGCGACGCCCATTGCGCTTGGGGAGCGGTTGTACAGCCGCTGGGACTTCAAGCCCTTCTTCGAGGCCGGCGCGGTCGACATCATCCAGCCGGATTTGAGCCATGCGGGGGGGCTGAGCGAGTGCCGGCGGATCGCGGCGATGGCGGAGGCCTACGACGTCGCGGTGGCGCCGCATTGTCCGCTGGGGCCGCTGGCGCTGGCGGCCTGCCTCCAGCTCGCCGCCACCGCGCCCAATGTCGCCATCCAGGAGATGTCGCTCGGCATCCATTACAATGTCGGCCACGATCTGCTCGAGTTCATCACCGACAAGGACGTGCTGTCGCCGGTGGACGGCTATCTCCCGATCCCGGAAGGCCCGGGGTTAGGCGTGGTGATCGACGAGGCGGCGGTGAGAAAGGCGCACGAGCAGCGCCACCGCTGGCGCAACCCGATCTGGCGCCAGAAGGACGGAAGCTTCGCGGAGTGGTGAGGTTGGGTTAGCCCGTCGTCACAAGCAGAGCACCGTCATTGCGAGCGAAGCGAAGCAATCCAGTGCAGCCGCGGAGGCCACTGGATTGCCGCGTCGCTTCGCTCCTCGCAATGACGCGCCGCCACGCCCCCCGGCCGGCGGCGGCGTCTGTCAGGCGACGATGCGCAATTGCCGGCCGCTGCTTCGGGCAGAGACCGGGCAGAAGCCCAGCTCGTCCTGAAGCCGCGACAGCTCGCGCTCGCGCGACTGGCGGTAAGCCTCGGCGTAGCGGGAGTCGCACTCGGCTTCTTCCGCCGTCTGCGGACGGAAATAGCTGATTGCGAGGTGGCGGCCGAACACGTCGTCGCCGCGCATCTTCACTTCCGGGCTGGCTTCGCCCGGCAGGCTGTCGCGCACTTCGATCAATTTCTCGATCAACCCTTCGAGCGAGACGCAATCGCCAAGCTCGATATAGTCCTTCACCAACTTACTCATCAGAACACACCCCTCCCAAGGTACCTTCCCCGGGGCTGTAAATAGCTTGTGGCGGAATCGACCTTCAAGCCCATTTATCCGATTTACCCACAGGAGAGTTACATCGGGCTGAATGCGGCCGTATGGCGCGGTTCAGCATGACGAACGATTCCCTCCCCACCCTCTCCTGCGGACCGCTGTTGCTGGTGCTCGCCCCAAGCCTTGGCGGGAGCATCGCGAGCCTAACCTATGTTACTGAGGACAAGCGGGAAATACCGGTATTGCACGGTAGCGAAGGCTTCCCATCGCATGTGCTTATGGCGGGGTCTTTCCCGCTTGTGCCGTTCGCGAACCGGGTGCGCGGGGGGCGCTTTTCCTTCCGTGGCCGGGAAGTCACACTCGCGCCCAATCTCGCCGGAGAGGCCAGTCCGCTGCACGGACAGGTGTGGGTACAGGCGTGGGAAGTGGTGTCGGTGGGCGTGGATGAGGCGGAATTGCGCTTCCGTCATGCCGCGGGCGAGTGGCCTTGGGACTATGAAGCGCGGCAGCTTTTCCGGGTCGAGGAGGGGGCGGTGAGCGTCACTTTGTCGTGCCGCAACGTGGGGGGTGAGCCGATGCCGTGCGGGCTGGGGCACCATCCTTATTTCCCGTGTGATGCCGATACTCGGATCGATGCGGAGGTCGAGCATGCGTGGACGATCGACGATGCGACGCTCCCGCTGGAGAAGGTGTGGGCGGAGGGACGCTACGCCCTCAGGGAGCGCCTGATTTGCGGCCAGGGTTTGGACAACGGCTTCTGGGGCTGGGACGGCGGCTTCACTATCGCAGCGCCCGGCCTTCGGATCCGGGTCACCTCTCCGGAAGCGCGCTTTCTTCACGTCTACTCACCGGGTGAGGGCGAGCGCTTCGCCGCCGAGCCGGTGACCCACGCCAACGCGGCCCTCAATGAAGCGGAAGGGAGCTGGCCAGACCTTGGCCTGCGCGTGCTCGAACCGGGCGAGGAGATGGCGGTGACGATGCGGATCGAGGTCGAGGCTCAGTAATCGGGCTGGAGCAGGCCTTCGATGACGTGGTGCTGGAGGACCGGGTCGAGGGAGGGGACCACTCGATATGTGAGGTGATCGCGGACCCGCGCGGGCACTGAATCGAGCCAGGCCTGGGTCGCCTGGAGGTCGTGATGGCCTGCGTTGGTCGCGTCGGGGGCGTCGGCTCCGACGACCAGCACCGGCCGCGCCTCGTTCGAACGGTTGGCGGTGCCGCGGTGGATGGTGAGGGCGGAGCGGGCGGAGATGTCGCCCATTTGGGGCAGCTTCTGCTGGGCACGGGCGATGTAGCGCTCCCAGCGATCCTTGGGCGGAAACATCTCGTTGGGGCAATCGGAAAGATCGTCCCACTGGGTGCCGGGCGCGATCTCGAATGGGCCCATCGCCTGCACGGTGTCGACCGCCGTCAAGTTGAAGGCGAGGGAGTTGAGGCGGCGGCCCTTCGTCGTCGCTTCGGGCGATTTGAAATCGCGGTGCCAGGGCTGGTCG
>VBAE01000239.1 GCA_005882415.1 Alphaproteobacteria bacterium | reverse complement strand
GGGCCTCGAACTTGGCGAAATTGTCGACGAAGAGCCCGACCAGCTTCTTCGCGGTGGCGTCATAGTCCGACTTGTCCGCCCAGGTGTCGCGCGGGTTCAAGATCGCGCCGTCGACCCCGGGCACCGAGACCGGCACGTCGAAGCCGAAATAGGGGTCCTTGCGGAACTCGGCGTCGTTCAGGCTGCCGTCCAAAGCGGCGTTGAGCAGAGCCCGGGTCGCCTTGATCGGCATGCGCTTGCCGGTGCCGTATTTGCCGCCGGTCCAGCCGGTGTTGACCAGCCAGCAGCAGACGCCGCCCTTGGCGATCCGCTCCTTCAAAAGGTTGCCGTAGACGGAAGGGTGGCGCGGCATGAACGGGGCGCCGAAGCAGGTCGAGAAGGTCGCTTCCGGCTCGGTCACGCCGATCTCGGTGCCGGCGACCTTGGCGGTGTAGCCGCTGAGGAAATGGTACATCGCCTGGTCGGGCGTCAGCCGCGCGATCGGAGGCAGCACGCCGAACGCGTCGGCGGTCAGCATGACGATGTTCTTCGGCACCGGCCCCATATTCTGCTCGGAGCAATTGGGGATGAAGTCGATCGGGTAGGCGCCGCGGGTGTTCTCGGCGAGGCTGTTGTCGTCGAAGTCGAGCTCGCGAGTCTCCTCGTCGATCACGACATTCTCGAGCACCGTTCCGAAGCGCCTGGTGGTCGCGTAGATTTCGGGCTCGGCCTCGGGGGACAAGCGGATCATCTTGGCATAGCAGCCGCCCTCGAAGTTGAAGACGGCCGTGTCCGACCAGCCATGCTCGTCGTCGCCGATCAGGGTGCGGCTTGCATCGGCGCTGAGCGTCGTCTTGCCGGTGCCCGACAGGCCGAAGAACACCGCCGTGTCGCCGTCCGGGCCGATATTGGCCGAGCAGTGCATCGGCATCACGCCCTTCACCGGCAGCAGGTAATTGAGGATCCCGAACACCGACTTCTTCATCTCGCCGGCATAGGCCGTGCCGCCGATCAGGATCGTCTTCTCGCTCAGATTGACCGCGATCACCGTCTCGCCGCGGGTGCCGTGGCGGGCGGGGTCGGCGCGGAAGCTCGGCAGGTCGATGATCGTGAATTCGGGGGTGAAGCCGGCGAGGTCGGCCGCATCGGGGCGCACCAGAAGCGTGCGGATGAAGAGGTTGTGCCAGGCGAGCTCGTTGATCACCCGGACGCGCACCCGGTGCTCGGGCTGCGAGCCGCCGAACAGGTCGGCGACGAACAGGGTCTCCTTCTCCGCCAGCGCGGCGAGGAAGTCGGCCTTGAGCGCCGCGAAATGGGCGGGGCTCATCGAGCGGTTGTTATCCCACCAGATCGTCTCTTCGGTCTCGGCGTCGCGGACGATGTACTTGTCCTGCGCCGAGCGGCCGGTGTGCTTGCCGGTCTTCACCACCAGCGGGCCGTCCTTGGCGAGCACGCCTTCGCCGCGGACCAGCGCCTGCTCCACGAGCTGCGGAGTCTGGAGGTTCCAGTGGAGGCTCGCTCCGGTCTCGATCCCCTGGTCGGCAAGTCCATGTGCCGGCACGCCTTTGGCCACGACATTCTCCTTTGAATTATATGACGAATTGGGCGGCTCTGGCGCCGCTCTCGGTCTTCGGGCGCGCATAGAGGAGAGGGTGCCGCCCGTCAAAGGGTAGCGCCTCCGTTCCGGTGCGGATAAGGATGCTGGCATGTCGGTTATCGCGCTGGTCGACGACGACCGGAACATCCTGACCTCGGTGTCGATCGCCCTCCAGGCCGAGGGCTTCACCACCCGAGTCTATTCGGACGGGGAGACCGCCTTGAAGGCGCTCGTCGACAACCCTCCCGACCTAGCGGTCCTCGACGTCAAGATGCCGCGAATGGACGGAATGGAACTCCTCCGCCGCCTCCGCGAAAAAACCCCCCTCCCCGTCATCTTCCTGACCTCCAAGGACGAAGAACTGGACGAAGCCCTAGGCCTGGCCCTCGGCGCCGACGATTACGTAGTCAAACCATTCTCCCAAAGACTCCTAATCGCCCGCATCCGCGCAATTTTACGCCGCAGCGAGCTTCGTTCGGGGCCGCCTGCGGAGGCGGAAGCGGAGGAGCCGGCGCAGATCGTTCGGGGGCGGCTGGCGATGGATCCGGCGCGGCACCGGGTGACCTGGGACGGTAGGGACGTCAGCCTCACCGTCACCGAGTTCATGATCCTGGAGGCGCTCGCCCAGCGTCCCGGGGTGGTCAAATCCCGCAACCAGCTGATGGACGTCGCTTACCAGGACGACATCTACGTCGACGACCGCACCATCGACAGCCACATCAAGCGGCTGAGGCGCAAATTCCGCGAGGCGGACCCGGAATTCTCCGCGATCGAGACCCTCTATGGCGTCGGATACCGTTTCGGCGAGGAATGAGGACGGCGCGCTTCGGCTGCGCTGGTCGGGACGGTGGATGCTCCTCCACCGGATCCTGGCGGTCAACGTCTTCGCGCTCGCGATCCTCGGCGGAAGCATCTTCTACCTCGACGGCTTCCGGAGCAGGCTGACCGAAAGCGGGGTCGAGACGGCGCGGACCCAGGTGACGATCGCCGCCGATTCGCTCGCCCTCGCCGAGCCGGCTGAGAAGGCGGATCTTCTCCGCCGCCTGGGCCAACATTCCCGCACCCGGCTCCGCGTGTTCGGCCAGGACGGCGCGCTCCGAATGGACAGCTGGCGGGGGGCCGCGCCCACCTACGAGCTCCGCGACCCGCGCCGGGAGCGCTGGACCAAGGACATTGCCCGGCTGATGGACAATGCCTTCGACGAGATCGTCGGAGCCCCCTCCCCGCCGCCGCTGCCCTTGCCCGAGTCCGAGCGCCTCGCGGGCTGGAGCGAGGCGGAGCAGGCGCTTCGCCAGGGCGGCACCACCACCAACCTTCGCCGCGCCCCCGAAGGGACTCCGTTCATCTCCGCCGCGGCCCCGGTCGCAGGCACCGGGGAAGTGGTCCTCCTCACCCGCAACGCCCGCGACATCCGCCGGGTGGTGCGCGACGAACGGGTGACCCTCGGGTTCATCCTTCTCGCTACCCTGATCGTCTCAGTGCTCCTCTCGCTCTTCCTCGCCCGCACCATCGCCCTGCCCTTGCGACGCCTCGCCCACGCCGCCCACCGGGTCCGCCTCGGCCGCGACCGCGAGGTGGATGTGCCGGTGCTCCCCGCCCGCCGCGACGAGATCGGCCTCCTCGCCCGTGCGCTCGCCGACATGACCCAGAGCCTCAGGCAAAGGATCGACGGCACCGAGGCCTTTGCAGCCGACGTCACGCACGAGCTCAAGAACCCCCTCGCCTCGCTCCGCTCCGCCATCGACAGCCTCGAGCGGGTCGACGATCCCGCCCTCCGCCGCCAGCTGCTCGACCTCCTCCACCAGGACGTGGCCCGCCTCGACCGGCTGGTCGTCGACATTGCCGAGACGTCGCGGCTCGACGCCGAACTCTCCCGCGCCCGCTTCGAGCCGCTCGACATGAGCACGCTGATCGAGGCGATGAATCCCGACTCGCCCGCGCCATCGACAATCTCGTCGACAATGCCATCTCCTTCTCCCCGCCCGGCGGCCTGGTCGAAGTCGGCGCCGCCTGCGTCGGCGGCGACGTGTTCGTCAGCGTCGAGGATGAGGGGCCGGGCGTTCCGGAAGCGGAGCGCGAGGACGTGTTCCGCCGCTTCCACAGCGTCCGCCTCGCCGAGGAGCATTTCGGGCGCCATTCCGGCCTCGGCCTCGCTATCGCCAAGGCGACCTTCGAAGGCCATGACGGCAGGATCTGGGCCGAGGACCGGCACGACGGAAGCCGCGGCGCCCGCTTCGTCGCCCGCCTGCCCGCGACCCCGAGCGAATGAGCCTCACGATCCACGCCACCTGCGTCGCCATCGGCGGCCGAGGGGTGCTGCTTCGAGGCCCTTCGGGCAGCGGCAAGTCCGACCTGGCGCTCCGGCTGATCGACCGCGGCGCGGCGTTGGTCGGCGACGATTACGTCGTGGTGGCCGCTCATAGCGGAGGACTCATCGCCAGGCCCGCCCCGAACATCGCTGGGCAGATGGAAGTGCGCGGGATCGGCATCGTCGAGCTACCCTTCCTGCCCGAGGTCCGCGTCTGCCTCGTCGTCGATCTCGCCGACGCTCCGGTACGGATGCCGGAGCCTGCGTCCGAGACATTCGAATGCATCACAATCCCAAAGGTCGAGCTCAGCTCGCTTGAGGCTTCGGCACCGATCAAGGTAGAGATGGCGCTCAACCGCTTCGGGCTCCCCATCTCGTGACCTCCGGCACCGCACCCAACAGGATATTGCTCGTCACCGGCCTCAGCGGTGCGGGCAAGTCGACCGCGCTCCGGACGCTCGAGGATCTCGGCTGGGAGGTGGTCGACAACCTGCCCTTGTCGCTGCTCGAGCATCTCCTTTCGATCCCGCTGTCGGAGGGCAGCAGCAGGCGGTCGCGGCCGCTCGCGATCGGAGTCGACAGCCGCACCCGCGAGTTCGAGGCCGACGGTATCGTCCGGCAGATCGAGACGCTGTCGAGCGAGCATGATTTCCCCATCGAGACGATCTTCTTCGACTGTTCGGAGAGCGAGCTCCTCCGCCGCTATTCCGAGACCCGCCGCCGCCACCCGCTCGCCCCGGATCGCCCCGCCACCGACGGAATCGCCGCCGAACGCGAGCTGATGGAGCCGCTTCGCCGGCTGGCCGACCATGTCGTCGACACCACCGACACCAGTCCCAACACCCTCCAGCAGCAGATCCGCGAGCGCTTCGGAAGCCCGAGCCATTCACCGACCCTGTCCGTCATGTCCTTCGGCTTCGCCCGCGGGGTGCCGCGCAACGCCGACACCGTCTTCGACATGCGCTTCCTCCGTAACCCCTATTGGGTCGACGAGCTCCGCGATCTGACCGGCCTCGACCCCGCGGTCGCCGAGCATGTCGCGGGCGACCCGGCTTATGAGGACGCGGTGTCCCGGATCGAGGCGCTTCTGATCGCCCTCCTCCCCCGCTATGCCGCGGAAGGAAAATCCTATCTTACGGTCGCGTTCGGTTGTACCGGTGGCCGACATCGTTCGGTCCACGTGGCGGAGCGGGTTGCGGCGCGTCTGCGCTCGGCGGGCTATGCCCCCAGCGTCGAGCATCGCGACCTTGCTTCGCGGCCCCAGGCCGGCGTCGAGGGCGGCGGCGCCGTCGGCGGCGCCATCAGCGACGGGGGCGCGGCGGGGACCGGCAGGCAGTTTCAAGGTGAATGAATGATAGGTCTGGTACTGGTCACTCATGGCCGGCTCGCGTCCGAGTTCGTGACGGCCATGGAGCATGTGGTGGGCCCGCAGCAGCGGATCGAGGCGGTCTGCATCGGCCCCGAGGACGACATGGAGGCGCGCCGCAACGACATCGCCGGCGCGATCGCCAAGGTCGATGACGGTGCAGGCGTGATCGTCCTCACCGACCTGTTCGGAGGCACCCCGTCCAACCTCGCCATCTCGCTGATGAAGTCGGAATCGATCGAGGTGATCGCGGGCGTCAACCTGCCCATGCTGATCCGCCTCGAAGGCGCGAGGAAGACGATGGACGTCCGCGCCGCGGTCGCCGCCGCTCGCGAGGCGGGGCGCAAGTACATCTCGGTCGCCTCGGAAATCCTTGGAGAGACCGTCTGAGCGCCGCCAGCCGCACCGTCGAGATGAAGAACCGGCGCGGGCTCCACGCGCGGGCCAGCGCCAAGTTCGTCACCATGGCCGCCGGCCAGAGCGCCATCGTGGAGGTCGAGAAGGACGGGAGCTGCGTCTGCGGCACCTCGATCATGGGCCTGATGATGCTCGGCGCCGCGATGGGCGACACGATCACCATCCGCGCCGAAGGCGAAGGCGCCGAGGAAGCGGTCGCCGCCCTCGCGGCCCTGGTGGAAGACCGCTTCGGCGAGGACTGATGCCGCGCCAGATCACCGCTTTCTCCAATCCCCTGGTCAAGGACGTCCGCGCGCTTCGTGAGAAGAAGGGCCGGCGGCGGCAGGGCATGTTCATCGCGGAGGGGCTCCGGATCCTCACCGAGGCGCGCGAGGCGGGGCGGCTTCCCGCGATCCTGTTCTACGCCGCGGGCACCGCCCATCCCCTGCTCGAGACCCTGATCGAGGAAGTCGAAGCGGCGCATGGCGACGTCGTCGAGACCAATGCCGACATCCTCCACAAGCTCTCGGGCAAGGACAATCCGCAGACAGTGCTCGGAGTCTATCGCGGATTCGACCTTTCGCTGGACCGGATCGACCGCTCGGAAGCCCCGCTCTGGATCGTCGCCCAGTCGCTCCGCGACCCGGGCAATCTCGGCACCATCCTCAGAACCGGCGATGCGGTCGGCGCGGGCGGGCTGATCCTGATCGACGATTGCGTCGACCCCTTCTCCACCGAAGCCGTGCGCGCGACGATGGGCGCCCTCTTCACCCAGAAGATCGCCGCCGCCCGCTGGGACGAGTTCGTACCCTGGCTCCGCTCCGGCGAAGGCCAGCTGATCGGCACCAGCCTCCGCGCCACCCTCGACTATCAGGAGCCGGCCTACACGAAGCCCGCCTTCATCCTGGTCGGCAACGAAGCGCAGGGCCTCCCCGAAGCCTATGAGCAGGAATGCGACCTGCTCGTCCGAATGCCCATGCACGGCAAGGCCGACAGCCTCAACGCCGCGGTAGCGACCGCAGTGATGGCCTACGAAGTCCTCAACCAATGGCGCCGCGCCTGAGGCCCTAACGAGCGACGCAGTCGCTCTACTCCTCCCAGCGCTGCCGAGAGCGCGCTGACCTGTTCAGCGGCACTGCACCTTTGGTCTCTTTGGTGCTTTGGTCCTTTGGGTGAAACCGGCTCGGCTTACGATTCACCGCAGGCGCAAGCGACCTGAAACTACGGCTGCAGTTTCACCCAAAGCACCAAAGAACCAAAGGAACCAAAGAGGCCGAGTGGGCGGCCAGGCCGCGATTTCCGATGAGTCTTTGCTGAGCGACTTTGTCGCTCTTTCTATTCTGCGGCTTCCGTGTCGTCCGGGGCGGCGATGAGGACGGGTCTGGGGACGTCCCCGGCGCTGGCCAGCGCTTCGACCGCGGGGACGTCTTCCAAATCGCGGGCGCCGGTTTCGATGTTGAGCTCGCGGAACTTGCGGCCCGTGGAGACCAGGCGGCTGTTGAAGGAATTGGTGAAGGTGTTGAAGTTGGTGACGGCGCTGTTGAGGCCGCTCCCCACTTTGCGCAGATCCTCGCCGACCTTCGCCAGCCGGTCGTAAAGCTCCTTGCCGAGCAACGCGATGTCGCGCGCGTTGCGAGCCAGCGCTTCCTGCTGCCAAACCGAGGCGACCGACCGGGCGATGGCGATGAGATTGGTCGGGGTGGCGAGCAGCACCTTCTTGTCGAAGGCGAAATCCCACAGCGTGGGGTCATGCTCCAGCGCCGCGGAGAGGAAATGCTCGCCGGGGACGAACATGATCACATAATCGGGGCTGTTGCCGAACTGGGTCTGATAGGCCTTGTTGCCGAGCGTGTTGACGTGGGCGCGCATCGCCGCGGCATGGGCCGCGAGCCCGACCCGCCGCTCGGCCTCGTCGACCGCTCCGAACGCGTCCTGATAGGCGTTCAGGGACACCTTGGCATCGACGATCAGCGTCCGCCCGCCGGGAATCCGGATGATAACGTCCGGCCGGAGCCGCCCGTCGTCGCCCTCGACGCTGACTTCGGTCTGGAAGTCGCAATTCTCGGTGAGCCCGCAGGTTTCGAGCACGTTCTTGAGCTGCTGCTCACCCCAGCGGCCGCGGGACTTGGGCGCATTGCGGAGCGAATTGACCAGCTTGGCCGCCTCGCTGCTCACCTTCTCCTGCCCGATCCGCATCGATTCGATCAGGCCGACGAGATTGCCGAACGCGTCGCGCCGCTCGGCTTCGACCTTGGCCACGCCCTCTTCATAGCGCTGGAGACGGTCGGTCACCGGCTGGAGCAGCGCCTTCAAGCCGGCGCCGGCAATCTCCTCCGACTGCTTGAAGCGCGCCTCGGCTCGTTCGAGGAACTGTTTCTGCGCTTCGCCCAGCAACTTGCCGCCGATCTCGCTGAACTGCGCCGACAGAGCGGTACGGGCGTCGTTCAACTGGGCGATCTGCTCCTGGAAGGCGAGTTCGCGCGCCTCGTGGCTTGCGGTGAGGCTCGCGCATTTCTGCTGCGCTTCCGCACAGTCGCTTCGCACCTCCTCGAGCTTCGCGGCGAGCTCGGGCACCTGCTTGGCCCGCTCCTCGGCGGCGGCGAGGTCGGTGATCGCCCGGCGGAAGTCGTCGAGCCGCTCGTCGCGCTCCTTGCGGAACGCCGCGGCCTGGCGGCTGCCGAGGAACCAGCCGAGGCCGACGCCGCCTGCCGCGGCGATAAGGACGACGATGATGACGAGCGGATCCATGCCCCATTTCCCTGCCGGAACGAAGGGCGAACCTAGAGCAGCCCGACCCTGGGCTCAAGCGGGATCGGAACCGGGCGCAGGAAAAGCGGTTTCGGGAGAAGCGGGCGGCCCAAGGACGATAGCGATGCAGGTCTGGAAGGAACTCGGTGCCGCCGCCCTGATGGTGCCGCTCGCCGCCTTCATCCACGGCCTCGGCCTGATCGCGATCACCAAATTGTTCGGGGTGGAGGACGAGGCGCTGGAGCATCGCGCGCTCGATCCGCGCTCCTTCCATCTGGTCGGGATCCTCGGACTCGCCTTGTTTGGAATCCACTCCGGCTCGATCGCGATGTTCGGCCTGTTCTACCTTTGGGTCGGCGCCGCACGCGACCTCGCCGAGGCCCTGTTCTACTCGGTCAGCTGCTACACCACCGCGGGCGCCGGCGCGGACCGGCTTCCGGACGAGTGGAAATTGCTGGGCGGCACCGAGGCTTTGGTCGGATTGCTGCTGGTCGGCTGGTCGACGGCGTATCTGGTCCGCAAGCTGGAGAAGCTGCGCACCTGACGCAGCCTCAGGCCGCGAGCTTGCGAGCCTTGGCGAGCTTCTTGAGGATCATGTCGCGCTTCAGGCGCGAGAGATGGTCGATGAAGAGGATGCCTTCGAGATGGTCCATCTCGTGCTGGAGGACGACCGCAAGCATGCCGCCGATCTCCTCGTCATGCTGCGCCCCGTCCAGATCGAGCCAGCGGGCGCGGATCGTGTCGGGGCGCTCGACCTCGGCATATTGGTCCGGCACCGACAGGCAGCCCTCGGTGTAAGGCTGGAGGCTGTCGGACGAGCGGACGATCTCCGGGTTGATGAAGACGAGGGGCTCGCGGATCGGCTCCCCGCCCTCTTCCTCGGGCTCCTGAAGGTCGATGACCAGGATCCGCTTGGGAACGCCGACCTGGATCGCGGCGAGGCCGATCCCGGGCGCGTCGTACATCGTCTCGAACATGTCGGCGATCAGCGCGCGCACCTCGTCCGTCACCGCGTCCACGGGAGAGGAAATCTGCCGCAGCAAGGGGTCCGGAGCTTCGATGATTGGGAGGATCGCCATCGCTATAAAGTAGGAATTGCGGCCTTTCGGGTCAAGTTCAGCTGACCGGACGGCGGGCCCTGAGCGCCTGGGCGAGGGTGCCTTCGTCGAGATAGTCGAGCTCGCCGCCGACCGGCAGGCCGTGGGCGAGCTGGGTGATGCGGACCGGGAAGCCCTCCAGCCGCTCGGCGAGATAATGGGCGGTGGTCTGGCCCTCGAGCGTCGCGTTCATCGCCAGCACCACCTCGTCGATGCCGCCGGCGGACACGCGGGCGATCAGCCGGTCGATCGACAGGTCCTCCGGCCTGATCCCCTCCAGCGCCGACAGCCGCCCGCCCAGCACATGGAATCGGCCGGGGAAGAGCCGCGAGCGCTCCAGCGCCCACAGGTCCGACACTTCCTCGACGACGCAGAGGAGCCGGTCGTCGCGCCTCGGGTCGGAGCACACGGTGCAGGGGTCGACGGTGTCGATATTGCCGCAGTTCGAGCAGACCGACAGCGCCTCGTTGACCCGCTCCAGCGCCCGAAGCAGCGGCGCCAGCGCGGTCTCGCGCTTCTTCATCAGGTGAAGCACGGCGCGGCGGGCGGAGCGCGGGCCGAGGCCGGGCAGGCGCGACAGGGCCTGGGTGAGGGCGTCGATCTCGGAAGAAGCCATGGCCACGAAGTAGGGGCACAAGGGCAGCCTTGCCAAGCGGCGAGGCGCGTTTAAGCAGTCAGCATGCGCATCGCCTTCATGGGAACCCCCGAATTCGCGGTCATCATCCTCGACGCCCTAATCGGCGCGGGGCACGAGATCGCGGCCGTCTATTCGCGGCCGTCCCGCCGCGCTGGCCGCGGCAAGGAGTACAAAACCTCCCCCGTTTATCGACGAGCGGAGGCCGCCGGCATTGAGGTCCGCACTCCCATTTCCCTCCGCGGCGAGGAGGAGCAGAAGGCCTTCGCAGCCCTCGACCTCGATGTCGCCGTGGTCGCCGCCTACGGGCTGATCCTCCCGGAGCCGATCCTCAACGCTCCGCGCCTGCGCTGCCTCAACGTCCACGCCTCGATCCTGCCGCGCTGGCGCGGCGCCGCGCCGGTCCAGCGCGCGATCCTCGCCGGCGACCGGCTGACCGGCGCCACCATCATGGAGATGGAGAAGGGCCTCGACACCGGCGCGATGCTGGCGCGCCTCCCCGTCGAGATCGACCGCAAGACCGCCGGCGAGCTCACCACCGAGATCGCGAACACCGGCGCCCATCTCCTCACCCACATCCTCGACAACTGGACCCGGGTCGGGCGGATGCCGCAGGAGGAGGGTGCCGTCACCTATGCCGAGAAGATCCGCAAGGAGGAGGCGAAGCTCGATTTCGCCCTCCACGCGGTCCAGGTCGAGCGGCAGGTGCGCGCCTTCAACCCGGCGCCCGGCGCCTGGTTCGAACATGAGGGCGAGCGGATCAAGGTCCTCTCAGCCGAGATCAGGGCGGAGGGCGGCGAGCCGGGAACGGTCCTCGACCACGGCCTCGCCATCGCATGCAGGGAAGGCTCGATCGTCCCCAGCATCGTCCAGCGTTCCGGCCGGGCGCCCATGACGACAAGCGAGTTGCTCCGCGGCTTCGTCATCCCGGCCGGCACGCGCCTCAAGTGACCCGCTTCCGCCTGACGGTGGAATTTGACGGCGGGCCTTTCATGGGCTGGCAGCGCCAGGCGCACGGCCCTTCCGTGCAGCAGTCGATCGAGGAGGCGGTGGAGGCGATTACCGGCGAGAAGGCCGTGCTCCACGCCGCCGGGCGGACGGATGCGGGCGTCCACGCGCTGGCGATGGCCGCCCATGTCGATGTGGAGAAGGCGATTACGCCCTTCCGCCTCGCCGAGGGCCTGAACGCACGCCTCCGGCCGCTCCCTGTTTCCGTGCTCAAGGCGGAACCGGTCGCGGACGACTGGCATGCGCGGTTCAGCTGCATCGGCCGGCGCTACGTCTACCGCATCGTCAACCGCCGCGCCCCGCTGACCCTCGACGTGGGCCGGGCGTGGCAGGTCGGGGTTCCGCTCGACGCCGAGGCGATGGATGAGGCCGCCAAGCGCCTCATTGGACGCCACGACTTCACCACCTTCCGCTCCGCCCATTGCCAGGCCGAAAGCCCGGTCAAGACTCTCGACCGGCTCGACGTCCGCCGCGAGGGTGAGCGCGTCCTCATCTTCGCCGACGCCCGCTCCTTCCTCCACCACCAGGTGCG
>VBAE01000277.1 GCA_005882415.1 Alphaproteobacteria bacterium | reverse complement strand
GATTACCTCCGCGCAGGAGACGATCTCACCACCGACTTCTGGGAGATCTTCATCGTCGATCCCCAGCACCATCCGGTCGGCACCTGCATGCTATCCTGGGTGCTCCGCACCCGCCGCGACGTGCCGATGGCCGACATCATGAAGCGCGAACAGACCCTGATCCCGGTCGACATGGACCAGGAAGAGGTGGCGCTGCGCTTCCAGAAATACGCGCTCATCTCGGCCGCGGTGATCGACCAGGCCGGGCGCCTCGTGGGCATGATCACCGTCGACGACATCGTCCACATCATCCAGGAGGAAGCATCGGAGGACGTCCTCCTGATGTCCGGCGCGGGCGATGAGGGCGACATCAACCAGCCGGTGCTCGACAGCTACCGCGCCCGGGTGCGCTGGCTGATCGTCAACCTCGTCACCGCCCTCCTCCCGGCCACCATCATCAGCCTGTTCGGCGGCGCGATCGAGAAGATGGTCGCGCTCGCCGCTTTGATGCCGATCGTCGCCGGAGTCGGCGGCAATGCCGGCACCCAGACCCTCGCGGTGACCGTGCGCGCCCTCGCCACCAACCAGCTCACCCAGTCCAACCGCTGGCGCGCCGTCGGCCGCGAGATAAGGGTCGCGCTCCTCAACGGCGTCAGCATCGCCGCGATCATCGGCCTCGCCGTCGCGATCTGGTTCGCCAACCCTGTGTTAGGCGGTGTCATCGCCGCGGCGATGCTGACCAACATCGTCATGGCCGGCCTCGCCGGAGCCCTGGTCCCGCTGGTGCTGGAGCGCGCCGGCGCCGACCCTGCAGTCGCCTCGTCCATCTTCGTCACCATGACCACCGATTCGATGGGCTTCCTGCTCTTCCTCGGAATCGCAGTCGCCTCGGGCCTCGTCGGCTAAGTGGTTACTTTCACGTCGGAAATCGACTAGGCGCGCACTATGGATTCGGAAGTCCTCTCAGCCCCCGAGGCGCTGCACATTTCGAAGGTCGCGGTCGGCTGCGCGAGCATCGCCACTTTGGCGCGGCGCCAGCAGGCGCGGGTTGCGGACGGGATAGTGCCGCTCGTCACCCGCTTCCGCCCCAAGCGCGCCGACGAGCTGATCGGCGGCTCGGTCTACTGGATCGTCAAGCACAAGCTCGCCGCCCGCCAGACCATCCTCGGCTTCGACGTCCGCGCCAGCGACCGCAAGACCATCATCCAGCTCGACCCCGAGCTCGTCCCAGTCCGAGGACTCCCCCGACGCGCCCACCAGGGCTGGCGCTACCTCGCCCACGCCGACGCCCCCACCGACCTCTCAGGCGAAGAGGATCTGGCCGAACTGCCGATGGACTTGGCCGCCAAGCTTACCGCGCTGGGGCTGATTTAGCCCGTCATTGCGAGCGAAGCGAAGCAATCCAGTGCAGCCTCGGAGGCCGCTGGATTGCCGCGTCGCTTCGCTCCTCGCAATGACGGGTAGTGCAAAGCGATCACGCTCGAGCGGACCTCCACGAGTTACCCTCTGTAACACGTGCTCCCGCTCATGTTACAAATCTGCGCTTTTTATAACACGGGCATGGGGAAGCTACCGCCGCCCGCACTTCACGCCGCCGGAGCCGAGGGCTTCGACGGTGCAGGAGGGGGTTCCGAGGACTTCGACGTCGCCGGGGCCGGTGGCTCGGACCTTGGCGGTTCGGGCGGCGGCGACTCGGACGGTGCCCGCCGTGTCGGCGATGATGTTGGCGTCGTCTGACTTGAGGCCGCTGCCGTCGAAGTCGCCGCTGCCCTGGATCGTAGCCTTGAGCTGCTTCGTGCGCCCCGCCGCGCTGATCCGGCCGGAGCCGAGCAGGCCGATGACGAGGTTGTCGGTGTCGGCATTTGCCAAGCTGACCTGGCCGCTGCCCGAGACGGAAAGGTCAACCCGAAGCCCCTTCGCTTTATCGATTGCCAGGCCGCCCGAGCCGACGACCGCGCCGGAGCGGAGCTCGCGGGTAGTCGCCTCGATCCTGACCGGGCCGGTCGCGTCGCCGGGATAGCCGCCCCAGGAGGAGCGGTTGACCCGAATCCGCAGCGTCCGTCCCTGCACTTCCACGCTCAGCCGGTCGATCGCGCCCTGCGAACCTACCGCCCGCGCGCCCGATGCCAGGCCGGTGGTGAGGCTCACCTGGAACGGTCCGTCGACCTCGACCCGGTCGAAATCGGTGATCGTATAGCGCCGCTCGGCGGCGGTCGCAGGGGCCGCGGCGGCGAGCGCAAGAAGAAGGGGCATGATCCTCATGGCGAAGATCATGCCCCGAAACAGGTTAACGGTCGAGTATCAGGCGCCGCAGCGCGCGTCGCCCGAGCCCATCTTGTGGACCTGGCACTTGGCCGGGCCGCTGATCGTGGCGTTGCCCGAGCCCGCGATCGAGATGTTGGCCGTCTCGGTCGCCTTGGCCGAGACGTCGCCCGATCCAACCACCGACACCGTCGCACTCCGGGTCTGGAGGGCTGCGAGGTCGATATTGCCGGAGCCGGCGATGGAAGCGTCGATCGAGTCCGCGCTTCCCGCGCCGACGATCTTGCCGCTTCCGGCGATCGAGAAGCTGCCCTTGCCGACCTTCATCGTTCCGAGGCTGAGGTCGCCCGAGCCGCCGATCGCCGCTGCGAAGTCGCTCGCCTCGATCCGGTCGACCTGCATGTCGCCCGATCCGCCGATCGAAGCCGCGGCCAGCGAGGGAACAGTGACATAAACCGTGACGGGCTTGCCGCTGCGGCGGAAGCCGACCGACCAGCTGGTCTTCTGGTAGCCGACCTTGAGCTCACCGTCCTCGACCCGGATCTCGAGCCGGTTGACCTGCTCTTCGTCGCCCTCGGCGCGGACCGAGACCGGCCCGCCGACCTTCACGACCACATTCTGCGACCCGCCCAGCGCGACCTTGTCGAACGATGCGACCTCGAAATTCTTTCGGACGACGCGGCCGCTGTCCTGGCCTTCCTTGGCGTCGCTGCTATTGCAGGCGACGAGCGCCGCCGCCGAGACGAGGATGATCGCTGCTGCACCACGCATAGTCTCTCTCCTGCTGTATTGCACACATAATACACGCACCCATCCAGAGCCGCAACAAAAAAGGCGGCCCCTTGCGGGACCGCCTTTGTTGCTCTCGAAAAAGGCCGCGGGTCAGACCGCCGCCTTCTCCTTATTGTAGACCGAAGCCGCCTTGTTCAGGATCTCGAGGATCTGCTCCAATGCGGCCGGCTCGTCGATCTGCTCCATCGCGGCCAGCTCGCGGGCGAGACGGCTCGATGCGGCTTCGAAGATCTGCCGTTCGGAATAGCTCTGCTCGGGCTGGTCGTCGGCGCGGAACAGGTCGCGGGTCACTTCGGCGATCGAGATGAGATCGCCCGAATTGATCTTCGCTTCATATTCCTGGGCGCGGCGCGACCACATCGTCCGCTTCACCTTCGGCTTGCCCTTGAGCGTTTCGAGCGCGTCGCGGAGCGTCTTGTCGGACGACAGCTTGCGCATGCCGACGCTCTCGGCCTTGTTGGTCGGGACCCGGAGCGTCATCTTCTCTTTTTCGAAACGCAGTACATAAAGTTCGAGCTGCATGCCGGCGATATCCGTGCTCTGCAGTTCAACCACACGGCCGACGCCGTGCTTGGGGTATACGACATAGTCGCCAACGTCGAAGCTCAACGCCTTCGCTGCCATCTTGAACCTTCCCATGGAAACAGCCGCCGAACCTGCAAGACCGCACCCGCCCCAATAGACGCTGCCGTGACCGGTTTTTGCGGCGATTCTTTCTAGACCACCAACGCGGTATGCGCGTCGCATCCGCTTCGATGCGCCGCTTATACTCCAAAACGGCCCGAAAAGCTACTCTTTTGGACCGCGGGGTGGGACAGGCTGCGTTCGGCCTCGCAGGCGACCGTGGATCAGTCGCCCTGGCCGGGTTCGGTAGAGAAATATTTGTCGAACTTGCCTTCTTCGCCTTTATGCTCGTCGGCGTCGGCCGGGCTCTCGCGCTTGCGGGTCAGGTTGGGCCATTCCGCCGAGTAGGTGGCGTTGACCTCCAGCCATTTCTCGAGGCCGTTCTCGGTGTCGGGCATGATCGCCTCGGCCGGGCATTCCGGCTCGCAGACGCCGCAGTCGATGCACTCGCTGGGGTTGATCACCAGCATGTTCTCGCCCTCGTAGAAGCAGTCGACCGGGCAGACCTCGACGCAATCCATATATTTGCAACGGATGCAGGCATCGGTGACGACGTAGGTCATTCTTGCTTCTCCCTGTCGCGAATCCCTAGTCGCCGCCCCCTTCGCTCGTCAACGGGGGAGCAGGAGTGCTTGCACCGTGCCAGCACAAGAGTCATATTGGCATGCATGGCCACGCTCACCATCCGCCGCCTGCCCGAAGAGGTCTATGACAGCCTGAAGGAGCGCGCCCGCAACAACGGCCGGTCGCTGGAGGCGGAGGCGCGGGAGATATTGGCGGAGCGGGCGCGGCCGGTGGACGCCCTGGTCGACGATCTGCGCGCTTTCCACGCGGAGATGGTCGCCGCGCACGGACTGCTTCCGGACAGCACACTCCTCATCCGGCAGATGCGCGACGAGGAATGATCGTCGTCGATGCCAGCCTCGCCGCCAAATGGGTGCTGTGGGAGGCCGACAGCGCCGAAGCCTTCGACTTCCTCACCCGGCACCAGAATGAACTGGCCGCGCCTGAACTGATCTTCATCGAAGTGGCCGGCGCGATCGTCCGCCGCGCCAATGAGGACAAGTCGCTTCGGGAAGCGGCGCTCCGGGCGCTGGACAAATGGACGGTCGCCTGGACCGATCACGTCATCCAGCACCACCGAGTCACCCAGCGCCGGATCCACAGCGCCGCAGGCCTGGCGATACGCCTCGGACACCCGCTCAAGGACTGCGTCTACCTCGGGCTGGCGATGGAGCTGAAATGCCCGCTGGTCACCTGCGACGCGGTCTTCACACGCAAGGCGGTGTCTCTTTACCCGGACGTCCGCCTGCTGGAGGATTATTCGGGAGCGAGCCCGACCTCTTCATAGAGCGCCCGCGCTTCGGCCGGCGGTCCGCGCCGTGTCGGGAGGGCCTGGACTCGGAGGACGCGGACCTTGCCGTGGACTGCGAAGGCGAGGGTGTCGCCGATGCGGACGGGGGCGTGGGCGCGGTCGACGGGGCGGCCGGCGATTCGGAGGTGGCCGCCTTCGGCCAGGGCCTGGGCGAGCGCCCGGGTCTTCACGATTCGGGCGAACCAGAGGAATTTGTCGAGCCTCAGGCTGTCAGCCACGCCTGAGCTCCGAAAGCGCCGCGAAGGCTCCGGCGGGCGGCTTCGGCTCCTCCGCCCTGCGCCGGCCGCGGCCGCGCCAGATCCAGCCGGCCTCGCTCTCGGCGGAGCGGAAGCCCAGGTCGCGCATCAGCTTCGCCACCGCCTGCGGCTGAAGCCCGAGCGAGGTGACCAAAGCCTCGTCGA
>VBAE01000276.1 GCA_005882415.1 Alphaproteobacteria bacterium | reverse complement strand
TTTCGGGCGCGGCGCGACCAACGCCGCCGAAGGCTTCCACTGGCTCGGCGAGATATTGAAGCACGACCCGCAGGCGGTGGTGGTCATGATCACTGCCCATGGCGGAGTGAACATCGCGGTCGAGGCGATGAAGCGCGGGGCGACCGACTTCGTCTCCAAGCCCTGGTCGAACGAACGCCTCCTCGCCACCGTCCGGACGGCGGCGGCGCTTCGCACCTCGCGCAAGGAAGTGGTGACCGAGCGAAAGCGCTCCGCAGCCGTCGTCGCGCCGCCGGCCGGGGGCGAGACTCCGCTGCTGGGCGCATCGGCGGGGATGCAGCGGGTCTATTCGCTGGTCGAGCGCGCGGCGCCGACCGAGGCTAACGTGCTGATCCTCGGCGAGAACGGCACCGGCAAGGAGCTGGTCGCGCGCGAGCTCCACCGCCGCTCGCGCCGGGGCGAGGGCGTTTTGGTCTCGGTCGATCTGGGCGCGGTCGCGGAGAATCTGTTCGAATCCGAGCTGTTCGGCCATGTGAAGGGCGCCTTCACCGACGCCCGCGGCGACCGCATCGGCCGGCTCCAGGCGGCGCATGGCGGCACCCTGTTCCTCGACGAGGTCGGCAATCTCCCGCTCCACCTCCAGCCCAAGCTGCTCACCGCGCTGGAGCAGCGCCAGGTGATCCCGGTCGGGTCTAACAAGCCGGTGCCGATCGACGTCCGCGTGATCGCTGCGACCAACCTCCCGCCCGAGCGGCTCGCCGACGAGAGCCTGTTCCGGCAGGACCTGCTGTTCCGCCTCAACACGGTCGAGATCGAGCTCCCGCCCCTGCGCGAGCGGCCGGAGGACGTGCCGGTCCTCGTCGACCATTATGTCGCGCTCTACGCCAAGAAGTACGGCAAGCCGGTGCGGCGAATCCCGGACGAGGTGATGAAGGCGCTCAAGGCCTATGACTGGCCCGGCAATGTCCGCGCCCTTCGCCATGCGGCCGAGCGGGCGGTGATCCTCGCCGGCGACGGGGACTTCACGGTCGAGGACTTCTCGCTGTCGCGGGGCCGGGCGCCGGCGCCGTCCGCGCCGGTCCCCCAGCCATCGTCGGCGGCGTCGGACCTGAACCTCGAGCGGGCCGAGAAGCATATGGTCGAGGCGGCGCTGAAGAAGCACGCCTACAACATCTCGCTCGCCGCCGCGGAGCTGGGGCTGACCCGCGCCTCGCTCTACCGGCGAATGGACAAGCATGGCCTTTAGGCGCCGCTTCATCGTCGGCCTTTTGTGGCGCTTCGCGCTCACCCTGCTGACCGGATTCGGCTTCGTCTACACGCTCTGGGTGCCCGGGCTCGGCGCCGCGCGGCTGCTCGCGGGGATGATCCTCGCAGCGACCCTGGCCAGCCTGTGGCGCTACGTCCAGTGGACCAACATGGAGCTCGCCCGGTTCGTGAGCGCCATCCGCTTCGGCGATTGTGCGCAGAGCTTCACCCATTCGCAACAAGGCAGCGGCTTCGGCGAGATGGGCGAGGCGCTGGAACAGGGCATAAGGAAGCTGCGCGAGGAGCGGCACCGCCTCAGCGACGCCAATCGCTTCTACGAAGCGGTGCTCGACGACGCGCCGACGCCTCTGCTCACCGTTGACAGCGAGGGGCGGGTCGAGCTCGCCAACAAGGCCGCCCGCCGCCTGTTCGTCCGCCACACCGGGGTGCGGATCGAGGACTTTGCGGAGTACGGCAACGCCTTTGCCAAATGGCTGCGCGAGGAGGGGGTCGGGCGGCCGCGGCTGGTGCCGCTGATGCTCGACTCGGTGCCGCAGACGGCGATGGTCAGCACTGCCGCGGTGCACAGGCTGGGCGGGATGGTCCGGGTCGTCTCGGTGCAGCCGATCCAGGGCGAATTGAACGCCGTCGAGATCGCTGCGCAGAGCGACCTCGTCCGGGTGCTCACCCACGAGATCATGAATTCGATGACCCCGGTGACCTCGCTCGCCCAGACCGCGGCGGGGCTGATCCGGGAGGCCGACACCGCCGGCGACCCGCTGATCGCCGACGCGCGTGCGGCGGTGGAGACCCTCGCCCGCCGCGCGGACGGGGTGATGCATTTCGTCGAAAGCTACAGGCAGATCAGCCGGGTGCCCGAGGTCCGCCGCCGCGCCTTCGAGGCGGGGCCCTGGGCTCGGGAGCTGGAGGCGCTGTTCCGCGCCAGCGATGCTTCGGCGGGGGTGGAGCTGGCGCTGTCGGTGATGCCGGACACTCTGAAGATCGACGCCGACGCCGACCTCCTCTGCCAGGTGCTGATCAACCTGCTGCGCAATGCCGCCGAAGCCGCGCGCGGGCATAGCGACAAGCCGCTGGTGTCGATGAGCTTCGCCTTCACCATGGGCGGCCGGGTGCAGATCGAGGTGGCGGACAACGGCCCTGGAGTCCCCGAGGCGCTTCGGCAGGACGTGTTCCTCCCCTTCTTCACCACCAAGGCGAAGGGCACCGGCGTCGGCCTCAGCCTCGCCCGCCAGGTCGTCCTCGCCCACCGCGGCTCGATCGCGCTCGACGAGAGCCCGTCGGGTGGGGCGTTGTTCAGGATTCTGATCTAGAGGCTGAGCGCCAGGTCCCGCACCTGCCCGCGGATGTCGGGGACGGCGACGATTTCCCAGAAGGCGCCCTTCGTGAGTGGCCCGACGACGCGGAGGGTCTCCGAGGCGCTGCCGTCGGCGGATTGGGCTCGGCACTCTGCGTCAACGTCGATACCGATTCGGCACGGGTCGGGGCGGATTCGGCCGGCGGCGAGCAGGCGGTCGAGCCGCGCGGCTGCCAGCGGAGTTGCGAGGCTTCGAGGGAGACGATGCGGCCGGCGGCGAAGTGGAGCCTGCCCGCCTCGCGAAGGGCCTTGAGGCGGGCGTGGATCGAGGGAGCGATGCGGTGGCGGTGGACGTCCCACCAAGGGCGGAGGTGACGGAGGAATTTGCGGCGCTCCGCCACGTCGGCCGAGGCCCAGAGCGCCTGGGTCACCGGCCGCAACCGGTCGATCGCGTCTCGCCAGCCGACTTGGGCCGCGTCGGTCCGGACGCGGCGGAGGAGGTCGATGCAGCGCGGCTCCAGCCCCTCGGGCGGGGGGAGCTGCGGGGAGGGATCGGAATGCGGCCGGGGGACGAGGCCGCGCCTGGAGAAAGCGAGGATCCTGCCTTCAAAGCCGCGGAACTCGAGCGACAGCGCGACGTCGATGGCGGTGAGGCCGGTGCCGATCAGGACCACCATGTCGTCGGGCCCGAGGCCGGCGGCGAAGTCGCTTCGCCACGGGTCGCCGACATAGACGCCCGCCTCGGGGCGGATGCCGGCGGGGGTGGACGGTTCGAGGTTGCCGAGCGCCAGCACCGCCACGTCGGCCTCGATCCGCTCGGCGTCGACGTCCAGCACCTCGCGGCCGCCTTCGCTTCGGATGTCCGTCACCTCGCCACGAACTACCCGGAAGCGCCCGGGTACAGACGCGTCGGCAAGCAGTTCGCCCAGATAAGCACCATAGGCCCGGCGTTCGGCGAAATCCTCGCGGCAGCCGCCATGCGCTTCCAGCCAGTCCGCGAAATGGCCGGGCTCGTCGGGCAGAGCGCTCATCCGGTCGGCGCGGACGTTCAACAGGTGGTTGGGATCGTCCGTGCCGTAAGCGGCGCCGCGGGCAACCCTCGGCCCCCGCTCGATCAGCACCACCTCGGCCCCCGTGTGGCGAAGCAGGTTCACCGCCAGCAGCGCGCCCGAAGCGCCGCCGCCGGCGATGGCGACGCGCTTCATGAGCCGAACGTGTCGGCCGGCACCGGATCGGCGAGGCTGAGTCCGTCGAGAATCCGCGCGGTCTCGTCCCGGACCATCAGCATCACCCGGTGGAGCCGGCACTCGTCCTCGGTGACGCAATTGCGGCAGGGCTCGTAAGCGAGCCGGCTTGCGCAGGGGAGCAGGCCAAGCGAGCCGCGGGTCAGGCGGACGATCTCGCCATAGCTGATCTGCTCGGGCGGCCGGGCGAGCCAATAGCCGCCCTCCCGCCCGCGCCGGCTCATCACCAGCCCCTCGCGGATCATCTGCGACAGCATCACGGTGAGAAATTTGGGCGGGATGTTCTGCTTCTGGGCGATCTCGCTCATCTGCACCGGCCCCTCGCCATGGCGGTCCGCGAGGTGGAGCAGCGCACGGATTGTATAGCGCGTCCGTTGAGAAAGCATGGGCTCTCAATGAACCGGCAGCGGCGGGGTTGCAATGGTGGCGGGCGATTCTCTACTCATTTGATTAGATATGCGCCGAAACGACTTTTCGGTAAGGTGCAGCGCTCTGGCGCAGACGTTCGGTTCGGGGCATATCGATGGTGAAGGAGAATGGCGTTGGAGCATGACGGCGGCGCCGGGAAAACCGGCTTCTTCTCCCGGTCGAGGAGCCACCTGAACCAGGTCGGCCTCGATTATTTCGGCCACGCCCGCTTCGCTTTCTCAGTGGGCGGCACCCTCGTCTCGGCGGGCGCGGCCTGCCTCCTTCACGGCCTCCTCCCCGGAGTGTTTCAGGACACGGCCAGCAAGACGATCCTGAAGCTCCACGACAAGATCACCAAGCGCGGGATCGCCCACGGCACCGAAGACGGCAGCTATCTGGGCCTTGAATTCGAAATCTGAGGCGGGCCCGGCGGGGACAATGCCCCGCCCTCCATTCCCTCAGGCGGCGACCGCCAGCTCGACCGGCTCCTCGGCGCGGACCGGGACCGTCTCCGGCTCGACCGCGGCAACCGGGCGGCGCGTGCGGCCCGCCAGGCGGGACAGGCCCACCACCGCGCCGAGCACCGCATAGGCGGCAATTACCGCAACCGGGTTCCACAGCAGAAGCCCGCCGAAGATCAGCCGCAGGTAAATGGGGTTGAAGCCGAAATCCTCGCCGATCGCCTGGCAAACGCCGAACATCGTGTCGGGGCGGGTGAGGGGGTTGGTCTGCATCGTCTTGCTCCTGTCGCTCAAGCGGGCCTCCCGCCCGCGTCCATGCAGCCTCTTCAGCATAAGCCGTGCCAGACCTGAGGAGCGCTTTAGTTAGAGGCGCTTAGCTGA
>VBAE01000238.1 GCA_005882415.1 Alphaproteobacteria bacterium | reverse complement strand
GCCTATGTCCTGGATCGTTTCCCGGAGACACCGGTGTACGGCCTGCCCGTGACCCGCCGGCTCCTTCCCGACAGCTCGGATCTGGTTCAGGCCTCATTCTATCCCGATCTGCCGTTCCGCTCCGTCGTCGACCCGGACGATCGGCGGCTCCGCTTCGCCGTTCCCGGCATCGTCCCCGTGATTGACCGGGCCCTCGACGCGATCGCCGGTGGTCAGAGCCTGGTCGCCATCACGCTGCCCGGGGCGCCGCCCGCGCACGAGGAGGCGGACCTCGCGCTCGCCGACCTGATCGCCACCATCGCCGACCGCCTGCTCGAGCGGCAAGCCGAATGGATCGGACATGGTGCGCTCGACGACAACGACATCGGCTGCATCGATCCGCACGTGATCGCCGGCGGCGCCATCAGCGACGGGCTGCGCCAGCGCGGCCGGGGCGGAATTCGTGTCGACACGGCAGAGCGGTGGCAGGGCCTCCAGATGCCGATCTCGATCGTGCGCCATCCCCTGTCCTGCGCGAGCACTCCGACTGGGTTCGACCTGGAGGCGGGCCGTTGGTGCGTGTCGCTGTCCCGTCACCAGATCGGCTGCATCATCGTCGCGCGCGAATCAGTGACCGGCCTGATCGGCGACTACGTGCACGGCTGCGATACGGTTGCCGCTGGTGCCCGAGATGCGACCTGGACCGGCTTCGTGGCCCATCGCACGATCTGGAATGCCCTAATCGAACAAGACCGCGTCTTCGCCCTCTAATCGGAACGGCGCGCGATTGCCTCGATACGATCAGCGGCTGCGACCGGATCCTCATGAGCCCAGACGCGCACGACGGTCCAACCGAGTGCTTCAAGACGAGAATCGGTGTCGCGGTCGCGCGCCATGTTGGCGGCTATCTTCGCTCGCCACCAGGCGGCGTTGTTCTTGGGCCTGGTCCCATGGGCGGGACACCCATGCCAGAAGCAGCCGTCGACGAAGACGGCTAACTTGGCGCCAGCGAACACCACGTCCGCAGTCCGCCGAGTTCCCTGAACGATTGGGCGATGGAGGCGAAACCGTAGACCGCGCCGATGTAGCTCCGACCGCAGCGCGCGCTCGCCGCGATTGTCGCGTTGCGCGGTGCGGGCCATCCGACGGCTCGTCGCGGGCGCGATCGGGTCGGAGGCATCAATCCTCTTTGAAGCTTTCGACATGATGCTCAAGATCAGCACGGAAGGCATGCTCGTAGCGTAAGGTGCTCTTCACTAGGCGCGAGAGGAATCCACCTGCGGCTTTCTTTGACAGCGGCCGCACGCGGTGCGTGAGGAAAGAGGCCAGATGCAGTGAGGGCTCACTTACCGGCCATTCCGACACTACTGCCTTGCCCCGCCGAGCGCCTCGTCCCCAAGCGGCGCTGGGCCAACTGCCTATCTCAGGCAGTGGCTCCGCTCGCTCGTCGTTGAACTGCTCGACCTTCGCGGTGAGGCGCTCGGCGATCCACTTTGCCACCGGAACGCTTACGGCGTTGCCCACCATCCGCCAGCGCTTCCGCCCTGCTCGGTGGTCAAAATCTTCGAGACAGGTCCATCCCGCCTCGAACCCTTGCAGCCGCTCGGCGTCTTCAATCGCCGGCACGGCAATGGCGCGTCGCCTAGGAAACCAGATTGCTGGTGGCGAGGGGATGTGGAGCGCGGACCCTCCCTTGAGCGGTGGGATGGCATCGACCGCCCAGCCGAGTCCCGTATTGCCTTCTGTCCAATAGAACCCGCAAGCGTAGTTGCCGCGCTTGCCCGGGCCTAGAGCGCCAACATCATTGGTGAGCAAAACGGGACGGGGATCGTGATCTCGGGATGCAATCAGAACTACCCGGCGCCGTCGCTGGGGCAGACCAAACGCACGTGCATCGATCGTGCGATAAGCCCAAGAGAAGCCCATCTCCTCAAACCGGTTGGTCACCATTCGAATGGCCCGCCCCCCATCGAGAGTGAGCATGAACGGCACGTTCTCAAGCACTACCCATTGCGGTCCTCGGCTGCTCTCTTTCAGCAGCTTGAAAACGGATTCGATCAGTCCCGAGTTCGGCCCTGCAATTCCCCTTCGCCGGCCTACCTGACTCAGGTCTTGACAGGGGAATCCCGCAGTAAGGACGGCGCAATCAGGGAGTCGTGTAAGTGCCCGAACGTCTTCAGTGATTTCCGTATTTTCGAACCGCCGAGCCAAAACGTGCCGCGCAGCCGGATCGAACTCGCACAGCATCGTGCTCGCATGGCCGGCCTGCCTAAATCCCTCTTCAAATCCGCCGACTCCCGCGAAAATTCCTGCGACCAGAAGCTTTGGTGGTCGTGGCGAGAGTTCGACCGGGTTCCGGGGGGCGGCGGACTGGTCGGCAAGAGCGGGTCCAAAAGACTGGGAGGTTTCGGCGCGAGTGAGGCGCTGACCCACTGATCCGCTGAGTAAGGAATCGCTGTCGATGAACTTCACTGTCGGGGACCCTTCGGATGGTTCCCAGTCGAAATGGATTCCACAGTCGCACCCACGCAGCCCACGTCGCGCGGCGCAGCGTACGGCGCCGGGGGGACTTTCAGCATGATCCCATCACGCCTCAACTTCATCAACTGCATGGTCTGCCTCCTCGTACGCGTCGAGCGCCTGAAGCAACTGCATTAGTATCGAGCGGGTGAAATCGACGGGTAGACTATGCGCAATGTTGCGATCCTTACCGCCCTCCCACTGCACACTGCTCAGGGCCTCTCGAATGCGCTGCCTGTTCTCCGGCTTCGCGCTTCCTCTCCTCAGGAACCGCCGCACCATGACATAATCAAGCTTCAGTGTGTCCGCCGCCCGTTTCACTACACCGCCGTGCACCTCGCGCACGTAGCTCGAGAGGGCCGTCAGGAGATCATTGTCGGGAGCATAAACAGGCACACACTAAGTGTACCTCTAAGTGACTTTTTGCGCAATAACACGATTTACCCGGCTTCTAGTGAAAGCGCCGGATCTTTTCCAGCGAGCCATCCTGGCTGGGCTCGGGCTCCTTGCCCTCAAGCCGCTCCGAGATTTCGTCCAGCATCTGCTCAAAGGCGGCACGCGCCGCCGCCAAGTTCGATGAGTCCGGGCGCGGCAGGCCCGACGCGACCTGCAACTGGTGGCGCATCAGCCTCGCCAGGATTTCCCATTGAAGCCCTACGTTGCGCTGCACACGTTCGGCCCGGCGCTCCAGTCTCGTCAAAGCAGCTTCAATCCCATCTTCTTTTGACGGAGCATTCCGACGCGACAGGTAAGCCCCTAAGGCCTCGCGAAGGAGATCGGACCGGGACCGCCCGGTCGCAGCGGCAATTCGTCCGACACGATCACTCTCTTCCTTTGGAAGGAAGAATTGGTGACGGATCTTGCGCTCCTTCATTTGCTTGAGACTCCTCGCGGGATTACTGAGAATCGTAGGTCATCCTTCTCCGATCTCGGGACCCGTGCGTTGGTGACCCAGCGTCCAGCTGATCCCTCCGCTGTCCCGAACTCGGCCAGAGATCTGACGCCCGACCGCGCGCTCCAGCTCCGGCCGCCACGGCACGAGACTGAAGTCCCGCGATCGCTCCACCAGTGCGTAGCTTCCCGACGAGGTATCGACCCGGCGCCGGCAGATGCCGGATATCTGCTCTCCCGCCACTGGCTGATCGAAGGATAGGCCGAGCTCATTGCTGAGCTGCGCCGCCACCGCGCGCAACTCCCGCTGCCTCAGCTTCCCCTCCATGTCCGGCGCGAACAAAAGCTTGTCCCCCTGCACTTCCGCAAACCCCTGCTCGATCAGCCACTGCTGCCGCTGGTAAAGGGCACTGCGGACTTCGCTGCCATACCCATGGTTCGGTATGTTCGCCGACGCCGACTGCCTCAGTTCCCCATCGAGCCAGCTCGGCGCGTTGTTGACGGCCTCCGCCGAGAGCTCGAGGCGCGCCAGCACCTGGATGCGGACGGGCACGGCGCGTGCGGCACGACCTTCATGCTCCAGCACCTGATCCGTGTAGTCGGGCGGAATACGCCAGGTGCCGTCCGCGTCGCGCTCAACGCCGACGCCCGCGCGCCGCAGCGCCTCCAGCCTGCGGATATGAGCCTCGACGTATCCGCTGGAGGCCTTGTCGTCCTGCGCCCAATGGTGCTCAAGCGAGTACTTCCCCCCGTTCGCCTGAGCGACGGCGGCGATCGTGACGTCCGCCTTGCGCAGCTGCGGCGTCACCGGCTCGACGCGAACCACGCCGCCGATGGGCGTGGGCTCCGTTGACCGGCCGATGTCGATGTAATGGGTCCGGCCATCGATCCCGTCGATCACAAGGCAGCGCCGGTCGTGCTCGTCGTCCGCCGGCCCGCGATGGACCACCCTCCCGACGACCGGAGCCGGCTCGGCCCCCAAGCTGTCGATGACGTAGAGCTCCGGCCGTCGCGTCAGCTTCGCCGCCGTCATAGCCCGATGCATGGTTGCGATGATATCGCGGCGCCGTCCGAGATCGCGGAGCGTCGTCTCCGCGTCGGGACTGCTCGTACAGGCCCTCTCCGTCCCAACCGCCCCGCTCCTACCGCAGGTCCACCACGCCTTCCTGCGCACGACCGAGCAGATTCCGGTCCAGCGAGGTCAACCGATTTGCGTCCACCTCCCGAGTGAGCTGCTCCTTCACTTCCAGCTCGCTCTGCGGCCCGAGCCAGCGCGTCATGATCTACGAGGCGCGGCCTCTGATCCCGTGCGCGATATAGTCGCCGGCGATGTTGAGGGTCTTTCCATCCTCCGTGACTCCGCGCACCAGAACGTGCGTGTGCGGGTGCCCCGTGTCGAAGTGATCGACCGCCACCCAGTCGAGATTGGTCCGAAGATCCTCCTCCATCTTCGCCATAAGGTCGCGGGTGAACCCGCGGAGGTTTTCCAGCGCCGCCCCATCCTCGGGAGAGACGATGAACCGAAATTGGTGACGGTCGCCTTCTCCGCGCTCCAGGAAAGCCTTGCCGTCGGCGTCGTCGGTGAAGGTCGAATAGAGGCGCCCCTGCTCGCCTTCCCGGGTCACCCCGTCGCGCTGCACATAGCGGAGGTGCGCGGCCGCCGCCGCGACTGCCTTTGGTCCGCGGAGCTTCACCACCCGAGCTTTGACCATCACCCGCCGCGCTCGCACCCGCATGCCGGACAGCGGATCGCGCGACCAGCCGGAGCCTTGGCCCAGGCGCCCGGCAATCGGGCCGCCCCGCCCGCGGGCGTTGAAGCGGCCCGATCGCGCCGGCTCCCGGGCGATCGACGGCATCTTCCGCCCAGCCAGACCAGCGCGCGCCAACCGCTCGATAAGGAGACCCTGGAGCGAACGAGCGCTCCGCCGCCCCTTCGCGCTGCGCATGCGACCCAGCCGCGGCTCAAACCTGTTCTCGTCCTCCGCCATCCGGAAGGATATGCGCCAGCACCGAACACGGCTAAAGTGTCTCGCGAACGAACGGCGGAAATCTGCCGCTTCGTGCGTCGAAGGGGCGGGTCAGTCTCTCTGCCGAAGAGGCCCAGAGACAAACTGTCTCTCCAAAAAAAGATGTGCAGACAAATACTTAGCGGCATTTCTGCGACGAGCCGAAATCCGCTTTATCTTGCCTTCCCCTGCTCCCTTCTGTCTCCCTCCGACGCCTACGTATTCAGCTCATCCCCCCATGGATGCTCTGGGACCCGTGTGCACGTCCGCCCCTGCTGGCCCGAAATGCACCCTGGCGAGCACAAGGAATGCGGGAGCGACGCTGCCGCGCCGCCCCCGCCAGAACCGGTTCGAAGCCGTTATCGCGCCCGAAGCAGCTCGAATTCAGCCTCTCCGCGCGATGCAAAACGCCGCTTCCAAAGCAGCTCCACCGCCACTCCTTGGCCATCAACCAGGCACGTTCCGGTGTACCAGCTGCCTTCCAGCACGCTCAGAATCGCGACGCGCGAGAGCTGCCGATACGCATCTTCATCGCACAAATCCCAACCAATCTGCTCCCCAAGATAGCGCTCCCGGACCCGCGCCTCCCACAGGAAATCGAGCGCCTCAGCCTCGAAAATCCGCTCCGCCAGAACGCTTCCGAACTCCGCCCGAAGCGCATCAACTGCCGCATCGCAGCCCCGTCCGATCGTCGTCGTCATGTTCATCTGCCGTCTCCTTCAGCATCGTCTTCCGATCGAAGACGAAGCTTCAGGCGCGGGCGGCGGAGCGGCGGTCAGGGATGCCGAAGGCACCGCGAAGCGGGGCGCGGGGGAGCCGATTTGCGAAGCAAATTGGGGGGACCGCGCATCCTTGAGGGCCGCTTCGCCGCCCGCCACACTGGGCCTCTACGAGACGAGACCCCCTCCCCCGCCGCCTCCACTCTTCCTCCAAAGGCGCAACGTGTCAGCTCAGAGGACGGCAATTCTCTCCCGTGCCAACACAGGAAAGGAGCCCCGGCGGCAGCGCCGCCGGGGCCCATGACGGCCCTCAGAAGGGCACATCGTCGTCCAGATCCTGGTCGAAGGAGCCGGTTCCGGTCGGCTCAGACCCGCCGCCCTGGCGGGGTCGGCTCAGGAACTGGACATCCTCGGCGATGATCTCGCAGCCGTAGCGCTCGATGTTCTCGCGGTCGGTCCAGCGGGTGTAGTGAAGCCGGCCGCGCACCGAGACGAGCATGCCCTTGGTCGCGTGCTGAGCGATGATCCGGCCCAGGCCATTGAAGCACGTGACGCGGTGCCACTCGGTATCCTTGGCGGTGAAGCCGCTCGCATCCTTGTAGGTCTTGCCCTCGCTGTCGCGCTTCGGCCGGCTGGTGCCGAGGCTGAAGCTGGCGATGTCGGTTCCGCTGTTGGCCGAGCGGAGCTCGGGGTCGGCGCCCAGATTGCCGACGAGAAGAACGGTGTTGGTCATTGAATGTCTCCTGTCCTGTCGCCGGGACCGCCCCGTCGACAGCCCGAAACAGGGCGCGAGCGAAGCGGCGGGACGCACCGGAGGCGGAGCCGAAGGGGACCCCGGACGGAGGCCGGCGCGGGCAGCCCGAAGGGCAACACGGGCCGAACGGCCGCGGGTTGCGCACCGCCGCAGCCGCGCCAGAGGGCTGAGAAAGGAGATGGGTGCGGTCTGGCGGCTCTCTTACAGGAAGCAGTGTGGCCTGGAGTGCTCTTCGGCAGACTCCAGTAGCAGACTCTACGCGTACGCCCAACGCCCCGGCTGGACGCGCCTCAAACTTCGGCTGCTGCCCTCAGGTGGTCCAGGCGCTCGCGTGAGACGGCTTCAACGATGTCGCGAAGCCGCCGAACCGATGCCATCAGCGCCTGCAGATCGGCGGTGCCGATCGCGTAGCTCGCCGAGTAACGAGCCTCGACATAGGCGCGCTTCAGGAGCTCGAAACGACGCTAGAGCGTTCGGACTAGGAGGAAGCAGATGTAAGCTCGCTCTGCTGCTTGGTGCAGCGAGAACGCCGCATCCTTCCACTTCTTCTTTTCGAGGCAGAACTCACCGATCTCAATCGCATCATCCACCTTTGCGATCCAGTCCGCAAAGTATCCCTCTGCCATCTCGTGAGCGTCTATGGGGGTCAGGGGCATCGGCGCAGCCAGCTCATGCTGCGGCAGCTCGTACAACGCGATCCCGTCCCGAACGATATCCACCCAGAAATACTCGCCGCGCTTCAAGGCATGGTTCACTTCGTCAAGCGAATGGACGATAATGTTGACGGGTCGGCCGATCGCCGGATCGCGCAGGATCTTGTCCTCCGCGACGTACCAGTAATCCGCAATCTCGGTCAGGTCGGCATGGCTGACGACGATCAGCAGGTCGAAATCCGACTGGTAGCCATTCTCCGGCTCGTCCACCCAATCGTCCCGGGCGTAGCTCCCGAACAGGATGATCTTGTAGATCTTGCCGTTGCGCCGCCAGGGCTGCGTCGCCCGAGCGGTCACCGCGTCGAATTCGGTCATCAGTAGCTGCACCGCGCGCTCGAGCTCGCGCTGCTTGGACGGCGGAAGATGGTCGAGATCGGTTCGCATCGGGCTCGATCCTAAGGGGTCGGGAGGACTCTGGCGAGGGTGCTCGGACCTCGCAGGTCAGAACCAGCGCTCCCACCAGCTGAGCTTGCGGCCGCCCAGCTGTTTCGCCAGCTTGTAGAGGGCCTCCGCCATGTGACGCTCGACCTGGCGGACGGAGAGACCGGTGCGCCGGGCGATCTCCTCGTAGGACGAATCGTCCAGCCGGTGAGCCATGAAGATCTCCCGCTGAAGCTTCGGAATATTCTTCATGGCCTCCTCGAACCGGCGAAGCTGAGCGGGCTCGGGCGTGTCGGACATCGCGGGCGTTCCTCTCCTCGGAGCGAGGCCGCGGGCGTCAAAGCGACGCGCCTGCACCTCCGCCGGCCCATGCCGCCGCCTCTCCTCTCGACGGTCCAGGAGAACCGGACCGGCCGGAGCCGGCCCGGTCCGAGGCGGCTAGGCCGCGGCAGCCTCGCGCGCCGCACGCCTGGGATTGGTGCCCAGGGGACCGCGCCGGTCGACGACGGCGACCCCCTGCTCCTTGGCCTGGATGACCAGGCGTTCGACGACGCCGCTGCCCGCGAACGCCACGACGCAGCGCGGATTGAGCGAGAGAAACTGCTCGTTCCGGCGGAACCCCGCGCGCTGACCGAGCCGCCGTTCGAGGCTGAAAGCGACCTGCGGGACCTTGCGCTGCTCGGCCCAGGAGGCCGCCAGCCGGTCGGCACCCTTGCTGTCGCCGCCATGGACGAGCACCAGGTCCGCGACCCGCTCGCGCACCCGGTCGAGAGTGTCCCAGACGTTGCCGGCGAAGCTCTTGGCCTCGGAATCGGTTGGAAAGGACAGCCGCCCGGCGGCGAACACGACCGGCGTCCCCTCGGGCATGACCGCCTTGCGCCGGCTCTCGGCGCGGGCGCGAAGGAACGCGCGCCCATCGACGACCGCGGAGGTCAGCTTTGCGGAATGGCTGAGGCGGGACCCGCCGGCCGGCCTCCAGGACGAGCCGGTCTCGTTGAGGTAGAGGCTCGCCGCCACCTCGCGAAGGCTCTCCAGCCCCAGCATCGCCGCCTCCGCCGCCTGCGCACGGGCGACCTGGTTCTCGAGCTCCGAGGCATGAACCTCGGACCCGTCGGCGGAGGCCAGTAGGCAGCGGATCTCGTCGGTGGCCCGGTCGATCTGCGCAGCGCGCTTTGCCGCTGCACGGTGGAACAGGTTGACGAGCCCCCAGCCGATTTCCTCGGCGTCTTCCTCCAGAGCGGTGTCCGGGAAGAGCGTGAACAGGTCCGACCAGACCGCCTGCAGGGTCTGCTCCACCGCCTCGTCAGGGGGAAGTTCGCATGAGGTCTCCGAGGGGGGCCTCTGGACCGAGAGATGGCCGAGCTCGAGCTGGGCAAGCTGGTTTGCAAGAGTGGTGCGCATGTCGTGTCTCCGGTGATCGGGAGCCGGACCGTCCGGCGCCACGCGCCACCGGGCCCGTCGCATGGGCAAGTCCGCACCGCGCGGCACGCGCGGATCACCCCCGGCCGAGGCCGGCGCGGGCAGCCCGAAGGGCAACACGGGCCGAGAGCCGGCGGGTTGCGGACGCGCCGCAGCGGGCCAGGGCGCCTCTCGCGCCGAACGGCCGCCCCCTCACCCTCGGAGGCGCATGCGCCGCGGCAACATCCCTGGACTGCTAGTTGCCTCACCGGGCTGTCGCGAACGCAGGCGGTCGGAGCCGGCGCCAGCGCGTGGATTCGCCACAAGCTCTGGAGCCAGGCAGACTGGGCCAGACGCTCAGCTGGAAATCCTACTGGCGCGCATCGGGCAAATCGAGGAGGAACGGCTTGCCTCCAGCCTCGTTCGACTCCGCTGCCATGCCTCCGCCGCTTCGCCAGCCTCGGGATTACCCCAGAGCCCCCACGCGCGCCGCCTGCGACAAGCTGCGGCACGCCACTCTGGTCCGCCACCTCTAGCGATGACCGACCGCGACGAGCTCAACACCTTCTCGTCCCAAGGCCCCGATCACACGGATGAAAGACGTCACTTTTACGTCTGCAAGCGATGCGGACAGGCGGTGGACAAACGGAATTTAGGCGACGTGTTCCACCATGAAGAGCCGGGGCATGAGAGGCTGCCGGAGAATTGAGCGTGGGAGGCCCGGGGGGTCGCCCGGCCACCGCCACCCTTACGGATTGGCTCGCTCCTCCTCCGCCCTCATCCGCCAGAACCGATTCGCCACCTCCTCGTCACGCGCCACGCCGAGTGCGCGGTAGATCTCCGACAGCGCCCGCTCGCAGGCCGACAAGCTCCAGAGCGTCTTGTGCGCCCCGAGCGCACGCCACAACTCGTCAAACGGGTCGCGCTTCCCGCCGGCATAGGCCCAGAGATAGGCGAGGGCGAAGCGGAGTGCGAACGACCGGCGCGGCCGCCGGTAGCGCGCCTCCTGCACGATCTCCTCAAGCGCGAGGAGCGCCTTGTCCCGAAGCTGCTGGTGCGCGAATCCCATTCGGGAACAGATATAGAACACAGCCTTCGAGCGGAAGCGCCTGGACGGGGACGATGCTACTCCCGTTTGCAGGCGAAAGGGGAAATGACCGGGCCCGAAAGTGGGCCTGACACTCTGAGCCCGTCGATTAGCTCTTTCCCCCGGCGCCCCATGGAGGGGTGGCATAAAATAACACCCCTTTGTCATTTCAGCCACTGAGGCCGGGACGTATCTCGCCGGGGCAAGCTCAAAGGACCTGAAACGAATGATCGGATTTCCCACCCCCGCCGCCTACAGGTCGAGACCGCTGCGCCGCTCCTGCCTCGTCTCGGCGATCCTGATCCCGGCATTGGCAGGGGCCGCCGCTTGCGCGCGGCCCGCAAACCTCGACCTGTCGCTCGACCGGCCGACCGACCACCTCCTTTTCCGGGTGCAGGTAGCGAGCGGCTCGCAGCCGATCCCGTTGTCCAAAGTCCACCAATGGTCGCTGCATCTTGCCGCCGCGGACGGACGTCCGGTGACCGGCGCCGCCGTCGGGATCGACGGCGGGATGCCCGAACATGGCCACGGCCTCCCCACCGCGCCCCGGGCGGAGCCTGCCGGCACGCCGGGCGACTATGTCATCAAGGGCATGAAATTCTCGATGACGGGCTGGTGGGTCCTGAAGCTCGACGTCGCCGCGCCCGACGGCCGGCACGACAAGATCACGTTCAACCTCGTCCTGTGACCTGGTGGAAGCTTGGCGCCGCGCTCGCGGCATTGGTCGCGATCGGCACCCAGGACCGGACGCCGATATGGTCGCCCGACGAGCTGGAGGTGTTTCGCACCCTCTCGATCGACGGCCTGGGCCCGCCGCCGGCAGACCCCTCAAACCGGGTTGCCGACGATCCGGCCGCGGCCGCATTGGGCCGGGCCCTCTTCTCCGAGGCAAGGCTCAGCAGCAACGGCCGGATCTCCTGCGCCTCGTGCCACCGGCCGGAGAACGGCTTCACCGATGCGGTCCCGACCGGCCACGGCGTCGCCACCGGCACCCGGCGGACCATGCCGGTCGCGCAGGCGGTCTACTCGCCATGGCAGTTCTGGGACGGGCGCGCGGACAGTCTGTGGGCCCAGGCGCTCGGGCCGGTCGAGAATCCACTGGAACACAACTTCACCCGGATGGAGGTCGCCCGGGTGCTGGGCACCCGATATCGCGGGCAATATGAGCAGCTCTTCGGGCCGCTGCCCGATCTGTCGGACGCGAGGCGCTTCCCCCGCCGAGCGGCCCCGGCGGGCGACAAGCACGCGCGGAACGCCTGGGCGGGCATGGCGGCCGCGGATCGCCACACCATCGACCGCATCTACGCGAATTTCGGGAAGACGATCGCCGCTTTCGAGCGCACCCTGCCGGTTCGGCCGACCCGGCTGGACCGCTACGTCGCAGGCGTCACCGGGAAAGGTCCCCCCGCCCCATTCGCTCCGGCAGAGGCCGCGGGCCTGAAACTCTTCATCGGCAAAGGGCGCTGCGTCTCCTGCCATAGCGGCCCGATGCTTTCCAACCAGGGCTTCGCCAATACAGGCGTCTCGGAACGGGGGGGCCTCCCGGCCGACTCCGGCCGAGCGGACGGCGCCCGCAAGGCGATCGCCGACCCGTTCAACTGCAAGGGCGCCTTCAGCGACGCGAAGGGCGGCGGCTGCGATGAGCTCGAGTATCTGGTCGTCGGCGATCCCCGCCAGGTGCGGGCCTTCAAGGTGCCCTCGCTACGCGGAGTCGCCCGCCGCGCGCCTTACATGCATTCGGGGCAGCTGAGGTCGCTCGAGCAGGTGATCGACCATTATAACCGGGCCCCGGCGGCTCCGCGCGGAACCTCCGAGCTGAAACCCCTGCATCTGACCCGGCGCGAGCGGGCGGAGCTGGTGGCATTCCTCCGGACGCTGGACGATGCCGAAGGCGCCGGTCATGCCCGTTGATCCGGCAGGCGAGTGTGCCTTCGCGGGCACGCGGTGCACCCGCCGGCGGCGAGTCGCGATCCTCCTGTTCGACGAGGTGGAGGTGCTCGACTTCGCCGGGCCTTTCGAAGTGTTCGCAGTCGCCAGAACAGCCCTCGGCGACGCAGCCTTCGATGTCATGACCGTCGCGCTCGAGCCCGGCGAGGTGGCTACGCGCAACGGCCTGCGGGTCGTGCCCGGCGCAACGACGGGCAGCCTGGAGGCCACGGACATCCTCGTGATCCCGGGCGGACCCGGGACTCGGCGCGAGATGACAAACCCTCAGATGCTGGAGTTCGTCGGGACCGCCAGCTGCTCGGCCGAACTCACCCTCTCCGTCTGCACCGGCGCGCTTCTGCTCGGCGCCGCCGGGCTCCTCGCAGGACGCTCGGCCACCACCCATTGGGCGGCGATGGGCGAGCTCGAGGCTCTCGACAGCGGAGCGACGCTGCTTCCCGGATCCCGCGTCGTCGACAATGGCTCGCTCGTCGTTTGTGCCGGGGTCAGCGCGGGCATCGACGGCGCCCTCCACGTCGTCGAGCGCCTCCTCGGGCGCCCGCAGGCGGAGGCGACGGCCCTCGCGATGGAATATGACTGGACCGGCTTCGACCGCGACGGCCGCCCGCTCGTGACGGCCGCTTCCTAAGCCGCTTCCGGGGCCCCGCTTCCAGTCGCGAGCGGCACATGTCCGAACCGGTCGCGATATTCCCCGGGGGTCGCGCCGACCCTCTTGTTGAACGCGCGATGCAGCGCTTCCACGCTTCCGAAGCCGGCGCGCTCGGCAACCCGGGCCAGCGTCCAGTCTGAGGTTTCCAGAAGCGCCTTCGCACGGTCCACTCTCGCCAGCTCGACGAAGGACGCCGAGCCCATGCCCGTCTCCTTCTGGAAGACGCGCGAGAAGGTCCGCTCCGACATGGCCGCCCGGTCGGCGAGGCGCGGCACGCTGAGGTCGCCCGTAGGATCAGCGGTCACGTCGGCGATGAGCTGGCGAAGCCGGGGCGTCGCAGCGGTCTGGACGTTGAGCCCGGCGCTATACTGAGTCTGGCCTCCTGGGCGGCGCATGAAGAGCACGAGGTTGCGGGCGATCGCGAGCGCGACCTTGGGCCCGTGATCCGCCTCCACCAGCGAGAGACACAGATCGATTCCGGCGGTTACGCCCGCCGACGTGTAAAAAGGCGGGTCCGCGACGAAGATCGCGTCCGGCTCGAGCCGGACCGCGGGGCGGAAGCTGCGCATCTCATCGCAATAGCCCCAGTGCGTCGTCGCCCGGCGTCCATCCAGAACACCGGACGCGGCAAGGATCAGGGCGCCCGAGCAGACGCTGCCGAGCCGCCGCGTGGTCTCGGCACGGCCGATCAGCCAGTCGAGCACGCGCGCCTCGGCCGCCCGCCGCAGCGCATCCTCGTTCCCGCCCGCAACCAGGATCGTGTCCAGGTCCTCGGGCAGGTCCGCGAGCGCCGTCGCCCCCGCAAGCTGAAGGCCGGAGTTGCAGACGATGGTGCCGCCGTCCGGCGATGCGAGGATCACCTCATACCCTTCAGGGTCTCCGAACCTGTTCGACATGGAGAAGACTTCGAGCGGGCCCACAAGGTCGAGCGACTGCGCGCCGGGATAGCCGACAAGAACCACTTTGCGGGTCGCGTGAGATGGTTCGCCCATTGGCGCAGACTGCCAGTGATCTGACATTTCCGCCAGTGCTTTCGCGGCCTAGTCCGGGATCGTCCGAATGACCGGACTGGAAAGGAAGACGAGAATGACCAAGCAATGTTCGAGCAGGAACTGTTCGTGCCAGCCCTGCACCTGCGGGCCGAAGTGCAAGTGCGGCGACAATTGCGCATGCAATGCGCCGGGCCGCCGCTGAAGATCACCCCGCAAAGCTCCGTCCGGGGCCTCTCCACCGGCTCCGGACGGACCGCCTGAAAGACCCCGCCATGCGCCTTTCCCATCTCCTCGGAAGCACTCTCCTCCTAAGCCTCGCGGGCGCCCCGCTGGCCGCTCCCAGCGCTGTCGCAGCCTCGCCGGCGTCCGCGCCCGTGCCTACTGCGGGCCTTGTCGTGCCTGCCGCCAAAGCCGGACGAACCCGTCCGCTGATCGCGGTAGTCGCCGACAGCGCCGGCGCCCAGACCACCGATTTCATCGTCCCTTATGGCGTCCTCAAGGATTCCGACGTGGCCGACGTCCGCAGCGTGTCGACGCGCGGCGGCACGATCGCGATGACCCGCGGCCTCCGGATCATGACCGACGAGACGATCGCCGACTTCGACGCTCGGGAAGCCGCAGGCGCCGACATCGTCATCGTGCCCGCGCAGGCGGAGCCCAAGAGTAAGGCGTTGAGGAACTGGCTGCGTTCACAGGCCGCGAAGGGCGCGACGATCGTCTCCGTCTGCGAAGGCGCGCGAGTGCTCGCGGCTGCCGGGCTCCTCGACGGCAAGCGGGCCGTGACCCACTGGGCCAGCCTCGACAGCATGGCCAGGAGCTATCCGGCGACGACATGGGTGCGGGACCGCCGCTACGTCCAGGACGGCCCCGTCATCACGACCGCCGGAGTGACCGCGTCGATCCCGATGTCCCTCGCCCTCGTCGAGACGATCGGCGGACGCGCAGCCGCCGAAGCCACCGCGCGCCGCTTCGGAGTGGAGAGCTGGACCCCGGCTCATCGCACCGGCGACTTCGCGATCGAGGCGTCCGACCGCGCCGCCGCCGCCGAGGCGCAGCGGGCGAAGCAGGAGCTGACGGAGATTCCCATCGGCGACGGCGTCGACGAAGTTTCGCTGGCCCTTCAGGCGGAGGCGTGGGGCCGCACGTTTCGCACGAAGGTGGTCACGACCCACGCCGGCCGCACACCGATCCGCTCCCGGCACGGCCTCGTCATCGTGCCGGACGGCGAAGCGAAGCCGGGCAGCCACGTCGTCGAGGCGGCAACGCTTCCGGCGGTGCGGGAGCTCGAGGCGACGCTCGCCGAAATGGGCCGCCGCTACGGCAGCGGCGTCATCCGGCTCGCCATCCTCGCTATGGAATATGACCCCGACGCGAACGGAAATTGACGGTGACGTTCGCGGCTCCGTTCCTGGTCGGCAGCAGCCTCGCTCTGGCCGTCGGCGCATTCGCCACCCGCGTCGGCCTGGACCGCGAGCGCAGCTTCTATCCCACCGTGTTGATGGTGGTCGCGTCCTATTACGTGCTGTTCGCGGCCGAGGGCGCCACGCCTTCGGTTCTCGCGTGCGAGGCGGTGGGAATGGCACTCTTCGTCGCGGCGGCGGTCCTGGGGTTCAGGAACAGCCTTTGGATCCGGCACGCCGGCCTGGTGGTCCGCCTTCTGTGGCACCTACGACCTGACCGCGGCGGCCTATCTGGCCCTGCGGCTTGGCAAGCCGTCCCCGGCGCCCCGCGCCGAAGCACGGCCGCTTTGAGACGCGCGCTGTGACCCGGGCCCTGACGATCCGGCCGGTAGAGCTGGAGCGGGACGGAGCCCGCATGATCGCCTATGCAAGGGACCTGTTCGCCATCAGCTTTGGCGGCACCAGGTTTGCCGACCAGTTCGGCGAGGACGGGGCCGCCTTCATCACCTGGATTGCAGAGAAACAGGCACTCGCCCGCGAGAATGCCGGCCTTGCACTTCTCGAGGGAGAGCCCGCAGGCATGGTGCTGGTCGGTCCGTGGCCGGACGACCCCGCCATCGGCTATGTGCACCATTATTACCTCGAGCCCCATGCCCGGGGCCGCGGCCTCGGCTCCGCGCTCGATGCCTACGCCGTCTCCATCCTCCGGCGGCAGGGCCATCGCACCGCACGCCTCAGCGTCGCCCGGACGAACAGGCGCGCGATCCGTGCATATCGCACGCAGGGCTGGAGCCACGCCGGGCCAAGGGCCGACCAGCCCGAAGTCGCGTCCCATCAGCAACCGACATCGAGGGACGGGACCAGGATTTTCATGACTGACTAGATCGATGCCGGATCGCACCGTGCGGTAACGGTGGCCGCCCGTCGTTCGGCACCCAGCTGACCTTCTCGCCTGTTGCCGCCGGCAATGGCGGCTGTAATGTGCAGATGCGCCGGGGGTCTGATCGAATGTTGGCTACGCGATGACCCTTACCCAAAGTCTCGATTTTCTGAACGCCGGCGGCGAGATGGCGCGCCGGATCCGGGAGTTCGACTGGAGCGGCCATCCTCTGGGCCCTCCCCAGCGCTGGCCGCAGGCGCTCCGGACGGCCCTCCGGCTGATCCTCAATACCCGACATCCGATGTATGTCTGGTGGGGTCCGCAGCTCTACTGCTTCTACAACGACGCATATGCCCTTTCGATCGGTCCCGAGCGGCACCCGGCCTCGCTCGGCCGCGAAGGCCGCGAGGTCTGGGACGAGATCTGGGACATCATCGGTCCGCAGATCGAGCAGGTGCTCGCGGGCGAGGGAGCGACCTGGCGCGAGAACGAGCTCGTGCCCATCACTCGCCATGGCCGTCGGGAAGATGTCTACTGGACCTATTCCTACGGCCCCATAGACGACGATGAGGCGTCGGGCGGTATCGGAGGGGTCCTGGTCGTCTGCACCGAAACGACTCAACTGGTACTCGCGGAACAACGGCGCGGGGACGAGGCCAAGAGGCAAAGACGGCTGTTCGAGCAGGCACCCGGGTTCATCATCATCATGCGCGGGCCCGAACATGTCGTCGAGTTCGTGAACGACGCGCACCGGCTCGTCTTCAACAGCGACGGCTGGGTCGGCAAGACCATCAGGGAAGCGTTCCCGAGCATCGAGGGCCAAGGCTTCTTCGAGGAGCTGGACGGCGTCTATGCAACCGGCACGACGTTCGAGGCGAGCGGCGTGGCAGTGCGCTTCCGCCGCAGCCCGGGAGCTGCCGAGGAAGTCCGCAACCTCACCTTCATCTACGCCCCCCTTTTCGAGACCGACGGCGCCATCGGCGGAATCTTCTGCGAAGGTTTCGACGTCAGCCAAGGCAAGCACGCGGAGGTCCGGCACGCCGCCTTGGCGGAGCTCGCAGACCGGTTCCGGGAGATCGAGGATCCCGATGAACTCGCTTATGCCGCGGCCGAGATCCTCGGCCGGACGCTCGGAGTCAGCAGGGCCGGATACGGCACCATCGACACTGGAGCGGAGACGATCCGCATAGAGCGGGACTGGAACGCGCCCGGCGCCGCGAGCCTCGCCGGAACCCTCCATTTCCGCGATTATGGCAGCTATATCGAGGATCTGAAGGCCGGGGCGACCGTGATCGTCGGAAACGCGGAAGAGGACCCGCGAACGGCGGCGACCGCCGGCAGCCTCAAGGCGATCGCGGCGCACTCCTTCATCAACATGCCGGTGACCGAGCAAGGCGGCTTCGTCGCCTTGCTCTTCCTCAACCACCATGCGCCGAGGGAGTG
>VBAE01000275.1 GCA_005882415.1 Alphaproteobacteria bacterium | reverse complement strand
TGATCGAGCGCAAGAAGATTGTAAAGCGCGCGCTCGACACCGGCTGGTCGACCGAGGACATCATCCGCGACCGGGAGGAGCTTGCAGAGCAGATCCGCGCGCTCGGCGAATTGAAGGAGATGGCGGCGAAATACGGCTACGATATCTCGAAACCCGCCTGCACAGCGCGCGAGGCCGTGCAGTGGCTCTATTTCGGCTATCTCGCCTCGGTGAAGGAGCAGAACGGGGCGGCGATGTCCTTGGGCCGTACGTCGACCTTCCTCGACATCTATTTCGAGCGCGACCTCGAGGCGGGCCTCCTCACCGAGACCGCGGCGCAGGAAATAATCGACGATTTCGTCATCAAATTGCGCATCGTCCGCTTCCTGCGGACCCCCGAATACGACCAACTCTTCTCAGGCGACCCCACCTGGGTCACAGAGTCAATCGGCGGCATGGCGGACGACGGCCGCCCGCTGGTCACCAAGAGCAGCTTCCGCTTCCTCCAGACGCTCTACAATCTCGGCCCCGCGCCCGAGCCCAACCTCACCATCTGGTATTCGCCGCGGCTTCCGGAGCCGTTCCGCAACTTCACCGCCAAGGTCGCGATCGACACCAGCGCGATCCAGTTCGAGAGCGACGAGATCATGCGCAGCGCCTGGGGGGACGACGGCGCCATCGCCTGCTGCGTCTCGCCGATGCTGGTCGGACGGCAGATGCAATTCTTCGGCGCCCGCGCCAATCTGGCGAAATGCCTGCTCTACGCGATCAACGGCGGCCGGGACGAGATTTCAGGCGAGCAGGTGGCGCCGATGTCGCCGCCGGTCCGGGGCGACTATCTCGAATTCGCCGACGTCCTCGACCGCTACGAGCGGATGATGGACTGGCTCGCCGGCGTCTACGTCGGGGCGATGAACGTCATCCACTACATGCACGACAAATATTCCTACGAGCGGATCGAGATGGCGCTCCACGACTATCAGCCGATCCGCACCATGGCGTTCGGAATCGCGGGCATGTCGGTCGTCGCCGACAGCCTCTCGGCGATCAAGCACGCCAAGGTCCGCGCCATTCGCGACGATACCGGCCTGGTCGTCGACTATGAGACGGAGGGCGAATTCCCGGTCTTCGGCAACAACAACAACCAGGCCGACCACCTCGCCACCTGGCTGGTCTCGACCTTCATGGGCAAGCTGCGCCAATACCCGACCTACCGGAACGCGCTCCACACCCAGTCGGTGCTGACCATCACGTCCAACGTCGTCTACGGCAAGGCGACCGGCAACACGCCCGACGGCCGCCGCCATGGCGCGCCCTTCGCGCCGGGCGCCAACCCGATGCACGGCCGCGACAGCCACGGCATCCACGCGTCGGCGGCGTCCGTCGCCAAAATCCCCTATCGCGACGCCGCCGACGGCATTTCGCTGACGACAACGTTGGTCCCCGGCGGCCTGGGGCGGACCGGGGAGGACCGGATCACCAACCTGACCTCGATCCTCGACGCTTATTTCGGGACGACCGGCTATCACATGAACATCAACGTCCTGAACCGCGACATGCTGCTCGACGCGATGGAGCATCCGGAGAATTATTCGAGCCTGACGATCAGGGTCTCCGGCTATGCGGTGAACTTCGTCCGACTGACCCGGGAACAGCAACTCGACGTCATCAATCGCACGTTCCACGGAGAATGACATGCAGCAGCGCAATACCCTGTCGCTGCTGGAGGCGGCGAGTCCGTTCGAGCTGCGCGTCGACCAGGGCAAGAACGTCTCGGAAGCCGAGGTGCGCGCGGCACTGAAGAGCGGCGACGTCGGCTTCCTGCACAGCTTCACCACCGGATCGGCGGTGGACGGCCCCGGAATCCGCCTCGTCGCCTGGACCGCGTCCTGCAACTTCCGGTGCCAATATTGCCACAACCCGGACACCTGGACGCTCGCCAACGGCACCCCCGTCACCATCGGCCGAGCGCTCGCCCAGTTCCGCAAATATACGGCCGGCCTCAAGGCGATGAAGGGCGGCTTCACTTTGTCGGGGGGCGAGCCGCTGATGCAGCCGCGCTTCGCGGCGAAGCTGTTCGCCATCGCCAAGGCGATCCAAATCCACACCGCGATCGAGACCAACGGCTATTATGGGGACCGACTGTCGGACGAGGAGCTTCAGGACATCGACCTCGTCATCCTCGACATGAAGGCGATCTCGCCCGACCGGCACAGGAATGTGACCGGCGGGCGCGAGGTCGGCCCGGTGATCGAGTTCTGCCTCCGCCTGGCAGAGCTCCGCCGGCCAATGTGGTTTCGCTACGTCCTCGTCCCCGGCCTCACCGACGATCCCCAGGAAATGACCCGCATCGCGAACTTCGCCGCGGATCTCGGCGTGGTCGAGCGGGTGGAGGTCCTCCCCTTCCACCAGATGGGCAAGTATAAATGGGAAATGCTCGCCCTCGACTATAAGCTCGCCGACACCCCCACCCCCTCCGTCCAAGAGCTGACCAACGCCATCTGGATCTTCCGCAACGCCGGGCTGAACGCCAGCTAGCCTCGTCGAGGCGCCCTGAGGCATCTCTCGTCGATCGGTAGGGGCGATATTCGTCTGTCCAGCAAGGCCGAGGCTATTCGGCGGCCTGCTCCAGCACTTCCCATTCGGCCGACGGAAGCTGCCCGCCGGCGATCCGAAGCAGCTGGCCGGCAAATTCATTCGAAGGATCGGCCGGGACCAGGGCGCGGATGGCGGCGGCGGCGCGGAGGGCGATTTGCGGCCATTCCTCGCGGCGTTGCCAGGCGCACTCCATCGCCTCGTCGAGCGAAGCCTCGGTCGGAGCCGCGGCCAGGAAGCCGCTTACGCCGTCGTCGAAGACCTCGGCATTGCCACCGACGTCGGTGACGATCACCACCCGTCCGCTCAGCATCGCCTCCACCACGACCAGCGGAAGCCCCTCGGCGCGGGAGGGAAGGACGAGGGCATGATGTTCGCCCCACAGGCCCGCGATATCGTCGACATGGCCGCAGGCTGAGGCTCTGATTGCCGGTGCCGTAGAAGGTGACGCTCACCGCGCGCCGACGCCATTTGTCTCTGGCGAGCACGCGAAGCAGCAGGTCCTGGCCCTTCTCGGACGGGTAGAGCCGCCCGACACAGGCGAATCGGTAACCGCGATCGACGGGCGGCCATTGCTGCGGAGCGGCGAACGGCACCTTGAACGGGTTGCGGACCACCGACGCGCTCGCCAGCGGCGCGCCGATCTGCTCCTCCGTCAGCCGCCTGTTATGCTCTGCGACGAAGAAGGCGTGGGTCGCCCCTTCATAGACGGACCGGACATAAGGGAGCCAGCGGTCGTCGGGCCAATATTGGTCGCTCGCTTTCTGGCACAGCAGGACGTAGCGAAGCCCGAGGCGGCGGCAGACGGTGGCGTGAAGCCAGCCGTCGTGATTCCCCCCCTGCGAGATGACCACCAGCGCCGGCCGCCGCCGCATCCTGAGGGAGAGGTGAAGCCGAAGCGCCTGGAAAGCGACGCTGAGCGGATAAGCGACCCGCGAGAATAGCGAGAAGACCTGCTTGGGAAGCAAGGGGAAGCGGGCGAGCTCGACCATCGCGCAGCCGAGCGCACGCAGCCGAGCGAGATTGCCGTCGCCCGCCTTCAGCCGGTTCTTGTAGACCGTGACCCGGTGGCCCCGCTCCGCCAGCGCCGCCGCCGCCTCGCTCCATAGCTCCTCGCTACCGCCCCAGGTGAAGTTGCTGGTGATGAATACGAAATCGAATCGATCGGAGGGGGTGGGCGTTGCGCCGCTTGCCATTCGCGAATTACCCCCCGAAGCTTCCTTGAAGCGAAGGAGTGGATGAGAATGGGGTCGAGCGCAACCGCCGAAGGGCCGTCTTTTGTCGCCCGGGCGCTCGCTTTGTCGCGTGCCGGCGAATGGTGGGAATATAAGCTCGTTCCGATTTTCGGAATTTTCTACGCGACCGCGCTTTACCTGAAGCTGCCGATCCTCTGGCTCTGGCCCGCCGCACTGACCCTGCTCCTCGCGCTGGTGCCAGGGGCGGTGTTCGTGAGCCTGATCAACGACCTCACCGACAAGGCCGAGGATGCCGCGGCGGGGAAGCGCAACCGGATGGCCGGAAGGTCGGGCGGCGAGGCGGCGGTGCTGGTCGCGGCGCCGGTCGCAGCGGGACTGGTTATCGCCATCTTCTGGCGCGGCTATCCTCTCCTTCTCGCCGCCTATCTCGGCGCCTGGATCGCCTTCTCGCTCTACTCGCTGCCGCCCTTCCGGCTGAAGACGAGGGGCCTTGCCGGCGTCCTCGCCGACGCGTCGGGCGCCCACCTCTTCCCCAGCCTCGCCGCGGCGCTTTGCGTCTTCGCTTATTCCGGCCGGAGCCCCGACCCGCTCTGGCTCGCCGCGGTCGCAGCCTGGGCCGGCGCCTACGGCCTCCGCGGAATCCTGTGGCACCAGTTGGGCGACATCGAGAACGACCGAATTGCCGGAGTCTCGACCTTCGTCCAGAGGCGGGGGCGAACGGCCGTGCTCTCCCTCGTCCGCTATGCGACCTTCCCGGTCGAGGGGGCGGCGCTGGCCGCACTGCTCTGGCAGCTGCACCAGCCGCTGCCGCTCCTCTTCCTGCTCCTCTATTTCCTGATCGTGCGGCTGAGGGTCGCCTGGTGGGAGACGGAAGCGGTGCTGGTCGAGCCCAGAGGGCGCTATCTTCTGTTCCTCCACGATTATTACGAGGTGCTGCTGCCCTTATCGCTGCTCATCGCATCGGCGCTCCAGCATCCGCTCGACGCCTTCGCGATCGCGGCGCACGTCCTCCTCTTCCCGAACCGGCTGATGATGTTCGCCTCGGAAGTCCGGCTACTCGGCAGAGATGCCGTGAATTTCGTGCGGCAACGCACACGCATTACGAGAAGAAGTCGAACGGCTCGGGCCGTGGCACCACGACATCGAGCTGGCGCCCGGCGTCACGACCATGGGGGTGCGCAATTCGAGCGACCCCGACAAGATTTTCGACCAGCATTATTCGCCCGAACAGATGATGCGGATGCTGATCGGCCAGATCTATCCGGAGGGGATGGAGGGCCGATCCTTCCTCGACTGCGCCTGCAATTCCGGCGGCCACAGCCTCGCCGCGGCGCAAATGGGCGCAGGCCGGACCTTCGCCTTCGATGCGCGCACGCACTGGACCGACCAGGCCGAATTCCTCGCGCGCCAGGCCGGTCTCACCGACATGAGCGTGCGTTGCTGCGAGCTCAAGGACCTGCCATCGCTCGGGCTGGAGCCGTTCGACGTCACCCTGTTCGCGGGCATCTTCTACCATCTGCCCGACCCGATGGCGGGTTTGAAGATCGCCGCCGACCTGACCAAGGAGCTGCTCATCGTCAACACGGCGGTGCTGCCGAGCCGGCGCCCCGGCCTGGTCCTCAATTGCGAGAGCGACACCGCAGTCCTGTCGGGCGTCGACCGCCTCGCCTGGCTTCCGACCGGACCGGCGGTGATGAGGGAGGTGCTCGCCTGGTGCGGCTTCCCCCATATGCGGGTCGACCTCTACTGGAATTACCCGAAAGGGAATTGGAAGCGGCTCCAGGTCGTTGCAGCCCGCGACCCAAAGATATTCGCCGCCTTCGACAGGCTGAGGCCGGCAGCGGGGGGCTGGAAGGAACGGCTTCGGATCCGCGCCCACATGGCCATGTCGAGGCTTCGCCGGCAGCCGGCGTGAGCCGGCGGGACGACCGGACGACCGCGGCCATCACGCGGGCGGCGGAATATCTGCGGCAGGTGCAGCGGCCCAGCGGCGAGCTGCCGGTGCTGGTCTCGCTCGACCCGCTGATGCGCCGCGATTGCACGGTGGATCCGAGCGTCTTTCCCACCGCCGTGGCGGCGCATTCGCTTTCCTTTGCCGAGGAAGCTTCGGACGTGAGGGACCGGGCGCTGAATTTCCTCGCCGGTGAAATGGGGCCCCACGGCCTCTGGAAGCACTGGCCGCGCGATCATCCGCATGCAGGCACCCTCCCCGCCGACGCCGACGACACCAGCTGCGCCTCGGCCACCCTCATCGCCGCGGGCCGGACGGTTCCCGACAATCGCGACCTGCTGCTCGCCAATCGCGACGACGACGGCCGCTTTCACACCTGGTTCCTGCCGCGCCCGCGGTGGCCCCTCCTCCGGGCGACCTGGCCGCTTCTGCTGCGGCTCCCGATGCTGATTCTGTTCTTCCGGCGAACTTCGGCCAAACCGTTGGACGTGGACGCGGCGGTGAACGCCAACATCCTCTTCCGGCTGGGCGCTTTTCCCGGGCGGGAGAGAGTGACCGACTGGCTCGTCCGGATCCTCGAAGAGGGCGCAGAGGATCGCTGCGACAAATGGTATCAGAACCCGTTCGTCGTCCGCTATTTCTTCTCCCGAGCCCTCGACGATTCAGGCCGAGGGCGCGAGCTCCTGATCGGCCGCACCGCGGCGGCAACCCCTGAGACCATGCTCGACCACGCTTTGGCGGCCGCGACCCTAAGTGCCTGCGGAGCGGATCCGGGGCGTCATGTCGAGGCGCTGATCGACGGCCAAAGTCCGGACGGAT
>VBAE01000237.1 GCA_005882415.1 Alphaproteobacteria bacterium | reverse complement strand
CGGGGATAGTCGCCTCGTGGGCGATGATCCTGCAGATCTCGCCCATCCTGACGATCTCGGCTGGCGCCTGCTGATTGCGCCAGTAGCGGTGCCCGAGCACGTCGAGAGCTTCGAGCGTGACCGCGTGCGGTATCCAGATCCGCATCGGCGCATCGGCGACGATCGAGCGCTGGACGGTTGCTTCGATGAATCGAGCGAAGGGCAGCATGTCGGTCACGTCGCGGCCGATCGGGTCGAGCCGGACCACCACGGTCGGCTCGGTGTCGAGCGGGCCGAACGCGATGGCTTGGATTTGCTCCTCGGTAACGATCTTGATCGTGGAGATGCCGATCGTCACCTCAGGGTCGGGGGCGAGGCCGCTCGACGTGCGGACTGGGAGTGCCTGGCCCCGGATGCGCGCCAGAGCGCGGTGCAGCGTGTCGTCGAACGCGTTCATGCCGCCCTCCCGACGCTGTGCTGACCAGCCAGCGATCGCAGGTGCGATGCCACCACCTCCTCATGCGCGTCGCCGGGCGCGGCGACGCCCGCCATCAGGTCGATAAGTCGATCCATCGTCATGCCGGTGAGTACGTTGCCGGCAACATCGCCCATGTCGGCGGGCAGGCCGGCGACGCGCTGCCGGCACCACTGCGCCATCACGCAGCTGGACAAGCAGGCATCCTTGAAGTGCGGCTGAAGATCGGCGACGACGGTATAGGGCTCGGCGCCCGCGCGCAGGCCGTTCACCTTCTCGCGGTGGCGCAGGAACGCGGCCACGCCGATCCGCACGGCCTCGATTGCGCCGGCAATGTCCTCGATCCGGGGCGCATGCGGGGCGAGTCCGTTCGGCTTCGAGAACAGGAGGATGCCGCTAGGCGGCACCACGATCGAGGGGTCGAGCCGATCATATTCGTGACGCAGTGCGAGGAGCTGGGCGCCGAGCTGCAGACGCACCCGCGCCAGATCGCTGGCTGCGACCTCGTTCTCGCGTACGATGAAAGACTTCAGATCGCCGGGGAGATAGATGCTGGTGCCGGGCGACCGGACCATGAGATCGGGCGCGATGAAGAAATAGGGCTTCGGACCGGGTCGGGTCGGCAGGAGCAGCTGGGGCTGCACGATGATGTCGGGCGCAGGGCGGCCAGCCAAGGCGTCACCAAGGATGCCGCGGGTGATGCGCAGCCGAGCGATGCGCGCGTCGTCCTTCGAGCCTGGATAGTCGTCGAGGAGGTTGCGGACCGTCAGGTAGTCGGGGTCGATGCCGAGAATTGGGCCGAAGGCTTCGCGAAGCAGCCGCGCGTCGCCCGCATAGGCGTTGCGCTCGAACTGGGCGCCGCGCCGCTTGGAGGACTGGCGTTCTCCGAACTCGCGATCATAGGGTACGCCGACGACGCGCTCGTAGAATCGCTTCTCCGACCCCTCCTGGAGCACCATGGCGCCGAGGATCTCGCAATCGGGATTACCCGCGAGGCGGACGAGCGCAGTGCTGCCCTTAACGCTCATCGATCGCGCTCCGCCATGACGGGGTGGAGCCGGGCAGAGAGACGAGCCCCTTGCGTGAGCCGAACAGCAGCTCGCGGTCGCTCAGGCGCGAAGCGAGATCGACGGCAGCAGCCTGACGGAGCGCGAGATCCTCTTCGAAGTGGCGATCGATCGCGCCAGCGATCGCCTCGAGCCAGCTTTCGTAGGGAAACTCGCCGCGCCTGACCGAGAGGCCGGCGTCGCGCGCCTGGTCGGCGGCGACGTACTGGAGCACGTCGGGCTTCTCGGCGATCAGCTCGCCGGCCTCGACGAGCCGCGCGAGGTTGATCGTCCAGGCGGCGCCCTGCAGGAACATCATGCGGCCCGACATCGGCCCCATCACTCGATCGGCGAGGTTCCAGTCCGACCGCGCCCAGAAACGCTTGACGGCCTGGCCTTGGTCGTGGGTCAGGCAGTGGCAAAGATAGACCGGCCGCGCTCGGGAGGAGTCGTACGACTTGGCCTCGTCGTTAGAGAGCGTGCCGAAGCGCGTTGCAGGAATTTCGCGGCCCTGAAGGGGGCGGATCACGCTGGCGAGAAGCAGCGAGTTGAGCGGTCCGCCGGCGTCCTGGAGCAGGTCGAGGACGAGATCGCGAAGCGGACGGCCACCCTCGCCGCTACGCGGTCGCCCCCGCTTCTCCAAGGCGATGCGTTTGGCTCGCACCTCCTCCAGCTGGCGCTCAAGGTCAGCCTCTTCGCTGCGGATGCGGTGGAGATCGTCGACGCTTTCCATGATTCGGGCAATATAGACGTTTATCGGGGTTGTCTATCGGCATTTATCGAAGTCTGAGCCGCGCTTTGTTTTCAGGGCCTCCCGCATCAGAGCATGGATGAGCCGATGGCAGTTGGCGCATAGACATTTTAGGTCGGCGAGCGTCGTTCGTCCTCCGTCACCCATCTTGCCGACTTCGGTCCGGTCGTGATGAACCTCGATGCAGGCTTCGCCAGCCGCGGACCCGAACGCGACGACCGGATCCATGCCGCAGCGCTCGCAGAAGAGATGCCCGTGCTGTCGAGCGAACGCGAGCTTCTTGGCGCGCGCGAGGCCCGGCGCCCGCTCCCGCCTCAAGTGCAAGACGAGCTTCGGCCGTCCTTCCGACCACTCGCGATCCTCATTGGGCAGCGGAAGCGCGGCGGCCCGAGAGGGCTGGCCGCGGGCGACGATTTCGAAGCCGGCCGCTTCGAGTGTCCGGTGGCAGCGCCCCGCGGCGCCGCCAGTGAAATGCTCGGGCCGGATGTCGGCGTCCAGCGCGAGGCGGGCCGCCGTGCCGAATACGGCTTCGGGAGGCAGGCGCACGCCATCGTCGGCGATGAGTTCGAAGGCCCCCGCCTCGCCGAATGAATGATCAGCGCCGGATTCAAGCAACTGCACCGCTTCCCAGACGTGCTCTGGCGTGATGGCGTCGAGCACCTTCGACGGCAGCCTGCCGCCGCCACGCGGTGCAGTCGGCGCATCATCCAGCCGCAGCAGATCGACCAAACCATGTTCGGTTCCGGTCCAGTCGGTACGGACACGAACTTTCTTAACCCGACTCCCCCCGTAAGCCGACCCAGGCGGCCGTCCGAAAGCCTGCATGTTCTTGGACATGGCGCTGAACTGCGCGTCGGGGCCACCATCCAGCTCCTCGCCTTCTAGAATCTGCCGGTGGCTTCGTTCGAGGTGAAGGACCTCATCGCTGTCGATCCAGGCGCCCAAGACCCTGAGGTCAGCCTCGGCCACGCGATGGAGTAGGAGCCTCAGCGCCGGCCCGTAATCCAAATTCCGAGCGCCCGGATCCCCACGCTTGCCGCCGCGGCTATGGAAGACGAATTCGCTACCATCGATGTCGAGGTGCGCATCGAGGGGGCCGTCTTTGTCGTTCAACACTCGATAGGGCATGGCGCCATTATGAGGCATCGCGTTGCACGAGGTCGAGCCTCAACACTGCAGGAAGCGACAGTCTGAGATCGGCCCGACGTTCGCTGGGCCGGACGTCGCAGATTCCTTCCTTGCAGTGTACCTGACCCAACACCACCTCCCGCCGACACCGGCTCGTCAGCCGGGGTTGAAAGGCCCGCAATTGGTTCGATGAAGCAATATGACGGTAGAACGGTTTTCCTGCCGCGGGTCGGGCTGATCCGGTCCGGGGACATACTCCTTACCTTCAATGCGGAATCAAGGGATCGTGCCGGATCGAAGACGTCGCGGCTGATCACCGCTGCGACGCGGGGCAGGTTCAGCCATGCCCTGATCTGTTCGAGCCCGCCGACCTTCGTGGAGGCAATCAGTGCCGGCGTCAGCACATTGTCTCTCGCACGCTGCTTCGCGCATGACCTCAGGAATGTGCGGCTCCTGCGCTATCCGGACGCTTCGGTCGCCGCGGAGGCAGCGAGGCTCGTCCAGCTCGAGATCGGGCGCGACTATTCCAGAGCCAGAGCCGTAAGTGCAGTGTTTCCCGTCCGCACATTGAGCAGGATTGAGGATCACGGCATCTTCTGTTCCGCGCTCGTTGCCCAGGCCTATGTGACCGCGGGCGGGACGCTGTTCGGAAGGACGCCCGTTGAACGGACCACGCCGGCCACCATTGACGAGCTGGAAGGTCTGGACGACTTGACCGAGGCCGTCTTCAGTCCAGGCCCGGCGCCTAGGAACATCGAGACGATGTCGGCGCTCGACGGGGATCGCGCGCCGACGCTTTCCGAACGGCAGACTGAGCTTTCGAACAGCTATGCGAAGGCGCTCTGGCCGGTAGCGAGCGGGATTGCGGACGACTTTCCCGAGCTTGAGCGTTCCGTCACGCCCAGTTTCTACGGGCTGCTCGACTTTGTGGTGAACGCATTACTCGATACGGGGGAGCTGACGGGTCTGCTGCGCGAGATTGCGGCGGCGGATGATGCCATGCTGTCCGCAACGGTCGCGAGATCTTTCCACGGTGATCCCGACATCGATGTCGTCGCCCTGCGAGGCTATCTGGAGGCGGGAAGGGAACAGCTTAGCCAGCGGCAGGAATCGATCCGCGCCTGGGAGGAATGGGGTCTAGAGCACTCGGTGGCAATGCGCGCCTATTTGCCGATCGACCGGAACGCGGCCGAAGCGATCCGCCGCCGGAACACTCTCCTTGAGGAAATCCTCGGTCGCCTAGGTGGCTGAAGAGGCTGAAGACCCCCCAACATCCTCTGCTTGCCTAATGTGCATGCAACTAGCATGCTCAAGCTGCAATTTCGTGGCGCTATGAAATGGATGACGAATCTTTGCAGCCCGAAACCGTCGACGCGGTAAGCCGAGAAATTGCGCAGGTTACGTTCTACCTTGCCAAGGGCAGTCCTGATTTCGATTCGGTCGTTAATCTGGACGTCGGGGAAGCGAAAAAAGAAACGATCCGCATCGCGAATTTCGAGGCGGAGGATGCGGCCTGTCGCTTCATCTATTTCGAGACAGTCTCCCAGCGGACGAACCCGCCTTGGCTGGACTTCCTGAACGAGAAGCTACCCGACGATACGCCGATCAGTTTCAAGGACCAGACCCGCACCCCAAATGGCATCCTCCTGGTAAGCCTGGACGGACATGTCCTGGCAGCGGTTTTCGGGCGCAGTGCCACCAGTTCCCTGGTTAGGAAGGAGCTCGAGCCGGACTTCGGAATCAAGACCGCCATGAACATGTGCGGCAACGAGGAAATTCGACAGACGCGCAGCCAGAGCAACACGATCACCCCGACGCACATTGACCGGCAGGTGGCGCGACCCTCCGAAACGTTCGTCTTCGGCCTCAGCGAGGCCGAGGACCTTCGGTACATCTCGGCCCACATCAAGGGCGATCGCAACGTCACCCTGCAGGGACGCGACCACCTCACCGTGAAGGTGATCGGGCAGGAGAAGCTGACCTGGGAGCGCCTGATCAGCCGGTGCCGGGACTCCCTGCAGCGCTATCAGTCGAAGGACTACGTCGACCTGTTCCCGAATTACCGGAACTTCCAGCCCGCGTCCGACGAGGAGGTCGCGCAGCTCGACGCCCATCTCGTCGAGGTGCTGAAGGCCAAGGACTATTCGAAAGTCGACCTCTGCATTCCTGAGTTCCTTTCAGAGGAGGACTACAGCTTCTCCTTTACGGCGTACACGCGACGCGAGAACCGGATCTACGCCTTCCTGGTTCCTCCCCTCCTCGAAGAGGTGTTCAAGAAGCCGGACGAACTCTCGATCGAGCGGCTTAAGTCGCGCCGCATTTACGCCTACTCAGCCGCGGAAGACCGCGTCCTCAAGCACAAATCGTGGGAGATCTACGACTGCCTCGTCTACGAGCATGAGCTCGACGGCGGCTACTTCATGCTGAGTAGCGGCCGGTGGACCAAGGTGGACCCGGAGTTCCACCAGTCCATCCTCGATTTCATGGCGGACCACGTCCGGGAAGAGCCCCCCGAAGGCTGGTATCTCGGTATCGACATCAGCGACGACGCTGCGATGCGCAACAGCGAGGGCATTTTCAACGAAAAGATCGTCGAGCTTCGCCCTTCCTCCATCCTATTCGACCGTTCGAAGCTGAGGATCGGCACGGGGCGCAAGGACAAGGAGTTCTGTGATGTCCTCGACCTCGGGGACGACGACAGGATACGGATCATAAACGTCAAGCAACACAAGGATGCCTCGGCGATAAACTATCTCTTCTCACAGGCTAAGTTCTACTGCGAAGCGTTCCTCAATGACGAGGTGTTCCTTGAGGAGATCCGCGGCCACATCTTGGCGAGCCCCTGCGCGCGCAAAGCCGACTACCTCGCCTATATCAAACCCGACATTGCCGAGAACTATGGGAAGGATTACACACTCTGCCTATGGCTCCTCTACAATTCGAAGGAGTCCGCACCCGCCAAGTCCGACATTCCCTTGATTGCGCAATATGAGCTGAAGCTTATGCACGACCATCTTCGCAAGGTCTGCAAGTTCCGCGACATCATCCTGCGCTTCATCCCCGTCCAGGTGAAGCGCTACACTCTCTCGAAGAAGAACAAGAAGGCCGCTTAACTCCTTCGGTACGTCCCGTGCCGCAGTTAGCAAGAGTTACGCGACCTCTCGGTCGCACCGTCGGTTCCCCGCTTTCGGTCCCCTGAGGGTCTTACGATGTCCCGCGATCGCTCGAGTCGATTGGCCGGGCGCACCCGGTGCGCTCCTAGGTTCTGGTTTGCGCCCCCTTCGATTGGACTACCCATGAGCAGACTTTCGGCTCACGGCCAAAACGCTGCCGCCGCAGGCTGGCTCGTCCCAGCAGGGACCGCAAAGTGCCACCCTGTCCCGCGGATTTGTTACCTATGTGTTACCTAGCCGGGGGAAAGGTAACAGAAAAATGGCGGAAAACTGGCGCGCCCGGCAGGATTCGAACCTGCGACCCCAAGCTTAGAAGACTTGTGCTTCGGCCTTGCCTTTCTTGCTGTATCATTCAACATTTATCTAAGTCCGCTTCCCATATAGTATGGTGAGGTGCAGCACACCTATTCGCTGCAGCGGCTGCAGCTAACGCCGCCACTTTCGTAGGAAACCCTTTATTGTACCCGTTTTCACTCATCAGCGCCGAGCATTCCTTTGGAGTTTGGGCTTCAGGAACTGTGGAGTCGTAATCATCTTCCGTCGTTCTAAACCAAGCAAGGTAATACGGTGGACCGCAGGTATAATCGGGCCGGGGATCCTCCTGAGTTGGAGCTGCGATTTCAGGAGCGCCTGTTCGGCGTGCGGGGAGAGGCCGCTCGGCCAAGTCTCGGCGCTTTAGTTGTTGAGGGATGGCGGTTCTCGCGGGGAAGGTGGCGACGGCCTGCGGTGGAGGAGAGGTGGCCGCACCGGGAGACCGCGCTGCTAGCCACCATCCAGTCGCCGAAGCAATCACAATGGATGTCAACAGGAGAGCCCACGTCGGCCAGCGGACCGGCCGTGCTTCATTGACCCGATGGGCTGCATAGAAAAGAAGGCCGACCGCCGCCATAAGAGACAGCACGCAAGCAGCTCCCAGCGGCCCAACTCGTGCGAGAAGCTCGCCGACACCCTCTATGTTCATTGCTCACTGCTCTTGGATCTAGAGGCTGGCGTGAGTGGACGTATCAGCAGTCTAGCGCGAGACCAGCGTAAAGCCGAGATGCGCCTTCTCCTTCGTCCGGTTCGCCGCCAGCGTGCTATCGCGTCGCTTGTGATATGCCACGTCGATGTCTCTGCATGGTGCGGCCACTAACGAGAATCTTGCTACCGCTCCGGCTCATCGGGGGATCGAGACGGCCATCCCGCCAACAAGATGCCATCGACGACCACGCGGGGCGCGCTTCGAATCCGATAGGATAAGGGAGCCTCGCGTGCGCGTACGGCAGAAATAGCTAAATATATTGCTACAACCATGGAAGCAAACGGAATGTTGGGAATCCAAGGTTCAGCGCTAATCCGTTGCAGCTGTAGTCCAACAAAGTAGGCCGCGGCACCTACGGGGACCATTAGACAGATGTGGGCTGCCCACCTAGTAAACCACCTGATATTGGGTACTCTATTAGGCGACTCAAAACCTCTCGGGATACCGCGTATTGTCCCTCTCAATCGTGCGGACCCTTGGAGGCCAGTGTGCATCACGTGCAGCCGAAACCCATCGCCAGGATCTAAAAAATCAAACCGTATTTCAACAGATTCTTTCGTACTAATATCTGCATGTGCTTTGTTTACTATCCTAACGCTGCTGGCAACAAATGCGTCCAGAATTTCCGTCGATTCCTCGAACTCCAGCCTCAGAGGGTCGCTATCAATAATGTCATTACCGAGGACGGTTGTCACGCCATCGTTCCAGACCCCGAACACAGCTAATGTCAGCCGTGGAATTGGCTTGCCCCTGTAGAGTACCTCGAGGGACTGGCCGTGCGTGGAACCCGACGGACATTTGATATACTCCTCCACAAGGAAGGCCCGGAGCGTTGAAGCTATACGTCCGCGCTTGTATAAAACGAGAGCTAGCCAAATACTCGCTAAGCTCAGGAAAGAACCTACTGCGAGGCTAAACCACCCTGCATTTAGGATTTCTTGCATGGGTGTCTCTTTGCCTACCTCGCCAGAACACAGACGTGCCGTGCGATCGCAGCACGGCGGCACGGGCCCATAAGCGGCATACAACGCTTGTCTTCGAGTTCTGGAGCGTCGTCCCGGTTCTCGACGAGTCCACCCAACAATCCTGGGTCTGGAGGGGAACAGATGCCCATCACACACATCTATCATGCCATCGGGCGGCGGTCACCGGGCGCATTGGGTGGTCAGATGTCCAAGAGGTTGCGCGCATGCCGTTAGTCAAAAGCAGAACTGGCAGCCTATGCGCCGCACACACATGTTTCCCGGGACATCGAGCCATGCAACGTCCCGGATCCAGAGATCCCGCTGTTGGGCAGCTGGTGGCGTGACGGGCTCATTTGTACCCGTGCCGTCCGAGGATGTTTCCCGTACTTTTTCCGTACGACCGCTTTGCGGCGGCGCTAAGTCATTGAGAAGGCTGGTGGAGCTGAGGGGAATCGAACCCCTGACCTCTGCAGTGCGATGGAGGCGGGTCACTGAATCAGCCCGCCCGCCACCCGTTGCGTGGAGGCCACTCCCCCAAGCTGTCGGGAGCGGTCGGTGCCGTAAGCAGCTTGCCACTGCTACGCCTCAGTTTACCGCATCCTGGAATCCAACCACCGTCAGATTTCGAACTGGGGGTAGTTCCGGGGCACCAGCTCGTGTCGCAGGCGAAACAGCGGGGGTAAACCGCGGGGCTTCGGGGCTTCTTCGATTCCGTCCCTGGGCACCTTCAGAGCCTCCCTAAGTCACACTGCCAGTCACGCGGCTGCCGTCCGGCAGGGTTCCGGTCATCTGCCGCGACGTGAGGGAGCGCAGTCGCGTCTGGATCAGCTCCTGCAGCCGCGGATCGCTCTTCCATAAAGCGGCGTAGCGCGGATCCTTTCGGACGGCTTCCGGAAACTCGGCGCGGCCGTAGGGCAGGGTTGCCGGCCAGTAGAGCGAGCGCGCGGCGAGCGCCCGCTCGAGGAGGTCCAATGCCCTGTCGCTCCGGCCGGCCCAGGCATATTCCAGGGCATGGACGTACAGCAGGTCGACGCTGGCGCGCCCCTGCTGGGTCGCCGACGGTCCCGAGGCGGGCGCGTCGAACGCGGCGACGTCGGCATCCACCGATGCAAGGAAAGCCTGCGGCCGTCCCGAAAGCGCCGCCTCGGCGGCCTCTATGCGGCTCGCCAGTTTCGTCACGCCCGCGGGTGTCGGTCGAGTCTGCCAGAGCCTGCCGACATTGGCTCGGAGGCCGGCAAGCCCGGCCCCATCGCCTTCCGAGAGGTGGATCAGGTAGACCTCCCGGATCAGGAAGAGGTTGTCCGGCGCGAATGCCAGCTCGCTGTCGTAGCGCCTTAATGCTCCCGCCCGGTCCCCCGCGATGTAGAGGAGCCGGGGAAGGGCAACCCGTCGCCAGGCCGTCTCCGGGTCGAGCCGGAACAGCTTCTCCGCATGGGCGAGACCCTCGATCCCCCGTCCCTGTGTGCCGAGCATATAGGCATAGGACCAATGCGCCTCGGGCAGGTTCGGGTCGATCGCGAGGGCCCGGCGGAAGAGGTTCTCCGCCTCGCCCCATCGCCATTCGTAGCGCCGATAATGGTCGCCGAGCGCCGTCAGCGCCGCTGGGTCGTTTGGATCCGAGACCAGGGCGGCCCGCACGAAGCCGATCGCGGCCGCGGCGCGCTGACCGGTCGTCAGAGGCTGCGCCGTCATCTGACGGGTCCAGCCGTTGCGGGTCAGGACCGCGAGTGCGAGCAGAGCTCCGACATCGTTCCGGTCGACGCCGAGCGCCTCCTTTGCGAGCGCGAATGCCCGGTCCGCTGCGTCGAGGGCGTCGCCCTCCTTCGCGGTCATCCGAAGGGTGCGGCTGTCCTCGATCAACTGTTCCGCCTGCAGCACTTTGCGGAATGCGACGGGATCGCGGCGGCGCATCGGCGGCCGCTCCGTGACCCGCTCGGGTCCGATCATCCCTTCGAGCTGTTGTATCGCCGCTGAGGTGACAAGGTCCTGCAGCTTGAACAAGTCGGCCAGGCCGCCGCGGTGCGATGCGGTCCAGACGACGGAATCCCGCTCCGCTTCGACCAGTTCGGTCCCGATCCGCAATGCCCCGCCGGACTGGCTGACGCTCCCCTGAAGCAGGAGCGAGGCGCCCAGCCGGCGCCCGATCTCCTGGTGAGCGAGCTGCCGGTCGGCAAGCGCGAACGAGGAGAGGTCCGAAATCACGTCCAGGCCCGCGACCCGCGAAAGTGCTGCGCGGAGGTCTCGCGAGATGCCTCGCGCCAGCTGCTTCGCCCGGGGATCGCGGCCCAGGTCCTCGAATGGCAGGATTGCCAGCGCGATCGGCTTCCGCTCGGCCTGCCCGGGCAGATTGCGCAAGGCATAGATTCCGCCGGCGAGCGCTGCTGCCGCTCCGGCCGCCGCGGAGGCGAGCAGCATTCGGCGGCTTGGTCCGCGCGCGGGAGCCTCAGCGGCGGCCGGCTGCAGCTCTGCCGCCGGCGGCGCAGTCACGAGCAGGCGGTATCCGACGCGCGGGATCGTCTCCACGATGAAGCTGCCCTCGCCGGCTTCCGAGGCAAGGCGTCTGATGAGCCTGATCACCCGGTCGATCGCGTCCTCGCTGCTCGTTCGGCCGCCCCAGCACCGCGCGCGTAGCGTGGCGCGGCTGACCGTGGCTTCTTTCGCCGATGCGAGCGCTACCAGAACCTGCATGACGCGGGGCTCGAGGCGACGCTCGACGCCGCCCGCCGCAAGGACCGTGCGCCTTGCCGGCTCAGCCCAGAGCGACCCGACCCGGAACGGCTCTTCGCGCGAGAGGTCGATGCTCTCGCCAAGAAAAGTCCCCAACCGCGCCTCCCTAAGCGCCCGTTCGTCAGTTACATCCGTTCCGGAGTCAATCTCCGGGAACCGACGTTCGGCAAGATTATAGGCACTTAAGGCACCGTTTCGGAGATTCATCGGCAAAACATCGGTCGGTCCGAACGGCTAGGTGATGATATTCCCGGCGGGTGCTTCTCGGTCCTCCAGGCCAGCGGCGGGCCGGGAGGGCAAAGTGGCGATCACGACCATCACAGTCACCAACGAGGCGCAACTGCGCCAGGCGCTGAAGGACTTCTCCGCTGCGCCGGCCGATGGCCAGTTCACGATCAAGATCGCCGCAGACATCACGCTCACCGCCGATCTGCCGCTGATCGTCAGCCACGGGGCTTCGCTCGAGATCGACGGGCATGACGCTGCGACCGGCGGCAACCACCTCGTGTCCGGCAACGACCAGTTCCGCGGCTTCCTCGTCTATTCCGGGCACGTCTCCATCTCCAATCTGACGATCGCGCACACCGTCGCGCTCGGCGGCGATGGCGGCGGCGGTGCCGCGGGCGCGGGCGGCGGCGCGGGGCTTGGCGGAGGCGTGTTCGTCGGAGCGGCCGCGGAAGTCACGCTTGAGAATGTCGCGTTCGAGGCGGCCGGTGCGCGCGGCGGAGACGGGGCCGTAGGTGGCGGCACTGGCGCTGGCGGCGGCGGCGGCGGCATGGGGGGGAATGGCGGTGCCGGCGGAGTCGGCGGCCTCGGCGGCGGCGGCGGCGGCGTGGGGGTCGGCGCATCGGGCGGCGCCAATATCTATGGCGGACTCGACGACGGCAATGGCGCGGGAGGGGTCGCCTACACCTTGGCGGCCGCGGGCTCCGGCGGCGGGATGGTGACCCACTTCGAGAGCAATTACACGCTATTCGGCCAGAAGGTCTATGGATCGACCGTCCACGATTATGACGATGGCGGCGCCGGCGGCGGCGCGGGCGGCGGTGGCGGCGCGGGGCAGGGGCCGGGGCGCGACAACAGCTGGGTCGTCTTCACCGGCGGCGGCGGCGGCGGGATCGGCGGCTCTACTGCGCAGCGTTACGACAACGGTACCAGCGTCCACAACACGGACATCGTCTCGATCATCCTTGCCGGAATCCCCGGTGTTCCCAACCTCGCCGACGCGTTCGATGTGGTCGGACTGGTCCACCTTGCCTATTCGGTGACCACCAACGTCATCGATGCATATTCCGACGATGATATCGACGGGCGCGGCAGTTACGAGACCAATGTCGGGCCGCGCCTCGCCGGTCTGGTTCCCGGATCCGTGCTTCGGCGCGATGAAGATCCAGTCGTCAGCGGCGATTGGACGCCGGGCGGCGACGGCGGCTGGGGCGGCGGCGGCGGCGGCGGCGCGGGCGCGGGCGGC
>VBAE01000280.1 GCA_005882415.1 Alphaproteobacteria bacterium | reverse complement strand
ATGGATCCGGGCGATGTGCTGGTCGACGACCGGGAGACCCATCGCGACGCCTATGAGGCCCACGGAGTCATCTTCATTCATCACCAGAATGCGAAAGACAGCATCCGCCAGCTCGCGGCGATCTTCCCGTCACTCAGGAAGGATGTTTGAGGTCAGGCAGCCTGCTGCTGATCGACCTTTTCGACCCACTCCGGCCAGAAGGCGGGCTCACGGTTCGACCAGCCCGGCGCGGTCGCCGCGCTTTCGCTGATCGACTGAAGCAGGGTCCGGCGCCGGTCCGGATGCAGGTGCGGCAGGGCTGCGGCAGCACAGAATGCGGCCGGCAGCCATGGCCGGGCCGATGCACCGATGAGCCGCTCATAGAGGAAGCGGAACGCCGCAAAGTTGGGCAGGCGGTCCTGACCGAGATCGAAGGCGGCAACGGCGATCAGCATGCCGATGAACGGCTCGATCATGTCGAGGCCGCTGTCGTCCGGCACCTGGAGCCGCAAATGATCGATTTGCTTGTAAAGCCGGGACTGGGCGCGGATCGAAGCCGCTTCGCCCTCGTCGCGGGCCCAGCACTCGATTGCGTCGCGGCGTCCATAGGCCACGTCGAGAGACCGGCGGATATAGCGCTGGGTCGCCTTCGGGAAGGAGGCGAACTCCTTCATCTCCGAGATCAGCATCGCGCCGCTCGCTGGCTGGCTCGTCCGCGTGATCATTTCAGGCCGACTCCTTTTCCACCGGCGGGATCATGCGGTGTGTTTGGTTGCAATATACTTAACCACAGTCCCACCCTCCGTTCAGATTGAATCAGACGGGAGTCCTTGCAGCAACGACAAAATTTCACCGTTCGTCGCTAAACTGTGGATTGTGGGTTTATTGCAACGCCACGTCGGAATCGTGACGGTTTCGCAACTACTCCGGAAATCCGGACGATGGGACCGGTTCGTCGCCGCAGCCAGGCTGGGCGGCCGCACTCGGATCGCCAGCTCTTTCTCGGGCTCGGCCGAAATCACCGGGGCCGGCACTTTATCATTGTCGTTCACGGCTCGAATCCTCTGGCTTGTTACGGTCCATGAACGGTTGGCGCGGCATGCACGTTCCGGTAGGATTCCGTAAATCTGCCGTTCATCTTTCGACCGGCGGTCGCGGGGGTTCTGCCAACATGGTCCAAGGTCATTGCCGGTTTCCAAAGCAAGCCGGTACAACGGCTTGATGCTTGCTTCCTCCACCTATCTCCGTACCTCCCGGTTCAGCGACTGGCCGCTCGCGGTCAAATCGATCATCGGCTTCTGGTTTTTCTATGCGCTGACCGTCGTTGCCCGCGCCTTCCTCGGCAGCGACCCGCTGACGGCCATTTCCAACCGGCTGATTACGATCAGCGTCGGCATGGTCCTGACGGTCCTGGTCTATGTCGCCATCGCATCGTTCGCCCGCGACGGGTCAGTCGCCCGCAAGACCGTCGTCGCCGGCATCTGCAGCTTCCTTGCCGCCTGCGCCATGTCGGGCATCCTTATCGCCGCTGAAGACCGGATGCGGCAGTCGCGCGAAGAGTTCCGCTTCCAGGCCCGCGAAGGGTTCATCATCATCGAGAAGGGCAAGGAAGTGCGTATCGAGCGCGCCGCCGCCGAACCGCTCGTCTTCACCTGGCCGCACATCAACGAACTCGATCCCAACAAGCGCATTCGCTACGCCGCCGACAGCGCGATGGTCTGGCTGTTTTTCTTCGCAGCCTGGAGCGCTTATTATCTCGCAGCGATCGCGCAGTCGGAGGCGCTTCGGGCACAGCGGCGGGCAGCCGAGGCTGAAGCGGCCGCCCGCTCCGCGCAGGTTCGGGCGCTGCGCTACCAGATCAATCCGCACTTCCTGTTCAACACGCTGAATTCCCTGTCGTCATTGGTCATGTCCAGCCGGCCCAGTGAAGCCGAGGAAATGATCCTGAAGCTCTCGACCTTCTTCCGCTCGAGCCTGTCGCTCGACCCGTCGGAAGACGTCAGCCTGGCCGAGGAGATTGCGCTCCAGCGCCTCTATCTCGACATTGAGATGGTCCGTTTCCCAAAGCGCCTGAAGGTCGATATCGACGTTCCGTCCGAGCTCGAGAATGCGCGGCTTCCGGGCCTGATCCTGCAGCCGCTGGTCGAGAATGTGATCAAGTACGGCGTCTCGCCGACGCGCGATAAGGTCACGCTGAAAATCGTGGCACGCGAGGCGGGGCCGGGTCGCTTCACCATCGAAGTCGCCAACAGCGGCGGGCCGACCGACAAATCGGCAAAGCGGCGGGAGGCGCCGGATGGCGTTGGTGTTGGCATCACTAATGTTTGTCAGCGGCTGACGGCGCGCTTCGGCCCGGCTGCTCAATGCGAATTTGGCCCGGTGGCGGATGGCGGTTATCGTGTCCTCCTGACACTGCCGCTGGATCGCAAAGATGGATGAACCGACCGAGCTCAAAGTCCTGATTGCCGATGACGAACCGCTCGCCGCCGAGCGGCTGCAATTACTGCTGGCGCGCTGCGACGGGATCGACCTAGTCGGCTCGGCGAGCGACGGCGACAGCGCCGTGCGCATGACGGACGCGCTGAAGCCAGACCTGTTGCTGCTGGACATCGCCATGCCAGGCCTCGATGGCATCGAGGTGGCCCGGGCATTGGCGACGCAGGACCCTTCGCCGGCGGTCGTGTTCGTGACGGCCTTCGACCAATTCGCAGTCGCCGCCTTCGAGGTCGCCGCGGTCGATTATCTGATGAAGCCGGTCGATCCAGCCCGCCTGCAACGATCGCTCGAGCGGGCCCGCGACTATATCCGCGCGCGGCGCGAAGCGCCGTCGAAGATACCGGCGAAACCGTCGCAATGGCTCGATGAATTCTGGGCTTCGGATCTCACCGGGCTGGTCCGGATCGCTTCGCGCGACATCGACCGGGTGTCGGCCGAACGCGACTATATGCGCCTCCACGTGGGGCGGCGCAGCTGGCTGATCCACCATTCTATGGCGGCTCTTGAAGAGGGCCTCGATCCGGAATTGTTCGTCCGGTTGCACCGATCGGCAATTGTCCGACGCGACTTCATCGGCGGCTTTACCCGCAATCCCTCGGGACGCTGGATTGCGCGTCTGGGGGACGGCACCGAACAGCCGGTGGGCCGGCTATACTCCGACCAGGTGCGGAGCATCGCCGGCCGCTAGTCGGCAAATCATGCAATCGTCTGTTGTGTGGGTTCTTTGCCCAAGCCGGCGATTTGCGCCTGGCCGACGGTCGGCACCACCAGCGCGGTCGACGTCGTCACCGCGGCTATCACTATCATCAAGAGTCTCATCGTCGCATCCTTCTCTTTTGGTTGCGACGCGATTGCTTCGGAGGGGACTGAAGAGGGTTTCGATCGCGTCGCCCGACCCTGCTACGATTGTAGCGGGGCCATGTCGTTACGGGCTCGACCAAAGGCGATTCTGACTCGGCAATTTGCCGCTGGATCGACAAACGCCGTTTGTGGCCCGGCGGGCGGATGAGCGGTGGTCAGCTGGCGTTCATCCTGCCAGCCCCTTGTAATCTGAGGTTAATCTTCGGTGCCGCGCGAGCGGTTCACGGCAGCGGTCACCGACACGTCGAGGGTCACATTGCCGAGCGTGCGAATAATATCCGGAATCATTTCGACCGCTACAAGTAGCGCCAGCGGCGCGATCGGCACGCCCAAGGCCATGGCGATCGGCGCGATCGAGCTGATGAAGCTGACCTCGCCAGGCAGGCTGACGGCGCCGTAGCTGATCACTGACGCAACTGCAGTGGCGGCGATGATCTGGGTCAGGCCCGGCTCGTAACCCAGCCAATGGGCGACGTAGAGGGCGACGCCGACGTTCATCGCCGGCCCGGTCGCCCTGAACAAGGCCACCGCCATCGGCAGCGTGATGTCGGCGACACGCTCGCGCACGCCGAGGAGGCGGCTGGCGGCCAGCATCGCCGGCAGTGACGCC
>VBAE01000236.1 GCA_005882415.1 Alphaproteobacteria bacterium | reverse complement strand
GTCGACGCGAACCTTGCGGTCGGCGGCGCGAACCGTGAGCAGCCCGGCGGCGCGGCGGGCGACGTCGGCGAGGTCCAGTTCTTCCGATTCCGGGTGGAAGTCCGGCCGCTCGATCGCCTGCAGGTCGACGAGGTCGTCGACCAGCGCAAGCAGATGACGGCCCGCGGACGCGATATCGTCGGCATAGCCGGCATAATCCTGGCGGATCGGCCCCTCGCCCCGCGCGCCGATCGTCTCGGCGCTGGCGATGATCCGGGAAAGCGGCGCGCGCAGAGCCTGGTCGAGCCGTTCCCCGAAAGCGCCCGTGTCGGGCTTGGTGGGAGGAGCGGTTTCGGCCTTGGGGGTGGAGCTACCGACCGCGGTCGCGGAGCCGCGGAAGCCGGAGAAGCGGCCGAGGCCATCGATCAGGGGCACGCCCGCAAGCCGGTAGCGCCCGCCGCGGCTGCCGCGAAGCTCGGCCTCCTGATCCTCGAACCGGCGCTGCTCGGCGAGCGCGGAGAGGATTGGGAGTGTCCCTTCCTGATCCTCGATCAGGCGGAACAGCGTGGTGAACTGCGCCCCGATCAGCTCCGGCGCGGCCTTGCCGGCAGCGGACGCGGCGGCGGGAGAGACCGAGGTGAAGCGGAGCGCCTGGTCGACTTCCCAGATCCAGTCGGCCGACGCGCGCAGGAAATCCGCCTGGCGCTCGGCGTCGGCCGCGGGGGCCGGGGCGGTGGCCGGGCGCTCGGCCCAGCCGGAGATTTCGAGCTCGACCCCGTCCTCGACCGGCTGGGCGCGGACCCAGAGGTCGAGGTCGTTGTCGCCCTCGGCGGCGACCGCGGCGCGCGAGATGGTGATGCCGAGCCGGCGCGACAGGCGGGCAAGGCTTGCGATCTGCGGGATCGCAAGCGCCCCGTCCTCCTCGCCGCCGGCTGCGCGCTGGAGCTGGGCGAGGCGCGGTTCGGCTTCCACGAGCCGGAAGTCGCCGTCGAGGCGGCCGCGGATGGCGCGCTCGCTCATGCCGCCTCGCTGAGGCGCGCGACGGCGGCGCGGTAGGCGGGATCGAGCTGCCACAGGCGAAGCAGGCGCCGGGCCTCGCCGGGGTCGGTAGTGTCGAACTGGTCGAGCAACGGCGCGGCAGCCTCGGGATCGCGCGCGGCGAGGCGAAGCAGGATCGACGCAGCCTGGTCGCGCGCGACGTCGGCGGCGCGGAGCAGCAGCACGGGCCCGCGGCGCTGCGGGTCGGAGAGGATTTCCCAGGCAGCGCGCGGGTCGAGCGACGTGCGCACCGCAAGGCCGGCGAGGAGCAAAGGAAGCGCTCCGTCGGCCGCAGCGCGCTCGAGCATCTGATCGGTCAGCCGACCGCCCGCGTCGAGGCGCCGCGCGAGGCGCAGCGCCGCCGGATCGGGGCCGCGGCCTTCGTCATATTCCGCGAGGAAGGCGGCTGCGGCGGCGGCGATCGCTTCGTCGGCCTCGCCTCCCGGAAGCCGATGCTCGCGCGCCATGTAGCGGCGCAGAGCTGCGGCGATGGTCCAGACGAGGCCGTGCATCGTCTCGGCGGGGAGCTCCTCGCGGGCGAGGCGCGGCTCCTGGAACGGATCGAGACGGCCGGACTGGACGATGCGGATCGCCATCGCTTCGCCGGCAATTGCGTCGTCGCGGTCTCCGGCGAGCTGGAGGAGGAGACCGCCCTCGCCCCCCACGGCGCGCTGCATCCGATGCTCCTCGGCGCGGCGGAGGAGCAGGCTGAGCAAGGAGGCTTCGGGAAAATCGGGCGCGGCGTCGAGCACGGGGCCGGCGATGGCGACGCTCGCCGAGGTCAAGGCGGCGTGCAGCGGCTCGCGCCCCGGAACAGCGAAGACGGACGCAAGGGCGGAGCGAAGCTCGTCCTCGACGCTCCGCACCAGTGCCGTGAGCATCGCCGAGACTGCGATCCGGTCGCGCTCCCCCAGCCGAAGGCGTTCGGGAAGGGCGAGTTCGGCCCGGGCGACGCGGACGCGCTCGCGCGCGCCGGCGAGCAGTCGCGCGGCACCCCGTCCCTCATCCCCGTCTCGCCTACGCTCGGCCATCGCACGGGCATAAAGCCGTCAGGGTTAAGGCGGCACTAATCCTGTTCCGCACCGGGAGGCGCGGGCGCGCGGGCCGGAAGTACCTTATGCACCTGTCTTTGCGCCCAGAAAAAGGAGCCGGCGGCGTAGAGTGCAAGCACTGCAAGACCCGTCGCCCAGCGTCCTGTCGCGGCGAAGGGAAGGAGGAGCCAGGCCATGCCCTTGCGCTCGGCGAGGAAGGAGGCGCGGGGAAGCTCCCAGCCCCCCTGTTCGATCCTCAGCGCGCACAGGAAAGCCAAGCCGGCGATGGCGATCGCAACGCAGCCCCAGCCGCGCGGTTGGACCAGGCCAAAGCTCAGCGACAGAAAGCAGGCGGCGGCGAGGCCGTCGAACAGATGCTCCCACCAGCCCGCGCTGGTCTCGAACTGCATGCGCAGCGCCGAGAGGCGGTGGGCGATCCCGTCCAGCGGCGTGGCGAGCAGAAGGAAGATGAGCCCGGTCAGCGGCCAGTGCAAAGCGAACAGCCCCAGCGCCATCGCCATCAGAGCCGCGCCGATCAGGATCAGCAGCCCGGGCGTCGCCCGCGTCGGCATCAGCAGGCGCATTCCGACCTGCTCGAGCGGCGCGAGCAGCCAGCGCGACACCCACTCGTCGCGGCCGCCTGCAGCGCCCGCGATCAGCCGCTCCTGCATCGCCCCCAGATCCGCCTCATTCTCGGCCACGGTAAGCTGGTCGTCCGCAGGCTCGCCCCTTAGCGACAACTGCCGCGCGCCCTGCTGGACGGCGCGGCGCAGAAGCGTCGACTGCAAATCCCAATCGTTGAGCATCGAGGCCGTCCGCTTCAGCATCTCGCCGTCGATCAGCGCCAGGCCGGCCCAGCGCGCCTCGGCATCGATCCGCTCGAACCGGTCGTCGACCCGCAGGTCCGGGACGGTGAGCAGCGACGGCGCCCCCAGTCCGACCAGCCGCTCGACATGCTCCTCGGCCGCGACCAGCCCGTCCGCCATCAGCAGCAGCCGGTCGTCGCTCTCGACCGCGTCGGCCGCTTCCTGGGCGCTTCGGGCAAGGCCGATGGTCAGCCCCTCGGCCCTCAGCCGGTCGATCGCCGCGAGAAGGGAAGACGGAATCCGCTCGACCAGGATGACGATCGGGCTCGCCCCCGCCCAGGCGGCGAGCCGCGCCTGGCGCTCCACAAGCGTTCGTCCGGCCAAAGGAAGGGTGGCGCGGAGGCCTCCCCCCGGCTCGTCCGCCTCATGATAGGCCGCGATTAAAGCTGAGAGTCCCGCCATCGCGCGCGACGATATGCCGCGCCCGCCGATAAGCAAGGCTCAAGCGGAGGCGAAGTCGTCGATTGCGTATCGGAGCTTGCGGAGCACCACCGGATCGCCGGGCGCACCGTTCAGCGCTTCGTCGGCGAGCATCATCAGCCCGACCGCCCCGAAGCTCGCAGCTAAGCTGTTGAGGCGCGAGGCGGCGAGCGTCCAGTTTGCGTCGCAACGCGCCCGGCCCATCAGGTCCAATTGCCGCGCCGCGCTCTCGACGAAGGCGAGGCGAAGCTCCTCCATAAGCTCCGCATCCGCCCCGACTGCAGCGGCGAGCGAGGCGTTCAGTGCTCCGGGATCGTAGGCCATCCGCGCCACTTATCCCCGATGGCGTTAACGCACCGTATCCTTCCGACCTTTTCGATGGCCGGAAACGTGGTAAACAGGCGGCCATGACGGGGGCAGAACGAGCGCGGGCGACGGCCGATATGATCGGCTCGGAACAGCCGCAATGGACGGATGTCGCACCGGTGGAGCCGGTGGCGGTGGAAGAGGCTCGGCCTCGCCGCTCGGCGGCTACGAAGATACTCGGGGCGCTCCTGATCCTGCTCGCCATCGCCTGGATCGGCGCGGCGGGCTGGTCGGTGTGGCAGTCGAACCCCGTCCCCACGCTCCCCAATATCGTCGGCTGGATCGCCGGCTTCAGCGCCCCGCTGGTGCTGCTCGCCCTGCTCTGGGTCGCCTTCGGCCGGAGTTCGCGCCGCGAGACGGAGCGCTTCACCGAAGCTGTCGCGCAGATGCGCAATGAAAGCCGGGCGCTGGAGAGCATCCTCGAAATCGTCGCCGGACGGCTCGAGGAGAACCACGCCCGCCTCCGCGGCGAGGCCGAGCGGCTGATGAGCCTCGGCGACGAGGCCTCCGACCGCCTGGGGCGCGTCACCCATTATCTCGCCAAGGAATCGGGCCATCTCGACCGGCAGGCAGTGGCGCTCGAAGCCGCTGCCGCAGCGGCCAAGGTCGACATCGGAGTCCTCCTCCACGATCTCCCCCGCGCCGAGGAGCAGGCCCGCGCGGTCGCCGCCGCGATGAAGGAAGCGGGGCTCGAAGCCCATACCCGCGCCGGCTCGCTCGAAGTCCAGCTCGCGGCGCTCAGCGCCCGCGGTCGCGAGGCCGACGAGACGCTGGGCGGCGCGGCCGAGCGCATGTCGGCCCATGTCGCCCGCATCGAAAGCAGCAGCGCCGCTGCAGCCGCGACCATGGGCGAAGCCTCGGCGGGCATGATGGCCGCGGTCGACGGAGCGATGACCCGCGCCGCCGACGCGGTCGATTCGGCCCGGACCGGCCTCGAAGCCCAGGCCTCTGCAATGCTCGCCGCGATCGAGCAGAGCCGCGCCGCGCTCGATTCGGCCGGCGCCGACGCCGCGCGCAGCCTCTCCGGCCGGCTCGACGAGATCGGCGACAAAATACACGGCCTCGCCGGGCACCTCGCTGCCCAGGACGCGGCAAGCCACGCCTTCGTCAGCGGCCTTGCCAAGGAGCTGGCCGAGCTCGATCGCTGGTTCGACGAGCTTGAGCAGAGCGGCACCGGGCGCACCGACCGCCTCGCCTCTGCAATCGCCACCGTCCGCGGCGCGGGCGCCGAGCTTGCCGGAGAGCTTGCCGGGGGCGACGCCCAGGCCGAGGCCCTCTCCGCCCGGGCGGAGGCGCTGTCGCAATCGCTCGGCACCGTCGCCGCCCAGCTCGGCGGCGCCCTCCCCGAGAGCCTCGCCAGCGTCGAGGCGCAGACCCTGCGCACCGCCGCCGCCGCCGAGGCGCTGGCGCCGCTGGTCGAGGGCGTCCACGCAACTTCCGAAGGCGTCGAGCGCCGAATCGCCGTCGCCAATGAAGGCGCCGAGCGGCTCGCCGCGCTGATGGCGCAGCAGGACGAAGCCGGACGGGCGCTGGCCGAACGTCTCCGCACCGAGCTGACCGGCCTCGAAGACAGCCTATCCCGCGCCGAAGCGGCCGGCGGCGCCAATGCCGACCGCCTCGCCTCGGCAGCGGACAACCTGCGCACCACCATCGCCGCCCTCGAAGGCGAGCTCGATTCGAGCGAGACCCGCGCCCGGGCCATGGCGGACGCCGTCCAGGCGGTCAGCGCCGGCCTCGAATCCGCCCTCCCCCCTGCCCTCGCCCGGATCGAGGCGCAGGCCGGCGAGGCCCGCGCCGCCGCCGAATCGCTGGCGCCGCTCGTCGAGGGCATCGAGGGCGCCGCCACCCGCGCCGCCTCCAGCCTCGCCGCAAGCCGCGACTCCGCCGCCGCCCAATCGGAAGCGATGAACGCCCTCCTCGCCCGCATCGAAGAAGGCGTGCGCGCCGCCGATACCCAGCTCCGCGCCCTCGGAGCCGCCGCCGGCGACGCCGACACCGCCGCCGCCCGGATCGTCGCCGACACCGGCCCGCAGCTCATCGACGCCCTGCTCCGGGTCCGCGAAGCCGCCGGCCAGGCCGCCGAACGCGCCCGCGAGGCGATCTCTGCAGTCATCCCGACCAGCGCCGCAGCCCTCGGCGTGGCCAGCCGCGAGGCGCTCACCACCGCCGTCGCCGAGACCGTCGAGGAGCAGATGGGCATCCTCGGCGCCCTCGCCCAGCGCTCGATCGACGCGGCCCGCGACGCCTCCGAACGCCTCACCCGCCAGATGCTCGCCTTGGGCGAGACCAGCGCCGCGGTCGAGGAGCGGATCGACCAGGCCCGCCGCGAGCGCGAGGAAGCCGACAGCGAGAATTTCTCCCGCCGAGTCGCCCTCCTCATCGAGTCGCTCAACTCGACCGCGATCGACGTCACCAAGATCCTGTCCAACGAAGTCACCGACAGCGCCTGGGCGGCCTATCTGAAGGGCGACCGGGGCGTCTTCACCCGCCGCGCGGTGCGCCTGCTCGACACCTCGCAAGCCCGGGAAATCGCCCGCCATTATGAGGAAGAGCCGGAATTCCGCGAGCAGGTGAACCGCTACATCCACGATTTCGAGGCGATGCTCCGCCGGATCCTTGCCGACCGCGAGGGCTCCTCGCTCGGCATCACCATCCTGTCGAGCGACATGGGCAAGCTCTACGTCGCCCTCGCCCAGGCGATCGAGCGCCTCCGCAAGTAAGCTTCCCCACCGGGTGCGCGACGGTTAAGCAGGCGTAATGAGCCTCCCGCCCCTCTTCGACCGGCTGCGCCTCCCCGCCATCGGCGCGCCCCTCTTCATCGTCTCCAACCCGGATCTGGTCATCGCCCAGTGCAAGGCGGGGATCGTCGGCTCCTTCCCGGCGCTGAACGCCCGCCCGCAGAGCCTTGTCGACGAATGGCTCCACCGGATCACCGAGGAGCTCGCCGCCTGGGACCGCGACCATCCCGACACCCCATCCGCGCCTTATGCGGTGAACCAGATCGTCCACCGCTCCAACGACCGGCTGGAGCAGGACATGGCGACCTGCGCAAAGTGGAAGGTCCCCATCGTCATCACCTCGCTGGGCGCGATGGTCGAGGTCAACCAGGGGGTGCACGCGTGGGGCGGCATCACCCTCCACGACATCATCCACGACCGCTTCGCCCGCAAGGCGGTGGACAAGGGCGCCGATGGCCTGATCGCGGTTTCGGCCGGCGCCGGCGGCCATGCCGGAACCCTGTCGCCTTTCGCTCTGGTCCAGGAGATCCGCCAGTGGTTCGATGGGCCCCTCTGCCTCTCCGGCGCCATCGCCACCGGCCGCGCCGTCCTCGCCGCCAAGGCAATGGGCGCGGACTTGGCCTATATAGGCTCCCCCTTCATCGCCACCGCGGAAGCGAATGCGGTGGACGAGTACAAGCAGGGGATCGTCGACGGCCGCGCGTCCGACATCGTCTATTCGAGCCTCTTCACCGGCGTCCACGGCAACTATCTCCGCCAGTCGATCGAAGCCGCCGGAATGGACCCGGCGAACCTCCCCGAAGGCGATTTGAAGACCATGGATTTCGCCGGCGGAGAGGGCTCGAAAAAAGCCTGGCGCGACATCTGGGGCTCCGGCCAGGGCATAGGCGCCATCGACAAGGTCCAGCCCGCTGGCGATTACGTCGCCCAACTCATCCGCGAATATGAGGAAGCGAAAGCCGAGCTTACCTAACTCCTCCCCGGAACGGGGAGGGGGACCAGCCGAAGGCTGGTGGAGGGGGCCCACGCCTCCATGCTCGCTACGCTCGCCCCCCTCCACCGGACTACGTCCGCTCCCCCTCCCCGTCCCGGGGAGGAGCTAGAGGGCGATCCTCTCCAGCTTCGTGCGCCACTCCTCAGGCAGCGCCACCGGCCGCCGAGACTCCCGCCCCACGTAAACGTGGACGAAAAACCCCTCCGCCGCCGCGTCCTCAGCCCCTTCAGCAAACACCCCCAATCGATAGCGCACGCTGGAGCCCCCAAGCCGCTCCACCGCTAGCCCCACCTCCACAGCCTCCGGATAAGCCAGCGGCCGAGCGTAACGGCACCCGGTCTCCACCACCAACCCGATCGGGTCCCCCGCCGCCACGTCCAGAAGCCCAGCCTCGATCAGCCAAGCATTCACGACGGTGTCGAACCAGCCATAGTAGACCGTGTTGTTGACATGCCCGTAGGCGTCGTTGTCCGACCAGCGGGTGGTGACCTGGCGCCACACCCGATACGCCTCCCGTCCGAGAAGGGGAGCCCGGGTCACAAAGCGGCCCCGTAAAGCCGGCGGGCGGCGGCCTCGTCGATCTCGCAGGGGTTATTCACCAGCAGCCGCTGCTGCTTCATCGCCTCCGAGGCGAGGAGATCGAGATGCTCCTCCCCGACCCCGACCTCGGACAGACGCTGCGGCACCCCCGCCGCCCGGCACGTCGCCGCCATCAATTCGACGAACCCCTGCGCCTGCGCCTGTGTCCCCACCTGCGCCAGCGCCGGGTCGAGCAACGTCCCCAATTCCGCATAATCATGCATGGCCGCGTGGAGATTATGCCCGAGCACATGGACCAGCATCAGCGCGTTCGACAGCCCGTGCGGCACATGGAAATGACCACCCAAGGGGTAAGCAAGCGCATGCACCCCCGCCACCGGCGCGTTCGGGAGGTTGGCCGACAGAAGCCGAAGTGCCTCGCGTGCCATCAGGTCGGACAGCGGGTTCTTCTTGTGGGCCGACGTATAGGCCTCGATCGCATGGACCATCGCGTCGATCCCGGTCGCCGCCGTCACCCCACGCGGCAGGCCCACCGTGAGCTCCGGATCCAGCACCGCCGAATCCGCGACCAAAGCGGCGCTGCTCACCCCGCGCTTCTCCGATCCGCCGACGGTGATGATGGTGACCGGAGTCGCCTCCGATCCGGTGCCGGCGGTGGTCGGCACCAGCACCAGCGGCAGCCGGCCGCCCTTCGCCAGGCCGACGCCCCAGATCGAATCGAGATCGTCGCCGCTGCCGAGCAGATAGGCCGCCAGCTTGGCGACATCCATCGGGCTGCCGCCGCCGAAGCCCACGACGGAGCCGCACCCCCGCCCCGCCTCCACCGCCGCCTCCACGGTCGCGCGCGACGGATCCGCCTCGACCGAGTCGAACACCACCGGCTCCACCCCCGCCTCGCGAAGCGCGGCAAGCGGCGCCTCGGCGAGACCGAGCCCCACAAGCCCCGCATCGGTCACGAACAGGCACCGCCCCGGCGGCAACAGCTCCGCCATCCGCACCGACTCGCCGGCGCCGGACCTGACCTTCGGACCATAGAAGAATTCGAAGCCCTTCATCGGCCCCGCTGTACCGCAGTCAGAGCGAGCGTTCGAGCCGGTTCAGGAGGCTCCTTGCCGGGCTCGCCACCGGCTCGAAGCCGCCGCTCTCGTCCAGCCGCTGGACCCGGGCGAAGAGGTCGCGGCTCGATCGGATCAGCGTCTGCGCAGCTTCCGGAAGCATCGGGAGCAATTCCTCGTCCGTCTCCGGCGCCTCGCCCAGCCGCCGCGCCGGGCGCCGCGCCTGGGCGGCGCTGATCTCGCCGGCATGGACCGCCTTCTGGGTGAGAAGCCAGGCGATGACGTGCATCAGCCGCGTCGTGACCTTCAGCGACTCGCAGGAGAAGCCGACCCGCACCATCGGGTCCAGCCCGTCCCGGTCGGCGCGGCCGTGCCGGTCGAAATAAGCGCGCGCCTCGTCGGCGAGCAGCATCGACTCGGTGTAGAGCGACTCGATGAGCCGCCGGGTCAGTTGCGCCTGCGTCTCCGCCATAAAGGGTGGAATGCCACAGCGGCGCCTTCCCGGAAATGGCGAAAGAGGGTTAAGCCCGCGCGCCCCACGTCTCTTGGCGTCAGGCGATGATGTCCGGAATCAGGGCATCTTCGAGCTGGGCGATCTCGTCCCTGAGGAGCAGCTTGCGCTTCTTCAGCCGCGCGAGCTGGAGCTGGTCCGGTGCCGCGAGCGCCCGAAGCGCCTCGATCGCCGAATCGAGATCGCGATGCTCCATGCGCAGCCGGACGAGGCGGCTGGCCATGCTCATTTCCTGTATGTCGATGCTGCTCATCTGCCTCACGCGATGCTACTCAAGCGCTCCAATTGGGGATATAGTGAAAAACGCAACGGATCGTCCCGAAAGCGGGGGCGGCCATCGAAAGGCAGGAGACAGGGCCACCCGGACGGGCGTTTCTAAAGCGGCACCCAAGCGAAGGAGAAGGGAATGCAACAAGCGCATATCTCGGCATTGGAGACGAGGCACGCGGACATCGATGCGCGGATCGTCGAGGAAGAACACCGGCCAATGCCGGACATGTCGACCCTAACCCGACTCAAGAAGGAGAAGCTCAAGGTCAAGGAAGCGATCGAAGGCATCCACTAGCCTTCTCGACTTCGACCATTGCCGCCGGTGCGCCGCGGGTAATCCCCGCAGCCGCCGGCGTTGTTTTTGTGGGGCCCGCAATCCGCACCACCCGTCACCCTGAACTCGTTTCAGGGTCCAGTTGCGGGCGAAGCTCGGTGGCAAACGGGCACCCACCAGCACCGGCGCAACTCCGCCCTGGACCCTGAACCAAGTTCAGGGTGACGAGGGTGACGGACACAGTCACGAACCCAAAGCCTCCGCACCCCCTTCCCCCCGGGAGAAGGTGCGGCTCGGCCTTAGTCGTCCCTGGAAATACGCTCGTTGCGCTCGTGGCGCTCCTGGGCTTCCACCGTCATCGTCGCGATCGGGCGGGCCTCGAGGCGGGCCAGCGAGATCGGCTCGCCGGTCACTTCGCAAAAGCCGTATTCGCCGGTCTCGATGCGGCGCAGCGCCGAGTCGATCTTGGAGATGAGCTTGCGCTGCCGGTCTCGGGTGCGAAGCTCGATCGCCCAGTCGGTCTCGCTCGAAGCGCGGTCGGTGACGTCCGCCTCGCGAATCGGACCGTTCTTCAGGGAAGCCATCGTGCCCTGCGATTCGCGCAGGATCTCGTCCTTCCATCCGAGCAGCTTCTGGCGGAAATAAGCCAGCTGCACCGGGCTCATGAATTCTTCGTTGGCACTCGGACGGTAAGTATCGTGCAGGCCGACACGAGCGTGAAAGCCTTGGTCGTAAACGTCACTGACAGCGGTAGCCATAACCCCTCCACTCCCTTCACGGCCCGTAACATGCGGTTCCGTGAAATCTCCTTCGGTGCCCCTCCCCCGAGTCGTCCGGGATTCGTGGCACCTGCCCCAGCGCGCCTATAGCTGCGCCAAAGGGTGACTACAAGTCACTCAAATAGGGTGAAAAATTCATCCATCGCTTAGCCTTGGGGAGTGACATTTTTACCGCGCATCCATTCCTCATTCGTTCCGTTCATTCACGCATCCGGAGCCTTTGTCCCCATCCGGGACGGAACAGCTTCAGGAGGCCCAAAACCGGGCTCCGACAGGCCATAATATAGTTAACGCGCTTGCGCTTAGGGAAATCTTGGGCATCTGTGCCGTTAGCTCGATCCAGCTTTCGGTGACTGGGAATGTTCCCGCAAACCAAGCCGACGAGCCTTGAACAGGGTGCGTAACTATGTCCGTACGAATGGCCTTGGCAAAATTGTGCGCCTGCACTTGCGGCGGCGCGGTTCTTGGCGGCGGCGCGATGCATGTGGCGGAGAACCCGCCCCAGCGTCCGGCGCTCATCAAGCAGATGAAGGTGAAGGCGCGTGCGCCGATCCGGCGCGCCAAGGCGAAGAGGGTGCGGATCGCCCGCAGCACCTGCGTCGTCCGGACGCCGGGGACCACCACCACCACCCGCACGATCAGCTATCCGGCCATGCCCGCAATGCCGATCCCGCCGCTTCCGCCCAGCGAAGTGGTCTCGGGCGGCGGCGGCGTTCCGGTCGTGATCGGCGGCGGCGGCGGCTTCGGGGGCGGCTTCGGCGGTGGCTTCTTCAGCGGCGCCTTCTTCGGCGGATCGAGCGGCAACGCGATCTTCACCGCCTCGACCAGCACGTCGAGCGGCGGCGTTTCCACGTCCTCGGGCAACGTCTCGACCTCGACGGGCGGTGTCTCCACCTCCTCGGGCGTGTCCACCTCCACCGGCGGCGTCTCCACCTCGTCCGGCCTTTCGACGTCCACCTCGACCAGCGGCGGCTCGACCTCCACCGGCGGAAGCTCGACTTCGACCGGCGGAAGCTCGACCTCCACCGGCGGCAGCTCGACGTCGACCTCGACCGGCGGAAGCTCGTCCTCGACCTCGTCGGGCACCGTGTCGAGCACCTCCTCGTCGAGCGGCAACGTCTCGACCAGTTCGTCGACCAGCTCGAGCGGCAACGTCTCGACGTCCAGCTCGACCTCCGGCTCAAGCTCGACCTCGACCTCGACCTCGTCGAGCAGCTTCGGCGGCGGCACCTCGACGTCGACCAGCAGCTCGACCTCGGGCTCGACGTCCAGCGCGACCAGCAGCTCGACCTCTAGCGGCACGACCAGCTCGACCTCGTCGACCGGCGGAACCCCGGTTCCCGCCCCGCCGATGGTGCTCCTGTTCGGAGCCGCCGCGGCCGCCCTGGTCGCCCGCAGGCGCCTGGCGAAATCCGAAGCAGCGGCAGCCTGAGGCTGATCTAACAAAAGGGGCCGCGGCGGACGCACCCGCCGCGGCCCCTTCTTCATGCGCGTCGGGGGGACGTCACTCGGCGAGCAGGATCTTCTCGATCTCCGCCACCGGGTGCCCGGTCAGGTCCTTGGCGATCTCGCCGGCGAGGCGCTTCTCGACTTCCTTGTGATAGTGTTTGCGAAGCTCGCCCAATGTCCGCGGCGGGGCGACGACGATGAGCTGGTCATACTCGTTCCTGAGCGCCCGCCGCTTCAGCATCTCGGCCGTCTCCGCGGCGAAGCGGTCTTCCTCGAGCTGGTGGAAGTCGGTCTCCGAATAGGCATGGTGGCCCGGCCCGGAGCTCGGGAAGGCGCGCCCGGCCTCGTCCGTCTTCTGGTCGCGGGTGGCCGGATTCTCCTGCTCGACCTTCCGCTCCACCTCCAGCTTCGGAAATTCCGAATCGCCCTCGTTCCGGAAGAACAGCATCTTCTTGCCGTCGGCGACCATCACGAAACTGTTGTGGGGAACCTGCATCGTCTTCTCCTTGGCTTTCACCGACCAACGCCGAAGCCGCCGCGAGGTTGCCCCTCACGCTTGCCCGCCCCCGGCTCCCGCGCCATAGCCCGAAGCCGATGCGCATCCTCCTCACCAACGACGACGGCGTGAACGCGTCAGGCCTGAAGCTGCTCGAGCGGATCGCCGCGACCCTCTCCGACGACATCTGGACCGTCGCCCCCGCCGAGGAGCAGTCCGGCGCCGGCCACTCCCTCACCTTGACCCGCCCGCTTCGCCTCCGCCGCCTCGCCGAGCGCCGCTACTGCGTCACCGGAACCCCGACCGACTCGGTGATGATGGCGATCGCCCACATCATGAAGGATACGCCGCCCGACCTCATTCTCTCCGGCATCAACCGCGGCGCCAACCTCGCCGAGGACGTGACCTATTCGGGCACCGTCTCCGCCGCGATGGAAGGCGCCCTCGCCGGCATCCCCTCAATCGCTCTGAGCCAGGTCTACGCCCGCGAAGGCATGGGCGACACGGTCCCCTTCGCCGCCGCCGAAGCCTGGGCCGCCAAGGTCCTCGCGCCGCTCATCGCCGAGCCGATGCCGCCCCGCACCCTCGTCAACATCAACTTCCCCGCCCTCCCCCCGGAGCAGGTGAAGGGCGTCCGCGTGGTCCGCCAGGGCCTTCGCGACTATGGCCGCCTCCGCATCGTCGAAGGCCGCGACCCGCGGGGCTACGATTATTACTGGTTCGGCCTCGCCCCGATGATCGAGACCGCCGCCCACGCCACCGATCTCGAAGCCATCCGCGACGGCTATGTCTCGGTCACCCCGCTCCACCTCGACATGACCCACGAAGCCTCGCTCGCCCGCCTCGCCGAGGCCTGGCGCTGATGCCGATCGAGGCGCCCGGCCGGCCTCGAATCGTCACCCTGCGCCGGCGCAGCCGCCTCCCCGTCTGGGCCCAGATCGCCTGGCGGGTGGCGCTGGTCGTCGGCCTCCTCGTCTTCGCCATCGCCGTCCACTGGCTCGAGCGAGACGGCCTCCAGGACAATTACGACCATCAGGTAAGCTTCCTCGACATCGTCTATTTCACGATGATCAGCATCACCACGACGGGCTATGGCGACATCGTTCCGGTGACTCCCCACACGCGCCTGTTCGACGCGCTCGTGGTCACGCCGATCCGGATCTTCTTCGTGCTGATCTTCATCGGCACGGCCTACACTTTCGTGCTTCGGCGCAGCTGGGACAAATGGCGAATGGCGCAGATCCAGAAGAACCTCATCGGCCATGTGGTGGTCGCCGGCTTCGGCACCAGCGGTTCGGAAGCGGTCGACGAGCTGATCGCCCGCGGCACCAGCGCCGACCGCATCGTCGTCGTCGATCCCGAAGCGGAAGCCCTCGAACGCGCCGAAGCCTTGGGCTGCGCGGTCGTCTCCGGCGACGCCACCCGCGACAACGTCCTCGCCGCCGTCCGAATAGCCACGGCCCGGGCCCTCATCGTCACCGCCGGCCGAGACGACACCGCAATCCTCATCACCTTGACCGCCCGCCACCTCGCCCCCGCCCTTCCGATCAGCGTCGCCGTCCGGAACGAGGACAACGAACTCCTCGCCCGCCAGGCCGGCGGGACGACGGTGATCAACCCGGTCAGCTTCGCCGGCCTCCTCCTCGCCGGCTCCACCGAAGGCAGCCACATCGCCGACTATCTAGCCGACCTCGCCTCCAGCCACGGCCGGGTGAAATTGTCGGAGCGGGAGGTTCGGGCCGATGAATGCGGCAAACCCCTCTCCGCCATCGCCGGCGGCCTAGGCGTACGCCTCTACCGCGCCGGCCACCCCCACGGCTTCTGGGAACCCGAAGCCGCGGCGCTGCAAGCAGGCGACAAGCTGGTCCTCATCGTCCCCACAGCAGCGAATGAGAGCAGCTGATCGACTGAGGACGGCTGCAACCCTTAGGGAGCGCAAGGAATAGCGGTCTTCGGGAACCCACACCACGTCCCGCACCAACATTTCACCTGCATTGACTTCGTTATGTTGTTCGGGAACCAGATATCCTTAAGGGTAATATCCTCGGCAACCGCACGGCGACAAGCAGGGCAGGCTAGAATGCTACCTTTACTTTTGCCGGAGAACATTTGGACATCAGCCAAGAGCACGAAATTACCGCCCTCTGGATCACGGTCTTTCCGTGGGAGATAGTATATGGTCTCCCTTCTAACACGGCTTTCAGCGATACTTTCGCATCGCGATTCTCTTGGTGGATCACCCTCGCTGTCATCGATGAGGTGAGGTGTTCTCAAAAGGTACCTAAGGTCGAGCCTTGCTAAGTCCTTCGTCTCCCGCTTTTTTGTAAAGTTGTGATATTGCCACGCGAGGAGATCGGCAGCCTGCACTGCCGGACTGTCTGCCTTCTCCGAGAAGGTGTGGCTTTGGTAGAGGAATTCTTGTCTCTGCTCTTGGTCAAGTCCAGAGAAGAACTCTTTTAATGCCCCCTCGCCGGTTGCGCCTTGCTCAAAGAAGTAAGCGACTTTCCCATCATAGGCAGTACGTTGTGACCAACTGATAACAGCGCGCGCAGCTGCCTCGGCAGCCGCCAAATAGCTACCCTTGCGATCCTCTTTGTTGTTCGAAATGTTGGCGATAATGCCATTGACGGCATAGCGCCGGATTAGCCGCATCAGTTCGAGTTGAATGGCCGACCGAGCGTTGCGGTCTTGTTTGAGATGCGCGAATGTCTTGTTTCCGTGTGCACAATCAACCATGTGGAAGAATGGTAGATTGTACTGCTGAAGAACAACCTTCCATTTCTCGGAGAACTCCGCCAGCCGACCCGCTTCAAAGATATAACCAGCGACAGTTACCTCTTTGGCATCCGTTCCGCTCTCGTCGAAATGAGCCTCAACAAGCAAAGCAACCACCTGCCGCTAGCGTGATCGTTTGAAGCGACTGTGGTCCCCGCGGCACTCCACTTACCCCCCATCTCAGAGTTAGGACAGCCATCTGCCCCCGTTAGTCGACACTGCGGAACACAGCAAGAACGAAAACACTTTCCTACACCCCCGCCCTTCAGTCATAAGCTGAGGATGGACGATTCGGACCTCCTCCACTTCACCCCAGTCCCGCTTCGCGGCCGGCGCGATGGGTGGACGGTGCGGCGGCAATATTTCTTCATCCTGGCCCTCGCCCGCGGGATGAAGCCGGGCGAGGCGGCGAAGATCCTCGGGATGAGCCGGCAGAGCGCCTACAATCTTCGCGACCGCCCCGGCGCCGAGGGTTTCGCCCGCGCCTGGGACCTGGCGCTCGACCGGGCCGCGGAGCGCAAGGCGGAGGCGCGGCGCTCTCCCCTGTTCGAACGCGCCTCGAATGGCGAGTGGCGCCCGCGTCACTATGCCGGCCGCGTCGTCGGCTGGACCCACCGCGAGGCGCCCGGTGCGAGCATGCGCATCCTTCGCAATCTCGACAAGGCAGTCGCTCGAAACTCCGCCCAAAAACCCCGCACCGGCCTGCCGCTAAGCCTCGAAGAGATACTGGCGATGGTCGACCCGGAGGGGGCAAAACCATGCGGAAGTTGACAAACTCCCCGCGAATCCCGCGATCGGGCGTAAGCTTTGTCAACTTCCACGCCCCCTCGCCCGCCTCACCCCCCTAGGAAAACCGCGCCTCATCGCCTATGTGGCCCGCTCCCATGGCAACGATACTCCCCTCCCCGCCCAAGGTCGGCATGGTTTCGCTCGGCTGCCCCAAGGCGCTGGTCGATTCCGAGCGGATCCTGACCAAGCTTCGCTCCGACGGCTACCAGCTCTCGCCCGATTACGACGCGGCGGACGTGGTGCTGGTCAACACCTGCGGCTTTCTCGATTCCGCCAAGGAGGAGAGCCTCGCGGCCATCGGCGAGGCGATCGCCGAGAACGGCCGGGTGATCGTCACCGGCTGCATGGGTAAGGACGCGGACCTGATCCGGGCCAAATTCCCGCAGGTGCTCGCCGTCACCGGCCCCCACCAGTACGAGCAGGTCGTCGGCGCCGTCCATGTCGCCGCGCCGATCCCGCCTTCCGCCTATCTCAACCTGGTGCCCGAGGGCGGCCTCAAGCTCACGCCCCGCCACTACAGCTACCTAAAGATTTCCGAAGGCTGCAACCATCGCTGCGCCTTCTGCATCATCCCGTCCCTCCGCGGCGACCTGGTCAGCCGCCGCCCCGACGCGATCCTTCGCGAGGCCGAGAAGCTCGTCGCCGCCGGGACGAAGGAGCTGCTGGTGATCAGCCAGGACACGTCGGCCTATGGCGTCGACCTCCGCCACGCCGAGTGGAGCTGGAAGGGCGAGCCGGTCCGCGCCCATATGACCGATCTCGCCCGGGAGCTCGGCAAATTGGGCGCATGGGTCCGCCTCCACTATGTCTACCCTTATCCGCACGTCGACCGGGTCATCCCGCTGATGGCGGAAGGGTTGGTGCTCCCCTATCTCGACATCCCCTTCCAGCATGCCTCGCCTTCAGTGCTGAAGGCGATGAAGCGCCCGGCCAATGAAGCCAAGGTGCTCGAGCGGATCCGCAGCTGGCGCGAAATCTGCCCGGACATCGCCATCCGCTCCTCCTTCGTCGTCGGCTTCCCCGGCGAGACCGATGCCGATTTCGACTATCTGATGCAGTGGCTTGAAGAAGCGCAGCTCGACCGGGTCGGCGCCTTCCGCTTCGAGCCGGTCGAAGGCGCGGCGGCGAACAGCCTCCCCGGCGTCGTGCCGGAGGAAGTGAAGGAAGAGCGCTACGCCCGTCTGATGGAGCTCACCGCGCGAATCTCCGCGGCCAAGCTCCAGGCCAAAATCGGCCGTGAGATCGACGTGATCGTCGACCTTGCCGACGAGGAAGGCGGCGCCACCGGCCGCTCGATGGCCGACGCGCCCGAGATCGACGGCGAGGTCCACCTGCGCGACGCCCACGGCATCGCCCAGGGCGACTTCGTCCGGGTCCTCGTCGAGGACGCCGACGAGCACGATCTGTTCGGAGTTCCGCTTGGCTGACGAAACGGCGCCCCTTCAGGAGCGCCGCTCCGCCCCCGGCCTAGGCGTTCGGTCCTGCCCGGTTGCCGCGCGCCATGCCCATCGCCGCGTCGACCGCGATGCCCGCAAAGGCGCCGCCGGCGATCGCAATGGTCATGATCTGGAGCGCCCCGCCGTCTTTCCCGAGCTCGGGTCCGAAGACCATCCAGGAGACGAGGCCGCCGACGCAGCCGGCGATCAGCAGGAACAGCGGTCCGGGCCCGGGACCCCCACCGTGGCGCCACAAGAGCAGCAGGATCGGAACGGAGCCGCAGAAGAATGAGAAACCGTCGTCCATGAGAACCTCCCCTTTTTCGGGCCTCCCACGGCAGTTGCTGCCGCATTTGCCCGGAGTCGAAGCTATCATGGCGGCGGGTGCCGGTAAACATTTGCGATGTTCCGCCCACATGGCTGTTTAACTGTTGAACTTGTTCCATTTAATTTCAGTGGTGAATTGAACCTGTTTTATTTCGATCGCATTTGACCCGAAACGACCAACTTCCGGAGCTGACCCCATGAAAGAGCGCAAGTCCGATCCCGCGGCCCTGATCGAGGCGGACAAGGGGCAGCAGGCGGTCCAGCTCCACCTCGTCGATCGGAAAAGCTTCGATGCCTGGCTGAAGGGCCAGCCCGAGCGGGTGCGTTCCGCCGCCGTCGGAGTCGCCGACTCCGCCGCGCTCGGCCCCTGGTGCCTCGCCAAGGCCGCTGAGGCACTGCCCGAAGGCCGCTACCGGATCGAGGGCGCTTCCCCCGGCGCTGCCGCCCTAGGGTGGCTCCTGGGGCAGTATCGCTTCGACCGCTACAAGAAGGAGCCCTCCACCAAGGGCCCGCGAATCCTCGTCAGCTCCGATCCGGCGCGGATCGAGGACTCCGTGCTGCTCGCCGAAGCCACCGCCCTCGTCCGCGACCTGGTCAACGTCCCCGCCGGCGACCTCGGACCGGCCGAACTCGAGGCGGCCGTGCGCGACGTGGCGAAGGAATGCGGCGCCCGGGTGACAGTCACTTCCGGTCGCGAGCTCGACGAAGGCTATCCGATGGTCGCCGCCGTCGGCCGTGCCGCAACGCCCGAGCGGGCGCCGCGCCTGATCGAATTCGACTGGGGCGACGAGCGCCATCCGCGGATCGCGATCGTCGGCAAGGGCGTCTGCTTCGATTCCGGCGGGCTCGACATCAAGCCTTCCTCCGGCATGCGGCTGATGAAGAAGGACATGGGCGGCGCCGCCCACGCCCTCGCCCTCGCACGGCTGATCGTGAAGAGCCGCCTCCCCGTCCGCCTCCACCTCGTCATCCCCGCGGTCGAGAACGCCATTTCCGGCAACGCCTTCCGCCCCGGCGACATCCTTCCCAGCCGCAAGGGCCTCAGCGTCGAGATCGGCAATACCGACGCCGAAGGTCGCCTCATCCTCGGCGACGCCCTGACCCGCGCCGGCGAGGCTGGGCCGGAGCTGATCGTCGATTTCGCCACCCTCACCGGCGCCGCCCGAGTCGCGCTCGGGCCGGACCTTCCGGCCCTGTTTGTGAACGACGACGCCCTCGCCGCCGATCTCCTCGCGGCCGGCACGCTGGTCTCCGACCCCTTGTGGCGGATGCCGCTCTGGTCGCCCTACGAGGAGATGCTGGGTGCCCGACGGGACGCCCTGGGCCCATCTCGACACCTTCGCCTGGCAGCCCTCCTCGAAGCCCGGAAGGCCCAAGGGCGGCGAGGCCTTGGGCCTCCGCGCGGTCTTCCACGCTTTGTCCGCCCGCTACCCCCGCTGACGAAGCGAATGCTTTTTCGCACGAAATTCCAAAGGCTAACGAAACGAAAACCGATCTGACTGGTTTAGGGTGCGAAACTAAGCTTCTAGGAAAATTGGAGAGGGACCTGTGTCGGAACGCGCCCTCAGGAACTGGATGCAGACCCTGATCGGATATGTCCGGTCCGGACAGCCCGATCTTACCAACCGGCAGATGGCCTTGCTTTTGCTGGTTTATCTCACCCCCGGGCCGCACACGGTCCGCGGCCTCGCGCATATATTGGGTGTATCCAAGCCTGTCATCACTCGCGCCTTGAATACGCTCGGCACGCTCGGCTATCTGCGGCGCGTGCGCGACGAGGCGGATCGCCGCAACGTGTTCGTCGCCAAGACCAGCATAGGGCAGGAGTTTCTTGAGCGCTTCGAACGCAATATCGAGCAGCAGGAAAGCGCCCAGCGGCGCGCCCCCAAGGAACGGGGCATCCTCCTCCAGCACTGAGCGCTTCTCGCTCAGGGGGCCGTCCCTGCGCCTGGACCCGCGAATCCACGCCTACCGCCGCGACATCGCCGACGTCGCTTTGGCGGGGCAGCTCTTCGCGCCCCATTACGCCCGGCCCACCGTGCGAGCCTGCGGCCTCTCCCCGCGCCTGCTCCGCTCAGGCCCCTCCGACAGCGCCCCCGCAGTCTCCGAGCTTCTCCCCGGCGAGGAGTTCGCGGTGGTCGACGTCACCGCCGGCTGGGCCTGGGGCTATTGCCGCGCCGACCACCGCGTCGGCTATGTCGAAGCGATCGAATTAGTCGCCCCGTTCGAGGCGACCCACGTCGTCATCGAAGCTTCCGCCCCAGTCGAAGCCGGCGCCGATCTCCTCTCCCCCACCCTCACCGGCCTCCCAATGGGCTCCCGCCTCTCAGGCGAGGTCCAGGGCGCCCTGCTCCGGATCGAAGCCGGCTTCGTGCCCCTGAGCTATCTTCGCCGAGTCGGCCATTATGAGGAAGACCCGGTCGCCGCCGCCCAGCGCCTGCTCGGCGTCCCCTATCGCCAAGGCGGCCGCACGATCCAGGGCGTCGATGGCCCCGGCCTCATCCAGCTCGCCCTCCGCCAATGCGGCACCCCCGCCCCCCGCGAAGCCGATCTCCAGACCGCCCTCGGCGAGCCCGTCCCCGACGGTGCAACCCTCCGCCGCGGCGACCTCGTCTTCTGCGCCGGAGCGCCGGGCCTGATGGTCGACGACCAACTCGTCATCCACATCACCCCGGACACCGGCAAAGTCTCCATCGAGCCGCTGCGCTGCCTCCCTTCGGAGGGCCTGCAGCGGCGGCGCCTGGCTTAGCAAGCCCGCGACCCTCGGCTATTGCAGCGTCACCCGGACGACGTTGCCGCGGCTGCTGGTGATCGTCTCGGTCCGGCCGCGGCGGAAGGGGCGGTCGTGGGGCCAGCATTCCTCGAAATTGCCGCCCCAGACGAAGCAGAGCCGCTCGTCCTCGGCCCGCCACAGGCCGGCGACGTGGCGCTCGCCGAACTGGGCCTCGACCCGGCCCTCGGGCTGGAGGTTCAGGGTGGAGGTCTGACCGTTGGCGGTTTCGACCCGGAGGGAGCGGCCGACGAGCTCGCTTCCGGGCATTCGGCCGCCGGGAACGATGGTTGCGCAGCCTGCCAGCATGATCGAGCCTGCCATCCCGAGGCAGAGCATGAGTGGACGCATCACGGATCTCCTGTTCCCCGACCCCGCCAACGCGCAAGGGGCGCTGCCGTTCAATCGCGGTAAGAGGCCGTGCGTCAAGCCCCGGCGGCGGGGCCCCCAACGCCCCGCCGCCGCCCCCCACGGGCTCAGAAGGCGAAGTCCGCCGCCACGAGGGCGTGGCCGTTCGCCACCTGAACTGTGATCACAAGGTCGGCAGTGCCGTCGCCGTTCGTGTCGCCTTCGACGACCCAGTCGGAGCCGGACTGCCAGGCGCGAAGCTCGCCGGCGCTGTGGGTGAAGGCGCCGGTGCCGATGAAGCTGAAGGCGTCGTTGCCGGCGGTGCCGGAATTCGCGTCGATCGCGGAGAGGTTCAGCAGGTGGCCCGTATCGAAGCTCTTTACCGTGTCGTGCGCGGTGGAGGTGGAATCTGCGATCGAGCCGTAGGAATAGGTGTCGTTGCCTGAACCACCGTCGAGCGTGTCCGCCCCCGCGCCGCCGATCAGCACGTTGTTGCCGCTATTGCCGGTGATGATGTTGTCGAGGGCGTTGCCGGTGCCGTTGATTGCCGCGGAGCCGGTGAGGGTCAGATTCTCGATAC
>VBAE01000279.1 GCA_005882415.1 Alphaproteobacteria bacterium | reverse complement strand
CTCGAGACTCCGCTCGTCCTCGTCGGTCACTCGCTGGGCGGGTTCAATGTCAAGCTCTACGCTGCCCTTTACCCGGAAGACGTCGCCGGGATGGTGCTGGTCGACCCGGCCGAGGAGCGGGCGGGGGAGCGGATGCGGGCCTTTTTGCGCAAGGAGCACGGCGCCTCGATCGCGGCGCGGACGGAGCTGCTCGATCTCTCTTTCTTCCCGTTTCTGGTCGATCGCTACCGCGCCTGCGCGGACGCCGCCAAGGCGAAGCCGCTCGACCCAAGTTCCGACTTCTACAAGAGATGCTCCGACCCGGTGCGGGCGCCGCTCGGCCCGGAGATCGCCGCCGAGCGCGCTCGGATCCAGGTCGGCGCCGCTTACCAGGAAGCGCAGGCGTCGGAGATCGCCTACAGCGTCTATGGCGACCTTCGCGGCGACGCGGCCTATAAGGCGCTGTTCAAGCGGGGCATGCTGGGATCGAGGCCGCTCATCGTCCTCACCCACAGCATCTACGATCCGGAGGACCCGATCGACGTGGCTTCCACGGAAGGCTGGATCCGCCTCCACGAGGAGGACGCCCGCCTCTCCAGCCGCGGCCGCCGCCGGACCGTCCCCAACACCCACCACAATATCGAGATCGAAGCCCCCCAGGCGATCGTCGACGCGATCGGGGAAGTGCTGAATGATCTGGATATGAAGCACTAGCGCCCCCCGCCTCGTCGGCCGGCGGCAACCGCTCCCCGTCGCGGAGCTTGCCTGTCGCGGCAAGCTATGCTCCTAGGCCTTAAGCGCAAAAGCGCGGACTCGGTTGGGCGGGAGAGGGAGTGCGTGCGGCGCCATGGCGACCATTTTGCTGGCGGACGACGATCCCCTCACCATGGCCGGGATCAAGCTTCTTCTGTCTCAGAGCATCCACCAGGTTATATGCGAGGTCAATGACGGCACCGCCGTGCTGGACGCTTTGCCCTCGGCCCGGCCGGACCTGCTCCTGCTCGACGTCAACATGCCGGAGCGGAGCGGACTCGAAGTGCTCCGGACTCTGCGCGAACGCGGCGACAAAAGGCCCGTAATCCTGCTCACCGGGCGAATCTCCGACCGGCGCGTCTATGAGGCGCTGCAGATCGGCCTCAACGGCCTGGTCATCAAGGCGAGCGCTCCGCAGCACCTGCTCACCTGCCTCGAAGCGGTCGTGCAGGGGCGGCGCTGGATCGACCATGAGGTGCTGCAAAGGGCGATGGAGCTCAGCCTGACGCCGGAGGACGGCGCCGCCGCCGGCAGCCTCGGCTCCCTGAGCCAGCGCGAGCGCGCGGTCGCGGGCCTTGTCCTCCGCGGCATGCGCAACCGCGAGATCGCGTCCGAACTCGGAATCGGCGAAGGGACGGTGAAGGTCCACCTCCACAAGATCTTCGAGAAGATGGGGGTTTCCAGCCGGACCGAGCTCGCCCTCGCGGCGGCCCGCGACGGCGCCGAGGACTGACCCGCCCCTATAGCCTATATCCTTCGGCATAGGGGTAAGCCCCACTTCCGGCCTACACGATTTCACCGTCCGTCGAATATCGCCGCCCCCCGGCCGCTGGCACATGTCCGTCAACGAAATCACAGTCGGGACACGGACCATGAAAAATTTCACCGCTCTTGCCGCGATCATCCTCAGCGCGACCGTCGCCACTCCGGCGCTGGCCCAGGCGACCTCCTCGGTCGACACCACCGGCACCACGACGATCATCCGCCCGGTCACCATCGAGCAGAACAGCGCCCTCGCTTTCGGCACCGTCGTCCGCCCGTCCTCGGGCTCGAGCACGATCTCGATCGGCACCGGCGCCGACACGGCGAGCAAGACCGGCGGCGCGGTTCTCCTGCGCGGCACAACCAGCCGGGCCCGCTACACGCTTCGCGGCGAAGGCGCCGAGACCGTCTCGGTCAGCATGCCCGCCAGCTTCAACATGACCAAGGTCGGCTCTTCGGAGACGCTGGGCGTCAACCTCACCCGCAACCCTTCGGGTTCGGTGCTGCTCGGAAGCACGCTCGGCAATGAGGGCACCGCCTCGCTCGACGTCGGCGGCAGCTTCACCGTCACCGACACGACGGCGACCGGCAATTATTCGGGTAGCTTCACGGTCAGCGTCTCGTACAACTGATATGAGACGTTAGGGGGCGTGCGGTCCTGGGGCCCCGCACGCCCCCACCCTGACGTGAGGATAGTTTCCCGATGACAGTCTCCAGGCTCTGGCCGCTCGGCATGCTGGCAGCCCTCGCCGCACCGCCCGCTTACGGGCAGGTCCGGCTGGAAAGCACGGGGCAGGTCGAGATTGCCGCCCCCGCCGGGATCAACATCTCGCAGGACGTGCCGACGCGCATCCTTCTCTCGCAGAGCAGCATCACCTTCGTCGCCCGCAACAGCCCGGGCCTCGAGATCGGCGGCTTCATCGAGGCCGGCGCCGAGGATGCGCCGGACGGCTTGATCCTGAGGCAGGACGCGGTCTACGCCCTCAGCGGCACCACCCTCGACCAGCAAATGCTCAGCATCAGCGTCGCTCCGGGGCCAGAAGGGGGCGGGCCCGCCGATCCGGACGAAGCGTTGAGGACGATAGTCGCCCAGTTCAACTGACTGCCGCGCGGCGCGGCCAAAGAGTGAGCGTAACCATGGCAAAGCATGTTTCGATGGCGCGGCGCCTCAGCCGTTCGTGGGGCGCGGCGCTGGCCGTGCTCGCCTTCGCGGCCCCCGCCCGCAGTGACGTTCGGATATCGCCGGACGACGCCCGGGTGTCGCTGACCGACATCTATGTGAAAGCGTCGGTTCTGGCGCAGCTGCTGCCGATCGGTGCGGAAGTCGATTCCGAGGCGCTGACCGTCCGGCTGAAGCCGACCTCGCCGCTTCCGGTCCAGTCGCGGCTGGAGCGCGCGGCGCGGCTGCGCAGCCTCGGCCATGCCCTATATCGTCGCGGTTCCGCGGCGGGTGACGCTCGCCCCTGGCAAGACCCAGACGATCCGGGTCCGCGCCGACCTTCCCGCCGCCGCTACGGGCGCCGAATATCGCGCCCACTTGACCGTGACCACCGTTCCGCCGCGCGAGGCGGGAGTCACCGCCGAGCAGGCGGCGGGCGAGCGCGGCGACCAGTTGAGCTTCCGCATCACCTCCGTCTTCGGCCTCGCCATCCCGGTCATCGTCCGCCAGGGCGCGCCGGCGGTAAAGGGCGAGATCGAGGGCGTCCGGCTGAGCTTCGCCGACATTTCGCCCGACGGGGTGAAGCCGCCGGTCCGGACCCCGGTGATCCAGCTCCAGCTCAAGCGAACCGGCGCCAACTCGCTGTTCGGCAATGTCAGCGTCAAGTCGGGCAAGACCGAGCTCGGCATCGCCCGCGGGGTCGGCGTCTATCCCGAGATCGACGACCGCGCGCTCCAGATCCCGCTCAAGCGGGCGCCCCGGGCCGGCGAGCAGCTCGAGATCAGCTATGCCGACGACGATAATGGGGGCGCCAAGGTCATCGCGAGGACGACCTTCACGGCACGCTGATGCTGGCGCTGTCGATCGCTTTGGCCTCGCTCGCCGCGGGGCAGGTCCCCGCTGCGGCCGCTCCCGCGCCGGCCGCCGCCGCGCCCGGCCCCGCGCAGGTGAACGACGACGAGCTGATCCTGTTCGCGGTCGAGCTCGACGGCACGACCCTGACCGAGGGCCTCACCGCTTATGGCGACCCGGCCGACCCCTATCTGCCGATCGGCGAGCTCAGCCGCCTGCTCGAGCTCGACCTCAGGCTGACCCCCGCTTCCGGGCGGGTGACGGGGACACTGGGCGAATCGCGCCAGTCGCTGATCGTCGACCTCCCGGCCGGGCTGGCGCGGTCCGGCGGCAGTGACGTTCGGATATCGCCGGACGACGCCCGGGTGTCGCTGACCGACATCTATGTGAAAGCGTCGGTTCTGGCGCAGCTGCTGCCGATCGGTGCGGAAGTCGATTCCGAGGCGCTGACCGTCCGGCTGAAGCCGACCTCGCCGCTTCCGGTCCAGTCGCGGCTGGAGCGCGCGGCGCGGCTGCGCAGCCTCGGCCACGACATCGACCAGGGCGACGAGGTGCTCCGCATCGAATCGCCTTACGAGCTGTTCTCGCCGCCGGCCTTCGACGTCATCCTCGAAACCGGCAGCGACACCCGCTCCCGCCCCTTCTCGCGGCGGTTCGACGTCCGCGCTGCGGGCGACCTCCTCTATACCGGCTTCCAGGGCTTCGTCGGATCGGACGAGGAAGGGAGGCCTGCCGACGCGCGGATCCTGTTCGAGCGGCGGAGCCTTAAGGGCAATCTGCTCGGCCCGCTCGGCGCGACCCGGGTCAGCGGCGGCGACGTGTTCACCCCCTCGCTCGCTTACGGACCGCGAAGCGTCGCCGGCCGCGGCATCTCCTTCACCACCGCCCCGCTCGAGCAGGCGAGCGTGTTCGAGACGATCGACCTTAGGGGCGAGCTGCCGATCGGCTACGACGTCGAGCTCTACATCAACGACGTGCTGAGGAGCGGCCAGCGAGCGCCCGTGCAGGGCCGCTACGAATTCCTCGACGGAGCAGGTCAGGATCCTGAACGTCGGCGGCGGCCAGCTGAAGAAGGGCCAGGCGACGGTCGACTTCGGCCTGGTCCAGCAGGAGCGGCCGCTGCTCAGGCTGCGCTCGGTGGAGCGGATCGCCGGCCGCGGCGAGGGCGAACTGCGCGCGGTGGTGAACGCCGCTTACGGTCTCACCACCGGCACCACCGTGGTTGCCGGCGCGGCGTTCTACCCCACCCCGATCGGCGACGACCGCCAACTCGTCACCGCGGGCGTGCGCACCTCGCTGTTCGGCCTCGCCGCCCATGCCGACGCAGCTCTGGACAGCAAGGGCGGGATCGCGGCGGGATTCGGGCTTGCGGGGCAAGTCGGAGGGGTGTCGGGCGTGCTCAGCCATGCCGAATATCGCGGCGGCTTCGTCGACGAGAATTTGCTGGTCGGCGATATCGGGCGGCGGATCGAGCGGCACAGCGAGCTCACCGCCGACTTCGCCCTTCCGTCCTTCGGCGGCACCTCCATCCCGCTGACCCTGCGCGCACTGCGCGACGGCTTCGCCGACGGCGGATCGAGCTGGATCGGCTCCAGCCGCGCCTCGACTACGATCCTCAACACGCTGCTCTCGGCGGGCTTCGACTATCAGCGGCAGACGGTGAAGCTAGGGACCGGCGCCTATCGCAAGGACGAGCAGCTCGGCGGGATCGTCTCGGTCTCCCGTTTCGTCGACTTCAAATGGCAGCTTCGCGCGGTGCTCGATTATGAGCTTCTGCCGTCGCGGGACTTGAGGGCACTGAGCTTCACCGCCGATCGGGCGATCTCGGACCGGATTGCGCTGCGCTTCGGCCTCGGCCGGCTGTTCCAGGCGCCCAATTCGACCAACGCCCAGCTCGGTGCTACCTTCCGCCTGCCGTTCGGCGACATCGCCTTGAGCGGCGACTATTCGGCGCCGCGCAACGACTGGAGCATCGGCCTTCGCTTCGCCTTCGGCCTCGGCTGGGACCGGAATGCGCGCCGCTACCGGGTGACCCCGCCCGGGCCGGCGAGCGGCGGCAGCGCGGTCTTCACCTCGTTCATCGACGCCAATGCCAATGGCCGCTTCGACAAGGGCGAGGCGCCGGTGCCGGCGGTCGCGATCGAAGGCGGCGAGCGTAAGCAGGTCACCGGGGAGACGGGCCGCGCCTTCCTCACCGGGCTCGGGACGGCGCCCACCGGGCGGCTGCAGGTGGGCACCGAGCAGGTCGAGAATCTGTACGTGACCACGCCGCCCCGGGTGATCGAATTCTCGCCCCGGCCCGGCAAGGTGCTGTCGATCGACTATCCGTTCACGCCTTCGGGCGAGATCCTGGCCCATATCCGCCTCCACCGCGCCGGGCAGAACCCGATCGGCCTGTCGGCGGTCCGGGTCCGGCTGACCAAAAGCGGGGCGGAGGTGCGTTCGGCGGTGACCGAATATGACGGAAGCGTCGTGTTCAACGACGTTCCCGCGGGCGAATATGTCCTGGAGCTGGACCCGGCGCAGGCGGACCAACTCGGCATGCACATGGTCGCACCCGTCGCAATCACGGTCGGCACCGGCGGCGGCGCGTCCGCCGACGTGGAGGCCGAGGTGGAATTCGAAAACGCTCCGGGCGTAGGGAAGGACAAATGAGGATGGCCTACAGGCTTCTGCATTGCATCGGCGCCCTCGCGGTGGCCTGCCTTCCGCTGGGCGCCGCGCACGGGCAGACGGTGACGATCGCGCCGAGCAGCCCCAATCTCGGCAACGTCGTCTCGGCCGCGTCCGGGGACACCGTCTT
>VBAE01000278.1:3322-5385 GCA_005882415.1 Alphaproteobacteria bacterium | reverse complement strand
GTGGTGGTGCTTCCGTTCAGCATCGGGTTGCCGTTGACGGTGGCGACCTCGTCCCACACCACGTTCGAGCGCATGTCGTAATTGGTGGTGCGGCTGTTCACCGTGAAGCCGTGATCATATTCGGCATAGCCGGTGGCGCGGCCCATCGCGTCGCGGCTCCAGGTGGCGCTGTAGGGGAGGTAAGTCGGGTCGCTCGACACCGCAGCCGTGGAGAAATGCCCGTCGCCCTGGGCGTTCGGCGAGTCGATGAACTCGCTTTCGGCGATCTTGACCGACTGGAGGAAGCCCGCGGTCGTATAGTCGAAGAACTCCATCCGGTCGCCGGGGCCGTTGACCGGAGCCGTGTGCTCGCCCCCGTTCGCGTCGAACCATTCGTCCACCCCGGTCAGGGTAACCTGGCGCAGGGTCCTGACCCGCTGGCCGAGCTGGTCGTAATAGATGTCGGTGCCGCTCGAGCCGCGCACGATCTGGCCGCCCACCAGCTCGCCCTCGGCGACGACCATCCGGTTCATATTGTCGTAGCGGTACCAACTGTCCTTGGTGCGCCGCGAGCCGCTGGCGACGGTGATGTCGTTCCACCCGGTCTGGACCCGGCGGACGTTGCCGGCGGCGTCATAGTCGTAGGTCGCCTGGACGGGGTCGCTTCCGTCCGGATCGCGGCCGACCGTGTCCTGCCAGGTCTTGAGCCGGCCGAGCTGGTCCCAGGTGGCGGTGGCATATTGGTTGAAGGTGAGGAGAGTGGTGCCGCTATAGTCGCCATAGCTTTCGAAGAGGCGGTTGCCGCCGGCGTCATATTCGATGTGGGTACGCTTGTTCGCGCCCGCGGTCGGGCCGTCGACGATGTCGGAGACCCGGCCGGTATTGTAATAGCTCCAGCCGGCGAGCTGGGTGCCGCCGCTGTTGAGCTGGGCGGTGAGGCGCCCGGCCTCGTCAAAGCTGTAGGTGTAGGCGGCGCCGCCGAGATCGGTCTTGGCGATCTGGTGGCCGAAATAGTCGGTGCTCTCGCTCGCCGTGCGGCCGCTGACATGGGTGGTCGACTTGACCCAGCCGCCATAGCCGCCGAGCCCGGTGGTGGAGAGGGTGCCGTTCCAGGAATAAGCGTAGGAGGTGGTCCCGCCCATATAGTCGGTGACGCTCGAGACGCGTCCCTGGCGGTCGTACTCGGTGCGCTCCTTGTAGGTCGCGGCGGCCTGGGTGACGAGGCGGCCCATCAGGTCGTAGCGATAGGCGATCGCCTCGGTGACCGAGCTGCCGTCGGCCTTGAGGCGGAGGTAGCTTTCCTTCACGACATTGCCGTCGACATCATACTGGTAGGCCCGGGTGAAGCTGTTGGCGTCGGTCATCGAGGACAGGCGTCCGCCGGCGCCATAAGCGTAGCTGGTCACCCGGTCGCTTCCGAAGCCGGCCTTGCTGCGCTCGCGGGTCGCAATGATGTTGCCGAGCCGATCGTGGAAGCTGTCCGTGGTCTGGCGGACCAGGCTGCTGTCGACGTCGTAATAGTAAAGTTCGGTCGGCCGTGCGCTCTGGACCGTCCCGGTCTCGTCGGTGAAGCTGGTCGTCGGGAGCTCGCGTTTCACCAGCTTGCCGGCGGTATTGTAGGTATAGGTGGTGACGTAGCCGCGCGCGTCGGTTTCGCTGGTCACTTCGCCGAAGGCGTTGGCGGTGCGGCTGGTGGTGAGGGTCTGCCGGACCAGCGGAGTGAGGTCGCGCCCGAGCTCGTAGGTGCCGGTGGCGAAGCCCTTCTTGTCGTAGACGGTGATTGTCGCGACGATGCTGGAGCTGCTGCTGGTGAACAGGGGGTAAGCGGTGTCGGTCGTGTAGGTCGACAGGTCCAGCGTTCCGGCCGACGCGAGGGTGAGGGTGAGGTTGCCTTCATAATCGTAATAATAGATGCGGGCGGAGCCGTCGCCGCTGTTCGAGCGGAACATGTGCCCGCCATTGTCGTAGTCGAACGTCTCCTGGTAGACCGCCGTGTCGTTGGGGCCGGCGGTGATGCCGCGGCCGCTCATCTCGCCATAGGCGTTGTAACGGATCCGGGTCGCGTCGCCGAAGGTCCAGCTGGC
>VBAE01000278.1:0-3063 GCA_005882415.1 Alphaproteobacteria bacterium | reverse complement strand
CCGCTGGAATCGTAGCCGTAATCCGAGACTTCGAGCGTCGCCTCGGTCTTCTTGGTGACCAGGCCGAGGCCGTTATAGTCGTAGGCGATGGTCGCGCTGACCGCGGTTCCGCCGGTGAGGAGCCCGTTCGAGTCCACGCCCCAGGCGACGACGCCGGTGCGGGTCTCGGTCTTGCGGTTGCCCATCTTGTCGTAGGTGAAGGTGGTGGTGCGGTCGTTGGCGCTGTCGGCGGTGACGGTGGGGGGTGTGCCGAGGACGGGGGTGCCGACGAACTTGGTGGCGAAGCGGGTCTCGCTCAGCACGTTGCCGTCGCTGTCGCGGGTCCAGGTGGTGAGGTAATTCTCCTCGTCGACCTGGGCGGTCTTGCGGCCGGCGGCGTCGAAATAGGAGGTGAGGGTGCTTCCCCGGCCATTGGTCTCGCGGACCACATTTCCGGCGAGGTCATATTCGGTGAGGGTGACGATGTCGGTGATCGCGCTGCCGTAATTGCCGTTGATGTCGATCAGCCCGATCCGGACCGCGGCGACCTTGGTCGTGATCAGCCGGTTGTTGAAGTCGTAGGTGTAGACGGTCTCGCGATAGTTGCTGCCGTTGACCGGCGTCGGCTCCGCACCGCCCGCGGGCGCGGTGGTCGGATCGCCATAGACCCGCGCGGTCAGGACATTGCCGTTGGCGTCGTAGGTCCAGCTGCTCAGCGTGCCGAGGGCGTTCAGCTCCTTGGTCTTGCGGCCCAGATCGTCATACCAGCCGTAGATGTGCGCACCCCCGGCGGTGACGGTCTCGATGAGGTTGCCGCGGCCGTCATATTTGTAGGTCTCGGTCGGCGTGACGCTGCTGGTCGTGGTCAGGTCCTGGGCGACGACCTGGACCGAGTCGCCCGATTTGGAGACCAGGCGGTCGGCGGCGTCGTAGCCGTAATTGGTCGTGCGCTGCTCAAGCTGGCCCTGCGCCTCGATCGTCTTGGTCCGGTTGCCGCGCGCATCGTAGGTGAAGGTGTTGACGATCGTCTGGGCCGCGCTCGAGCCGTCGGTGCGGGTGCCGGCGATGGTGATCGTCTCGCTGGTCTGCAGCCCGCGCCGGTCGAAGGTGTTGACGGTGACTCCGCCCAGCTTGTTGGTCACGCTGATGCGATTGCCGAAGGCGTCGAGGGCATAGGTCTCGGAGAAGGTGAGGGCGTCGGTGACGCCCTTCAGCCGGTCGAGCTTGTCGCGGGTGAACGTGGTCACCGAATCGCCGGTCAGGTTGCCGAAGACCGGCGGGTTGGTCTCGGTGACTCCGGTGGCCTTGGCCGCCGAATGCTTGACCGCGCTGATCTCGCCGCCCTTGGTGTAGCTGTAGAAGGTCGCGCCGCCGGCCGGGTCGGTCTGCGTGGCGAGGCGGTTGAGCTTGTCGTAGCTGAAATAGCCGGCATTGCCGCGCGGATCGGTCAGCTTCACCAGATTGCCGTAGGCGTCGTAGAGCCGCTGGGTGACGGCGTTCGCCGAACCGTTGAGGGGCACCGTCTCCTGGGTCACCCGGCTGAGGCGGTCGTAGACCCGGGTGACGGTGTAGCCGCGGCCGTCCTTCACCGTCGTTTCGCGGCCCAAGCCGTCATAGCCATGCTCGACGGTCGAGGCTTCCGCGGTTCCGTATCCGCTCGTCTCGGTGAACACCTCGCCATTGGCCTTGTAGACCCGATGGGTGGTGCTTGCGGCGGTGGTGCCTGAGGCGAAGGTGATGTCGGTCGCCCGTCCGACGCCGTCATAGACGTAGGCGGTGGTGGTCGCGTCCGCGGTGCCGTAGGCCCTGGTTTCGCTGGTCACGCGGCCGGCGCGGTCGAACACGCGGTGGGTGGTGCTCGGGGTCGTCAGATAGCCTTCGACCGTGTCGGTGATCTGGCCCAGGCTGTCCAGCGTGAGGCGGGTCTTGAAGCCTTCGCCGTCCCAGCTCTCCACCAGCCGTCCGGCGGTGTCGTAGAAGAATTGAAGGACGACGTCGCCGGCGGCGTTGGCGATGACGTTCGCCGGGACCGTTGGGGTCGAGACCGCGTTCAGATAGCGGGTCTGCTTGCTGACCCGGCCGCCGCCGTCATATTCGAACTTGGTGACGAAGTTCTCGGCGTCCACCGCATATTGGACGCGGCCGGCGGCGTCGTAGAAGGTCCGCGAGACCCGGTCGACTGCCGGATTGGCGGAGATCCAGTTGACCACGTCGGACCATGCGGGGTCGGTCGCCGGGGTCCAGGTGCCGGAATAGACGGTGGTGGAGGCGACGTTGCGATTGCCGTCATAGGTGTAGGTCGCGACGTCTCCTGCGGCGTTGATGCTGTAGGTGAGGCGGTTGGCGCTGTCGTAGAAGCCATAGCTTACCCGGTCGTTGGCGACCTTGAAGCCGGCACCGTCGACCTGGGTCCTTACCGTCGCATAGACATAGGCGCCGTTGGTCTGGGTGGTGAGCGCAGTCGCGTACTGGACCGTCTTGATGACGTTGCCGGAGCCGTCGACGACATATTCGGTGGGCCGGTTGAACCCGTCGATGGTGAAGCGCAGTCGGCCCGCGTCGTCGTAGACATAGTTGGTGACGACGTCGCTCGAAGCCTGCGCCGCGGGCAGCCAGGGGACGATATTGGCCTCGGTGAGGCCCCAGCCGATCGACGCGGTCGAGAGCTTGCCGGTGTAGGCGTAGGTGCCGGTGATGCGCCCTTCGCCGTCGTAGAAGGTGCGGGTGACGCCAAGCTCCGGATCGACCGTCCAGGTGACTCGGTTCTCCCCGTCGTAAGCGTAGCGCGTAACGCCGGCCGCGGCGTCGTCCACCCGCAGCAAGTTGCCGACCCTGTCGTAGGTGTAGATGGTGCGCAGGTTGAGGCCGGTGGGATCGACCGCGGTCTGGCTTAGGCGGCCGGCCTTATCGTAGGTATATTTGGTGACGGTCGCATCGCCTCCGATGCCGTCGGTGACGGTCAGCACCTTGCCGCGCTGGTCGTAGGAATAGGTGGTGCTGGTGAGTGGGGTGCCCGCGCTGCCGACGGTTCGGGTGGTGGTCCGCCCGTTCTGGTCGAAGGTGAGGTTGGTGACGACGTTGGTG
>VBAE01000235.1 GCA_005882415.1 Alphaproteobacteria bacterium | reverse complement strand
GTGGCTCTGGTCTTTGGCCAGATGAACGAGCCGCCGGGCGCCCGCGCCCGCGTCGCGCTTTCTGGCCTCACCCAGGCCGAATATTTCCGCGACGTCGAGGGCCAGGACGTGCTCTTCTTCGTCGACAACATCTTCCGCTTCACCCAGGCGGGCTCGGAAGTGTCCGCTCTGCTCGGCCGCATCCCCTCGGCCGTGGGCTACCAGCCGACCCTGTCGACCGACATGGGCGCGCTGCAGGAGCGGATCACCTCGACCAACAAGGGCTCGATCACTTCGGTGCAGGCAATCTACGTGCCCGCGGACGATCTCACCGATCCGGCCCCGGCCACCTCCTTCGCCCACTTGGACGCCACCACCGTGCTGTCGCGCGCCATCTCCGAGCTCGGCATCTACCCTGCGGTCGATCCGCTCGACTCCACCTCACGCGTCCTCACCGCGCGTACGGTGGGCCAGGAGCATTACGACACCGCCCGCGCCGTCCAGGAAATCCTCCAGCGCTACAAGTCGCTTCAGGACATCATCGCGATCCTCGGCATGGACGAGCTTTCCGAAGAGGATAAGCTGGTCGTCAGCCGCGCCCGCAAGATCCAGCGCTTCCTGTCGCAGCCCTTCCACGTCGCCGAAGTGTTCACCGGCATCCCGGGCAAGTTCGTCCAGGTCGAAGACACGGTCCGCTCGTTCAAGGCGGTCGTCGACGGCGAGTACGACCACCTCCCCGAGAGCGCCTTCTACATGGTCGGCGGGATCGAGGAAGCGGTCGAAAAGGCCCAGCGCCTGGCCGCCGAGGCCGCGTGATCCGGAAGCCGGCCCTCGCACTGGCGGCGCTTGCGCTCCTCGCGGGGCCGGCGGCGGCGCAGATCGCCCCGGGAATCCGAACGCCGGACAATGTCGCGGAGGCTGTGCTGATGGCGCAGCTTTTCGGCTGCACGGCGGCGGCTTCGGAGCGGCTCGCCGGAGGCCTCAACGCCCCCCTCGCGCCGGACCTCAAAGGCGTCGAGTTGCACTCAGCCTTGCCTCCGGTTCTCGCGCCCAAGGTAGGCCCGCTCGCCGAAGGTTCGAAGGTCATGTCGCTAAGCTCGCCGGAGGGCAGCGTGTGGATGGCCTATGACCCCACTGCGCGGCGCTGCGTCGTCTCCGCGCTGGCGCCCGATCCGGCGGCCGTCAAGGCGAAGCTGATGCCGGTCTTCGAGTCCGGGCGCTCCCCTTGGAAGAGCGTCGGCGCCAAGAATGACCGTCTCGATTCCGGCGGAGGCCGGCGGGCAGGTCGTGATCACCACTCAAGCCTCCAACCCATAGTCAGGTAGTCAATGGCCGACCTTCATTTCGAACTCGTAACCCCCGAGCGGCTGGTCCGCTCCGAGGAGGTCACCATGGTGGTGGTGCCGGGCACCGAGGGCGATTTCGGCGTCCTCGCCGGCCACGCGCCTTACATGTCGACCCTCAGGAACGGCGACATCGCCATCTATCGCGGCGGCATGAACGTCGAGCCGGAGCGGATTCCGGTCGTCGGCGGCTTCGCGGAAGTGAACGAGCGCGGCCTCACCGTCCTCGCCGAGCGCGCCGACGTCGCCTGAGATCCACACTCCGCTTAGTTCCGCGAGGGCCGCCGGCCGCGGTTAGGCAATTGTCAAAGTTTCCCGCTTATTCACCACCTCCACCAAGCCGGTGTTTCGGTCAGACGTAGAGGTTCGCACGACATGAGTGCATTTGGACGGCGCGGCGGCGCAAGCGGGACTGGCGGGCAGCGCCCCTCTTTCGGCGTGGCCCGCCCGATGAAGGGCGGCCCCGGCCTCGTTTCGCTCACCCCGGATCCCCCGGCGGGCGGCGGCGAGCAATTCCCGCCGATCGAATCGATGGACATGGCCGGCGACATATTGCCGGGCAGCATGGACCGCAGCGACGCCATGTCGCGCCTCACCGAGCGCCAGGCCGCGACCAACGAGACCGCGACCAACAAAACGGAAGGCTTCGAAGCCTCGATCCACCGCATCAAGGAGCAGGTCCTCCCCCGCCTCCTCGAGCGAGTGGACCCGGAAGCCGCGGCGACCCTCTCCAAGGACGAGCTCGCCGAGGAATTCCGCCCGATCATCGGCGAGGTGCTCGCCGAACTGAAGATCAACTTGAACCGCCGCGAGCAGTTCGCGCTCGAGAAGGTGCTGGTCGACGAGCTTCTCGGCCTCGGACCGTTGGAAGAGCTTCTCGCCGATCCCGACATCAGCGACATCATGATCAACGGGCCCAACCAGACCTTCGTCGAGAAGAAGGGCAAGCTCCAGATCGCGTCGATCCAGTTCCGCGACGAGGAGCATCTGTTCCAGATCGCCCAGCGGATCGTCAACAAGGTCGGCCGCCGGGTCGACCAGACCACCCCGCTCGCCGACGCCCGCCTTCAGGACGGAAGCCGCGTCAACGTCATCGTCCCGCCGCTCAGCCTGCGCGGCACCGCCATCTCGATTCGTAAATTCTCCGAAAAGCCGATCACCATCGACATGATGAAGAGCTTCGGCTCGATGTCGGACAAGATGGCGACGGTGCTGAAGATCGCGGGCGCCAGCCGCTTCAACATCATCATCTCGGGCGGCACCGGCTCGGGCAAGACGACGATGCTCAACGCCTTGTCGAAGCTGATCGACCCGGGCGAGCGCGTCATCACCATCGAGGACGCGGCCGAGCTCCGCCTCCAGCAGCCGCACTGGCTCCCGCTCGAAACCCGGCCTCCGAACCTCGAAGGCCAGGGCGCGATCACCATCCGCGACCTCGTCGTCAACGCCCTGCGTATGCGCCCGGACCGGATCATCCTGGGCGAGATTCGCGGCGCCGAGTGCTTCGACATGCTCGCCGCCATGAACACGGGCCACGACGGTTCGATGTGCACGCTCCACTCCAACTCCCCGCGCGAATGCCTGGCGCGTATGGAGAACATGGTGATGATGTCGGACATCAAGGTGCCCAAGGAAGCGATCAGCCGCCAGATCGCCGACTCGGTCGACTTGATCGTCCAGGTCAAGCGCCTGCGCGACGGCTCCCGCCGAACCACCAACATCACCGAAGTGATCGGCATGGAAGGCGACGTGATCGTCACCCAGGAGCTGTTCAAGTTCGAATATCTGGACGAAACCGCCGACGGCAAGATCATCGGCGAGTACCGGTCCATGGGCCTCAGGCCGTACACGCTGGAGAAGGCCAAGCAGTTCGGCTTCGACCAGCCCTACCTGGAGGCGTGCCTCTAAGGCAGGGGCGCTTGACTCGGCAGGGGGTGCGCCGCACCCTCGGGCTTCCCCTCCGGAGGCCGCCATGCCGTTCCTCATCCTAGCCCTCCTCGCCGCCGCGCCCGAAGGCGGAGCCGGGCCCGCCAAGGAACGCCTCGTCTGCCGGGGCGAGCAACGCACCACCGGCAGCCGGATCCGTGCCCCCCGCCGCTGCCGAACCGCCGAAGCCTGGCGCCAGGACGACGAAAAACACGCCCGCACCCCGATCTCGATGCGGGTGACGGAAGGCCAGGCGGATCCGCTCGCCGGAACCCGGCCGAACTGACCAAAGCCGCCCCCTAATGTTGGGGAAGTTGCCGCGCAAATGCCCCGCGGCGAAGCCGTGCGGCGGATAACCGCCCTTTCCTGCCGATAATCGCCAGTTCGTGCCAGTCTGCTTGGGGAGAGTGGCGCTCAGGTGGGAGAGCGGTTGCGGAGGACGGGAGTCGAAGCCGCTTTTGCCCCTTTCCCTCACCTTCCCGACCGGCCAAGATGCCGCGGGGCAGGAATGACGATCGACGAGTTCATCAAGCGCTGGCGGAGCAACGAGGGCGGTGCGGAGCGCGCGAATTACGCGCTGTTCCTCACCGAGCTTTGCACGCTGCTTGAATTACCCCAACCCGATCCGGCCAACGCCACACACGACGCCAACGATTACGTCTTCGAGCGCGCAGTCGAATTCAGCGACGAGAGCGGCAAGAGGGGGCACGGACGGATCGATCTCTACAAGCGGGGCTGCTTCGTCCTGGAGGCGAAGCAAAGCCGGCAGCGCGGCGGCTCGAAGGAAGTCTCGCTAGCGCCGGAGCAGGCCGGCCTGCCGGGCGTGGAAATAGATGGCAACCGGGGCCGGCGAAGCGCCCATCGCGGCTGGGACGTGCTGATGCGCAATGCCCGCGAGCAGGCTGAGCAATATGCGCGCGCCCTGCCGACATCGCACGGCTGGCCGCCCTTCATCATCGCCTGCGACGTCGGCCATGCGTTCGAAATCTTCGCGGACTTTTCCGGACAGGGTAAGAATTACCGCCTCTTCCCCGACCGCGGCGGTTTCAGGATCTATCTGGACGATCTGCGCGACCCGGCCGTGCGGGATCGCCTCCGCGCCATCTGGCTCGACCCGCAAAGCTTGGACCCGACGAAGCGCGCAGCCGCGGTCACCCGGGACATCGCGAAGCGCCTCGCCAAGGTCAGCCAGTCTCTCGAAGAGCGCGGCCACCCTGCCGAGAGGGGCGCGCACTTCCTGATGCGATGCCTGTTCACGATGTTCTCCGAAGACACGGGTTTGCTCGAACCCGGCAGCTTTACCGACGTGCTCGCCGATGCCCGCGCCAACCCGGACAGCTTCGCGCCGATGCTCGAAGACCTTTGGCGCGTCATGGACACCGGCGGCTTCTCCCCCATCATGCGCAAGACCATCCGCCGCTTCAACGGCGGCCTCTTCGCGGAGCGCACCGCCATCCCGCTCCTGAAGGAGGAGATCGGCGAGCTGTATGAAGCGGCGAAGCATGTCTGGACCGAGGTGGAGCCGGCGATCTTCGGCACCCTCTTGGAACAGGCGCTCGACAAAGCGGAGCGCAAGCGGCTCGGCGCCCATTACACGCCGCGCGCTTATGTCGAGCGGCTGGTCATCGCGACGATCATCGAGCCGCTGCGCCAGGAATGGGAAGGCGAAGTGCTCGGCACCGTCGAGCGCGAGCGCGCCGCCGCTCCGCAGGCCGCGATCCGGGCCGTCCACGATTTCCATGTGAAGCTCGCCGGCACCAAGGTGCTCGATCCCGCCTGCGGCACCGGCAACTTCCTCTATGTCGCGCTCGAGCTGATGAAGCAGCTCGAAGGCGACGTGCTTGAAGTGCTCGCCGATCTCGGCGGCCAGGAAGCGCTCGCGATGGAAACGATGAGCGTCCATCCGAAGAACTTCCTCGGCATGGAGCTCAACCCACGCGCCGCCGCAATCGCCGAACTCGTCCTCTGGCTCGGCTATCTCCAGTGGCAGCTGAGAAATGGCGGCGTCGTCGCCGATCCGGTGCTGGAGCGGCTCGACAATATCACTCCGATGGACGCCGTCCTCAAGCATGACGGGGAGCAGCCGAAGGCGGACAGGAGCGGCACGGAGCTGGTCAATCCCCGAAGGCCGGAATGGCCGCAGAATGGCCGCAGGCGGATTATATCGTCGGCAATCCGCCTTTCATCGGCGGCAAGGACGTCCGCGCTCGGTTAGGCGAGGCCTATGCGGCCGCATTGTGGAAGGCGCATCCGAAGATCAACAAATCAGCCGATTTCGTGATGTACTGGTGGGACCGCGCCGCCGAAATCGCTTCGGCGAAAGGCAGCCGGCTGGAGCGCTTCGGCTTCGTCACGACCAACTCGATCACGCAGGAATTCAGCCGAAGGACGATCGCCCGCCATCTCGACGGCGCGACGCCGCTGAGCCTGGTGATGGCCATACCCGATCATCCATGGACGAAAGCCACCGCCGACTCTGCCGCGGTTCGAATTGCCATGACCGTGGCGCAAGGCAAGGCAAGGCAAGGCAAGGCAAGGCAAGGCAAGGCAAGGCAAGGATGGTACTGCAATTTCGGAGGGCCGGCTACTCGAAATCGTGGAAGAATCCGGGCTCGATACCGACGCGCCGAACATCGTCCTTCGGCAACGGGTCGGCCAGATCAACGCCGATCTGAGCGTCGGAACTGACGTCACCAAGACAAAACCGTTGCTTGCGAACGAGTGGATCTGCTCTCCCGGAGTGAAACTCCACGGTAGCGGATTCATCGTCAGCGCGGACGAAGCGGAGCAGCTCGGCCTCGGCCGCCGCGAAGGCCTAGAACGCCACATCCGGCCATACCGCAACGGCCGCGATCTAACCGCTCGGGGACGGGGGGTTATGGTGATCGACCTGTTCGGCCTTGAAGAGGCCGAAGTGAGACGCCGCTTTCCTGAGGTTTATCAACACCTAACCAGGACCGTCAGGGTTGACCGGGGAGAGCAGTTCAAAAAGGCAGGGACGAAAGATGCTGCTGCATACCTGGATAGGTGGTGGATATTCGGCAAACCCCGGTCGGAGCTTCGCCCCGCACTTGGTGGCCTTTCTCGTTATATAGCGACTGTCGAAACGGCGAAGCATCGAGTGTTTCAATTTTTGGACGCCACCATTCTTCCAGACAACATGCTGGTCTGCGTCGCCAGTGACGCTGCGTGGGTGCTGGGTGTCCTGTCCTGGCGCGGCAATGTAGCATGGGCAACTCAGGCAGGGGGCTGGCTGGGCTACGGCAACGATCCTCGCTACTCCAAGTCTCGTACCCTTGACCCGTTTCCGTTTCCCCACGCCAATTCAAATCTGCTCACCCGTGTTGGAGAGATCGCAGAAGAGCTCGATACAACCCGCAAGGAGGTCCTCGTCGAGCATACGGATCTTACCCTGACAGGACTCTATAACTTGCGCGAGAAGCTGGTGGGAGGCGAAGCCTTCACCGAAAACGACGAAGATCAAAGGCGCCGCGGGCGGGTGGATATCATCGCCGAGCTCCACGACCGCCTCGATGCAGCAGTTGCCGAAGCCTATGGCTGGCCGGCCGATCTTTCCGACGAGGAGATCGTCGCCCGCCTGGTCGCGCTCAATGCCGAGCGCGCGGCCGAGGAGAAGCGGGGCATCGTCCGCTGGCTGCGGCCCGAATATCAGCAGAAGAAAGCGGGTGTCGCGACGATCCAGAAGAAGCCCGAGGCGGAGCAGTTCGAGGCGTTGCTGCCCGAAGCCGCCTCCGCCAAGCCCAGCTTCCCCCGCGACGCGATCGGCCAGACCGCCGCCGTCCTCGCAGACCTCCGTGTCGGGGCAACCCTCAGCGCCGACGAGATTGCGGCCGGCTACAGGCAAGGCAGGAGAGTCTCACCGCGGATCGAGGCCACGCTCGAAGCGCTCGTTCGCCTCGGCTATGTCTCCGCCGAGGACGGGCATTATCGATTGAGGCGGGCGGCCTGAGCCGCGCAATCGCACCGCCGTGAATTGGCGGCTGCGATCACACGCGGAACTGGGCATCGGATTGGCTAGCGGCCATCGCGCCTCGGAAGGAGCCGCACATTGACGATCCGTCTTTACGTAACTACATAACGCCCCTGCCGCCATTGGAGTTTAAGCCATGAGCGATTTCATGTTCGCAACAAGGACTCTCCGATGGAGATTACCTACGACGCTGAGAAGCGTGCCCTGACCCTTGCGCACCGGGGTCTGGATTTCGAGAATTCGGTGCGGGTTTTTGCCGGAACGGTGCTCACCATCGAGGACGACCGGCGCGATTATGGCGAGACGCGTTTCCAGTCGCTGGGGTTGCTCGACGGGCGGCTGGTGATGGTGGTGTGGACGCCGCGCGGGAAGGCGCGGCACGTGATTTCGATGAGGAAAGCGAATGACCGCGAACGACGACGCTTCGAAGCCGAGCTGGACCGATCCGGATGACGCGCCCGAATGGCCGGAGGAGGCGTTCGGGCGGGCAGAGCTGTCGACCAGCGGCAAGGTGGTGCGGGAGGCGGCGGGGACGCTGACCCGGCGCGGGCGGCCGCCGGTGGGAGATCAACCCAAGCAACAGGTGACGCTGCGCCTTCCCCGGGCGGTGATCGAGCATTTCCGGGCCGGCGGCGCCGGCTGGCAGACGCGCATCGGCGAAGTGCTTGAGCGGCACGTGGGGAGCGCGAAGCGGCGGTAGGCACCCGCTTTAATTGCCTAACCTCCCCCTGCCCTGTCGCCTCTAAAGAACGAAGTCGGCCGCGGTCAGGGCGTGGCCGTCCGTTACCGTGACCAGGATCGTGAGGTCGGCGTTACCGTCGCCGTCAACATCTCCTTCGACCAATCGGTTGGCGCCCTGGACCGTGGCCCTCAGCTCGCCGGCGTGGCCGGAGAAGGCGGCGGCGGCGATCCAGGTGAAGGGCTGGTTGCCCGACACCGACGGCCCGGCGTCGATCCCGGAGAGGTCGATCCGGTCGCCTGCGTTGAAGTCGGTGATGCTGTCTCGATTGGCTGCGGTGGAGTGGGCGGCGTCGCGATAGACGAAGCGGTCGTTGCCGCCGCCGCCGGTGAGCGTGTCGGCGCCGAGGCCGCCTTCGATGGCATTGGCGGCGGCGTTGCCGGCGATGTGGTTGGCGAGCGCGTTGCCCGTGCCGGAGATTGCGCCGGCACCGGTCAGAAGCAGATCCTCCACATTGGCGGCAAGGACGAAGCTCACCGCGCTCTCGACCCGGTCGTGGCCGCCGGTCGCCCGAAGCTCCACCGCCCGGTCGCCCACGTCCGAGACGATGTAGACGTCGTCGCCGTCGCCGCCCGAGAGGAAGTCGATCCCAGCCCCGCCGTCGAGCCGGTTGGCGCCGGAATTGCCGTAAATCTGGTTGGCGAGCGCATTGCCGGTGCCGTCCACATTGGCGGTCCCGGTGAGGGCCAGCGATTCGACATTGGCGCCGAGCGTCCAGGAGACGGAGGAGGTGACGAGGTCGGTGCCCTCATTGAAGGCCTCGACGACCGTGTCGCCCGCATCGTCGACGACATAGATGTCGTTGCCGCGGCCGCCGGCCATGGTGTCCGCTCCGCCCGCACCGGAAAGGGTGTTGGCGCCGGCATTGCCGGTGAGGACATTGGCCAGCGCGTTGCCGGTGCCGAAGATGTCGCCCGTGCCGGTCAGGACCAGATTCTCGATATTGTCCTTGAGGGTCCACGAGACGGAGGAACGGACGGTGTCGATGCCGGCGCCGGCCGCCTCGACGACCCAGTCGCGCGCGTTGTCGACGATATAGGTGTCGTCGCCGCCCATGCCGCGCATCGCGTCGGCACCGCCGGCCCCGTCGATCCGGTTGGCGGCGCTATTGCCGATGATCTCGTTCGAATCCGAATTGCCGCCGCCGTCGATCGCGGCGCTTCCGGTCAGCGTCAGATTGTCGACATGGGCTTCGAGGATGAAGGAGACCGAGGCGAGGACCAGATCCTTGCCGCCGTCGGCGCGAAGCTCCTTGGCCCGATCGCCGGCCTGATCGACGACATAGACGTCGTCGCCGGCCCCGCCGAGGAGGAAGTCGACCCCGCCGCCGCCGTCCAATCGGTTGGCGGCGCTGTTGCCGGTGATCGTGTTGGCGAGGGCGTTGCCGGTCCCGTCGATCGCGGCGCTTCCGGTGAGGACGAGATATTCGACATTGTCCGGCAGCGTGTAGCTGCTCGAGGCGTGGACGGTGTCGAGCCCTTCGTCCGGCTGCTCCTCGATCGTGGCGCTGGGGTCGCTGACGACGAAGATGTCGTTGCCGGTGCCGCCGTAGAGGGAGTCGTGCCGGTACCAGACGTCGTACCCGCCGCCGTCGATGATGATGTCGTCGCCGGCACCGCCGCTCAGATAATCGGTCCCGAGACCGCCGCTGATCCGGTCGTTGCCGTTGCCGCCCTCGATTTCCGTATATTGCGTGTTGCCGGAGAAGTCGGCGATGTCGTTGCCGTC
>VBAE01000234.1 GCA_005882415.1 Alphaproteobacteria bacterium | reverse complement strand
CTGGTGGCCATCTACAACCGGCTGGTGCGCCTCAGGGCGCTGGTCAAGGAGGGCTTCAGCGGCATCACGGTGCAGCTCCGCCGGCGCGCCGACCTCATTCCCAACCTCGTCAGCACGGTCGAGGGCTATGCCACACACGAGCGCGAGGTGCTCACCCAGGTGACCGAGATGCGCGGCGCAGCGACCGGGGCCGGCGGAGTCGCCGCGACCGCTCAGGCGGATGCGGCGATGACGGGGATGCTCGGCCGGCTGATGGCGGTCGCGGAGGCCTATCCGAACCTCAAGGCCGATGCCAATTTCCGCCAGCTCCAGGGCGAGCTAAGCCAGATCGAAGAGCAATTGCAGGGCGCCCGGCGCTATTACAATGCGACGGCGCGCGACCTCAACACCGGCATCCAGTCCTTCCCCAACGTGCTGATCGCGCGCCCGGCGGGCTTCACCGAGGCCGAATATTATGAGGACCAAGACGCCTCGATCCAGACGGCGCCGGTCGTGAAGTTCGGCGCCGGAGCATGACCCGCGTCGGGAGGCTGGCGGCGCTGCTCCTCGGCGCACTCGCCGCCCTCCTCCTCGCCCCGCCGGCGTATGCCCAGAGCGGCCAGGACGAGCGCATCCTCTCCTTCCTGAGCGACGTCACTGTGCGCAAGGACGGCGACCTCGACGTCGCCGAGACGATCCGCATACGCTCCGCAGGCGATGTCTTCCGGCACGGCCTGCTTCGCGAATTCCCCACGCGCTACGAACGCGACGGGCGGACGATCCGCGTCGGCTTCGATGTCGCCTCTGTGGAGCGCGACGGCCATGAGGAGCCATACAGAAGCGAGTCGATGGACAATGGAGTCCGGCTCAAGATCGGCAGTGCCGACACGCTGCTGACCAACGGCGAGCACAGCTACACGATCCGCTACCGCACCAGCCACCAGCTCGGCTTCTTCGGCGATTATGACGAGCTCTACTGGAACGCGACCGGCACCGGCTGGCGGGTGCCGATCGACATGGCCGAAGCACGGATCCGGCTCCCCGCCGCCGCAGCCTTCGGCAAGCGCGCAGTCTATACCGGATCGCAAGGCTCGACCGAGCATGACGCCGCCGTGGTCGAGGAGCGCCCGGGCGACATCCTCTTCCGCACCACGGCCCCGCTCGACAGCTACCAGGGCCTCACCGTCGCCGTCGCCTGGCCGAAAGGCGTGGTCGACGCGCCAATACCGCCCACCGCCGCGCAGCAATGGCTGGCTAAAAACGGCCCCCTTTGGGCCGCCGGCCTCGCCCTCCTCGCCCTTTGCGGCTTCTATTTCCACGCATGGCGCAAGGCCGGCCGGGGTCCGCTCCCAGGCACCGTCGTCCCGCTCTTCTCGCCGCCCGAGAACATGTCCGCGGCGGCGCTGCGCTACGTGCGGCGGATGGGCTACGACAATCGCGCCTTCGCCGCCGCGATCGTCGACAGCGGAGTCCATGGCAAGTTGCGCCTGGTCGAGGAGAAAGGCGGCTTCTTCTCCCGCGGCAAGACCCGGATCGACAAGACCGGGGACGGCGCCGACATGGCCCCGCCCGAGCGCGACATGCTCCGCAAGCTCTTCTCGGGCGGCGACTCGATCAAGATGGAGAACGAGCATCACACAACCTTCGCGCTCGCCCAGGCCGCGCTCAAGGAGGGGCTTCAGAACGCCTATCTCGACAAGACCTTCCACTTGAACAAGGGCTGGGCCTGGGCGGGCCTCCTCCTCGTCGGCGGCGCGATGCTGCTCGTCGGGCTGGTCATCGCTCTGACCGATCCCTTCGCCGCCGACGGCGCCTGGGGCGCTCCGGCGCTCGGCCTCGCCCTCGTCGCGGGCGCGCTGGTCGCGGGCACCCGCTCCCGCCTCGCCCGCTCCGGCGGCTCCTGGCTGGTCGGACTGATCGGCCTCGGCTTCGCCGCCGGCGCCCTGTTCATGCTCTTCACGACGGTCATCGTGTCGGCGGACGCCGGCGACGCGATGAGCGTTTTGAAGATGTTCGCGCCTCTGCTCGCTCTACCGCTGGCCCTCTCCGCCTTCAGCTGGATGGCGGCACCGACCAAGGAGGGCCGCAAGCTGATGGACGAGATCGCCGGCTTCGAAAAATATCTCTCGGTCACCGAGGAGAACCGCCTGGAGACGCTCCACCCGCCCGAAAAGACCCCCGAATTGTTCGAGCGATACCTCCCCCACGCGATCGCGCTCGGGGTCGAGAATCGCTGGGCGTCGCGTTTCGAAGGCGTCCTCGCCGCCGCGTCCGCCGATCCCGGCCAGCAGCAGAATATGGGCTGGTATGTCGGCAACCAGAACGTCTGGAGCGATCCCGGCCGCTTCGCCTCCTCCATGGGCAGCGCCCTCACCAGCAGCATCGCCAGCGCCTCCACCGCACCCGGATCGAGCAGCGGCTCGGGCGGCGGAGGCTCCTCGGGAGGGGGCGGCGGAGGCGGCGGCGGAGGCGGCTGGTGACGCGCGGCGCGCGTGGCGATTTTCAACTTTCCTACACCCCCGCCTTGCTGTCACTTTAAGCCCATGACTCGCACCGCACGCCTCGAATCGAGCCGATCCGCAACCGGCAGGGAGCGCCGTGGGAAGGGGATTTTTTCCTTCTCTTGCAAGCCTAACCTTCCACACCTTCCGCCGAACCTTTCGCTCCTGATCGCCGCGCTGATAGCCTTCTCGGCGGCGCCCGCCGCGGCTCAATATCGCGAGACGAAGTCCGCGACTTTCCCGCTCTGGACGGCCGGCGCACCGGGGTCGGAAAGCCGCCGCGGCGAAGCGGAAGTTGCCAAGGAATATTGGGTCGGCAACATCCACAATCCTTCGGTGACAGTGTTCCGCCCCGACCCGCGCCACGCAAACGGTGCCGCGATCCTGGTCATCCCCGGCGGCGGCCATGAGCGGCTTGTCTGGGACGCCGAGGGGGTCAAGGTCGCCCCGGCGCTCAACCGCTTCGGCATCACCGTCTTCGCCCTCAAATACCGCCTCGCACGCGAGCCGGGCTCCACTTACTCGATCGAGGGCACCGCCGCCGGCGACGTCCGCCGCGCGATCCAATGGATCCGCGCCCACGCCGCCGAATACGCCATCGACCCGCACCGGGTCGGCGCAATGGGCTTCTCGGCCGGCGGCGAGCTCGTCGCCCTCATCGCCGACAACCCGCCGCCCCAGGACCCGCTCGCCGCGGTCGCCAGCCGCACTCCGTCGCGCGACCCCGTCGACCGGCAGAGCGACCGCCCCGATTTCCAGATCCTGATCTTCCCCGGCCCGCTCGGAATCCCCGGCAAGGCCGTCGCCGGCGCTCCGCCCGCCTTCCTCGCCGCCGGATCGCTCGACGAATGCTGCGCCGCCCCCACCGTCGAGCTGTACGAGCAGCTCCGCAAGGCGGGCGTTCCGGCCGAGCTCCACATGTACGCGGGCGCCGGCCACGCCTTCAATCTCGACGAAACCGGCCTCATCTCCGTCCTCCACTGGCCCGACCGCCTCGCCGACTGGCTCAGCGACGGCGGCTGGCTCGACTCCGCCAGCGCCCGCGAGGCAAGGGCCGGAACGGCGCACTGAGGAACCCGAGAATGACCGTCTACCAGTTCAACCGAGCGATCCTCCGCGACCCGGCGCCGAGCGTCTCCTCCGGCCTCAGCGCCCGCGAGGACGGCGAGCCGCCCGCCTTCAAGATCGTCCTCGCAGAGCATCATGCCTATGCCGAGGCGCTGGCGGCGGCCGGGGTCGAGCTCGTCCGCCTGCCGGCGCTCGACGCCTTTCCCGATTCGGTCTTCGTCGAGGACCCGGCTTTGGTCTTCACCGAAGCCGCGATCCTGCTCCGCGCCTCCGCCCCCACCCGCCAGGGCGAGGCCCAGCATCTCGCTCTGGTGACGCCCCGTACCGTCTTTATCGGCCTCTCCGCCCGAACCGACCGCACCGGCGCCGAAGCCCTCGCCCGGCTCTTGGCCTCGATCGGCCGCGAGGCGCGGGTGGTCGAAACCCCTGCCGGGGTCCTCCACCTCAAATCCGCGTCGAGCCTGATCGACGAAGATACGATCCTCGCCACCCCCGCCCTCGCCCACTCCGGCTTCTTCGACGGCATGCGCATCCTCACCGTCCCCGAAGGCGACGAGGGCGCGGCCAATGCCCTGCGCATCAACCACCCCCTGTTCATCGCCGCCGGCCATGAGCGCACCGCCGACATGCTCGCGAAGGCAGGCTTCGACCTCGTGCCGCTCCGGGTCGACGAGATCGCCAAGATCGACGCGAGTCTCAGCTGCATGTCGCTGCGCTGGTTTGCCGCCGGCGGCGGGCGCGGCTAAGGGGCAGCCATGAAAGCGACCATCTACCACAACCCCAAATGCGGCACGTCCCGCAAGACGCTGGAGATTCTCGAGCAGGAGGGCGCCGACGTCACCATCGTCGAGTACGTCAAGAACCCGCCGTCGCGCGAAGAACTCGAGCGCCTCTACCGCCGCGCCGGGATCAGCCCCCGCGACGGCCTTCGCGGCAAGGAAGGCGACGCCGCCGCCCTGATGAACGCGGACGACGAAGCCGTCCTGGACGCCATGGTCGCCAACCCCATCCTGATCGAGCGCCCCCTCGTCGAAACCGAAAAAGGCGTCCGCCTCTGCCGCCCCCAGGACAGGGTGCGGGAGATATTGTGAGGCACCGGTACTAGAACCGTCATGCCGGACTTGATCCGGCATCCATGAACACGGTTCGAGTCCAGCTCGCGTCGACCTGTGTTCATGGACTCCGGGTCAAGCCCGGAGTGACGACGGTCATTGACCTCGCCCTCGCCGCGCTACAATCCGCAAACATGGCGGCCATCGATCCCGACCTGCTGCTTCGAGCCTACTCGGTCGGCGTCTTCCCGATGTCGGACAGCCGCGACGCCGAGGAGGTATTCTGGGTCGAGCCGCGGCGGCGGGCGATCCTGCCGCTGGACGGGTTCAAGCTGTCCCGCTCGCTGAAGAAGACGATCCGCGCCGGCGTCTTCGACATGACCTGCGACACCGCCTTCAGCGAGGTCGTCCGCCGCTGCGCCGACCGCGACGAGACCTGGATCAACGCCGAGATCGAGGAGAGCTACGCCCTCCTCCACAGCCGCGGCCATGCCCATTCGGTCGAATGCTGGCAGGAGGGCGAGCTGGTCGGCGGATTGTACGGGGTTAATCTCGGCGCCGCCTTCTTCGGCGAGAGCATGTTCTCGCTCCGCCGCGACGCCTCCAAGGTCGCCCTCGCCTGGCTGGTCGCGCGCCTAAAGGTCGGCGGCTATCGGCTGCTCGACTGCCAGTTCATGACCCCCCACCTCGCCAGCATGGGCGCGGTCGAGATCGGCCAGGACGTCTATCTGTCGTTATTGGCCGCGGCATTGTCGCCCGCCGTCTCCGGGGCCGGCGGCGGTGCGGCAGCAGGCGCCGGTGCGGCGGGCGCGGCTGCGCGCGGCGCCGAGGGCCCGGAATTCGGAGCGCTCGACCGGCTGCTCGCGGCCGATCCGGCGCGGACCGTCGATTCGCCGGCATCCGGGTGCGTCATCGCGCAGCTCTTGGGCCAGACGTCGTAGATCGGGTGCTCGACGACGTTGAGCGACGGCGATTCCTTGTAGAGCCAGCCGGAGAAGACCCGCTGGAACCGCCCCTGCGGATTGCGCACGTCGAGCTGGACGAAGGCGCCGGTGAGTTTCTGCACCTCCCACGGCGCGCTGGTCTCGCAGGCGCGGAGGCGAACGACGACGTCGCCGACCCGGATCGCCTGGCCCGGTTTGAGCTGGATGTCGCGCGAGATGCCATTGCGCTTGTTGAGGAGCCCGAGCACCGCGACCCGCTGCGCCATCGGAGTCGTCCCCGGCGCCACCGCGGTCACGGTCTGGGGGACGTCGACCGTCTGCGGCTGGGCCTCGTTGGCGAGATTCTGCTGATCCTCGCCCCCGCCCGTCCCGCAGGCGGCAAGGCCGAGGACAAGGGCGATCGCGGCGGCTCGAGCGGGAGCCGCTTTCATCCCTCGCCGGGCGTCCAGGCTTCGTAGTCGCCGCTCGCGGCGGCCCGCTGGCCGCCCCGCTCCAGCGCCCCCGGCGGCCGGTAGGCGAGCGGAGTCCCGGTCTGGTTCGGCACCGGGTCCTTCAGGAATTTGGGCGCCGGCGGAAGCGATTCGTCGGGCAGTCCGTCGATCTGGTGGTGGATCCAGCTATACCAATCGGGCGGGATTCGGCTGGCGTCGTTGGGGCCGTTGTAGACGACCCAGCGGCGCTTGCCCTTCTTCTCGGCGAAATAGCGGTTGCCGAGCGAATCGCTTCCGACTTCGCTGCCGTGGCGGCGGATGAACCAGCCGCTGACGAGGGTCGGGCCCTCCCACCAGGTGAAAATTCGCTTGAAGACGCCCATGGCCGCCCGACTAGCGCCGACGGGGGGCTCGGCGCAAGCCGGATGTCAGGCGGGCTCGACCTCGACCGCGAGCGGGCCCTTGCGCCCCTCGGCGATGCGGGCGCGGAGCGGCTGGTCCGGGATGAGGTCGGCGAGGCCGCCGCGGCGGACGGTCTCCATATGGACGAAGATGTCCTGGGTCTCGTCTTCCTCGCGGACCAGGAAGCCGTAGCCGCGAAGCCGGTTGAACCATTTGACCCGGACCGCCTCGAACCCGCCGGCCTCGTCGATCAGCGCCGAAGGGTCGACCCGGTCGGCGGCGCCGGGGCCGCTTCGGCCGGGCTCGGGCACGACTGCGTTGGTGAGGTCGATGGCGATGATCTTGCGCGCCTGGAGCCCCCGCTCCTGCTGCGCGACCAGGCATTCGACCGCGGCGCCCTCGGGCAGGCTCCTCCGGTCATGCTCTTTGAGGACGCTGAAATGGACGAGCACGTCACCCTTGACGTCGTCGCTGACCAGGAAGCCGAAGCCGCGGGTCGCGTCGAACCATTTCATGGTGCCGTGAACGTGGAGGAGCCCCTCTTCGCCGCCCTCGGCTTCCGGCCGAGCAGCGTCGCCGCTTCCAGCACGGGAAGCCTCATCGTCGGACTGCACTTCCCGGCGCGACGTCATTAACGCTCGATCCACCATAAGCTACGGCGGGAGGACTATCATGGCTTTCGCCAATTTGTGAACAGCTAAGGCAGCTTAATTCAGCCATCGTCCGAATCCGGCACCATTCCGGACGAAGCGTTTAGAACCTTTCGGACCAGGTCCGGCGGATGTCCGGCGCGCATCATCGCCCCGAAAGCCTTCTGCCGCGCCTCGGGCGTGAGTGGCGTCGCCGCATAGGGCCCGATCCGCTTGCGCTCGGCGAAGCGCAGCGCCGCGGCAAGCGCGCCGTCCCGCGCCTGCTCCTTCGCCTCCGCCGAATCCTCCTCGCCGATGCCGGCGGCCCGGAGCGCCTCATCCACCCTGCGACCGCCATAGCCGCGGCGCAGCAGCGAGGATGTGCGCGACGCGGCGAAAGCGGCGTCGTCGACATATCCGTAGCCTGCGAAGCGCTCGATCAGCGTGTCGAAATCCGCCGCCGCCTCGCCGTCCCAGCCTCTTTCCTGAATCTTTCGGGCGAGATAGGCCTTAAGCTTGGCGCGGGTGGTGGCGTAGCGGCCGGCGTAGAAGAGCGCGAGGCGCTCCAGCCCCTCCTGATCGAGCGGCGGGCGGGGTTTTCGGGGACGGCCATTTCTCACGCGCCATGATTGTGCCACAGTCCCGCCGGAAAATGAAACCGCCTGGGCCCTACGTGGCCCCCTGGGTGCGTCTACGAGGCCGTCCGACCAGAGAAGAAGGATCCAGCGAAGCAGTGCCCGAATCAGGTTCAACCGCCGCCGCTGCCGCTATGAGCGTAATTCCGACTCCCACGGCCGACTCCCTCCCCCGCCGCTTCGCCGATTTCGCGACTCTGGGCGAGGCGCTCGATTATGCCGCCCAGGGCCGGCGCGGCCTCAATTTCCACGATCCGCGCGGAGTCCTCACCCACGCCTACACTTATGCGGCGCTTCGCGAGGATGCGCTGAAGGCCGCGCACCGGCTGATCGCCCATGGCGTCAAGCCGGAGGACCGCATCGCCCTCGTCGCCGAGACCGGCCCCGAATTCGCTGCCCTGTTCTTCGGCGCTGTCTATGCCGGCGCCTGGCCGGTGCCGCTGCCCTTGCCGACCTCCTTCGGCGGGCGCGATGCCTATATCGATCAGTTGAGCGTCCAGCTGAAAAGCTCGGACCCGGCAATGCTCCTCTACCCCGCGGAATTGAGCGGAATGGCCGGCGCCGCCGCGGAGGCTTGCGGCATCGAGGGTCTCGACTGGAACAGCTTCGCCGCCCGCCCGGCGCCCGAAGCCCCGCTCCCCCAGGCGCAGTCGGACGACATCGCCTATCTGCAATATTCCAGCGGATCGACCCGCTTCCCGCACGGAGTCGCGGTCACCCACCACGCCCTCCTCAACAACCTCGCCGCCCACAGCCACGGCATGGAGCTGTGCGACACCGACCGCTGCGTCTCCTGGCTGCCCTGGTATCACGACATGGGCCTGGTCGGCTGCCTGCTCTCGCCCGTCGCCAACCAGGTCTCCACCGACTACCTCAAAACCGAGGATTTCGCCCGCCGCCCTCTCGCCTGGCTGGATCTCATCAGCCGCAACCAGGGCACGACGATGAGCTATTCGCCGACCTTCGGCTACGACATCTGCGCCCGCCGGATCGGCAGCCAGTCCAAGGTCGCTGAAAGGTTCGACCTGTCGCGCTGGAGAATTGCGGGCAATGGCGCCGACATGATCCGGCCGGACGTGATGCAGGCGTTCGTAGACGCCTTCGCCGATGCCGGATTCAACGCGAAGAGCTTCCTCCCGAGCTACGGACTCGCCGAAGCGACGCTCGCAGTCTCGATCATGCCGCCGGGTGAGGGAATCGTCGTCGAGCTCGTCGAGGAGAACCTCCTCGCCGGCGGCGGCCGTGAGGAGCGCGACCGGCCGCAGCGCTACCGCTCGATCGTCAATTGCGGCAAGCCGGCGCGCGACATGGAGATCGCGATCCGCGCCGAGGACGGCCGCCCGCTCGCCGAGCGCGAGATCGGCAAGGTTTTCTGCCGCGGCCCCTCCGTCATGGTCGGCTATTTCCGCGACGAGGAAGCGACCGACGCCTGCCTCAGCCCCGACGGCTGGCTCGACACCGGCGACATGGGCTACGTCTCCGACGGCTATGTCTATATCGTCGGCCGGGCCAAGGACATGATCATCATCAACGGCCGCAACCATTGGCCGCAGGACATCGAATGGGCGGTCGAGCAGCTCCCCGGCTTCAAGGCGGGCGACATCGCCGCTTTCTCGATCACCACCCCCGGCGGCGAAGAGACCCCGGCCGTCCTCGTCCAGTGCCGCACCTCCGACACCGAGGAACGCAGCCGCCTCCGCGACGAAATCCGCGACCGGGTCCGGGCGATCACGGGCATCAACTGCGTCGTCGAACTCGTCCCGCCCCGCACCCTCCCCCGCACCAGCTCGGGCAAGCTCTCGCGGGCAAAAGCGCGGAATCTCTACCTCTCCGGCGAAATTCAGCCCTACGATATCGCGGCTTAAGCAACGGCGGCTTGCGCCTCTGTCTTACCCCGGTTAGGGGGTGGGGCGGCTTAGGAGTGTAGCTCAGCTGGTAGAGCATCGGTCTCCAAAACCGAGGGCCGTGGGTTCGAGTCCCTCCACTCCTGCCAAACCGAAGCGAGGCGTGCAGCGAAGCAGCACGCCGGTGCCGAAGGCACGCGGAGCGGGCGGCCAGCGCGCAAAGCGCGACTGACGTCGCGAGGCCGCCCTCGCGACGCCTCTGCGGTGAAAGCACGCGGGGACCGCTCCCGCGACGCCCGGCGCCGGGGAGTCTTCCGGGAAGGGTAAACCCCCACCCCTTCCCCTTGCCATCGCCCCCCACCGCCGCTATCTCGGCTCTTCGCATCCATCGGCATCCAAGGCTGACCGGCCTCTCCGGTCCCCGGCGGCTGCCCGAAGCTCTTGAAGGATCCACCACGTGGCCAAGGTCAATCCCGGCAAGTTCCTGAACGAGGTCAAGGTCGAAACCGCCAAGGTCAGCTGGCCCCGCCGCCAGGATGTGGTCAGGACGACGATCATGGTCGTGATCATGACCAGCCTGCTCGGAATCTTCTTCTTCGGAGTCGATTCCGCGTTCAGCGCGATCGTGAAGTTCCTGCTGAGCCTGATCGGCTGATCCGCCCCACCGCCCCACACCGACGCCCGCCCCGGCACTCCGACGGCCCCAAGCAAGGTTAGAACAAGACTATGTCCCGCTGGTACATCATCCACGCTTATTCCGGCTTCGAGAACAAGGTGCGCGAGGCGATCGTCTCCGAGAGCCGGCGCCTGGGGCTCGAGCAGCTCGTCGAGGCGGTCGAAGTCCCGACCGAGAAGGTCACCGAGGTCCGCCGCGGCAAGAAGATCACCTCCGACCGCAAATTCTTCCCCGGCTATGTGCTGGCCAAGCTGGCGATGAACGACGACGTCTACCACCTCGTCAAGAACACGCCCAAGGTCACCGGCTTCCTCGGCTCCTCGGGCAAGCCCCAGCCGATCAGCGACGCCGAAGCCGCGCGCATCCTCAACACCAAGGACGAAGCCGCCGCCGCCGCCCCCAAGACCAAGATCAGCGTCGACTATGAGATCGGCGACAGCGTCAAGGTCCTGGACGGCCCGTTCGCGAGCTTCAACGGCCTGGTGGAGGAGTTGGACTTCGACCGTGGTCGCGTGAAGGTGGGGGTTTCCATCTTCGGGCGCGCGACGCCGGTGGAACTCGAGTTCGAGCAGGTGGAACGCGTAAAGTAGGACGCGTTCCATCCCGGACGAGCCTGCCCTGACGAAGGTCAGGGATCCGGGATCCATCTAATTTTCGAGGAGGCCGGGGCGGATGCTCCGGCCTTTTTGGTTTCGCGCGGAGACGCGGAGGCGCGGAGGGTGGGCCGTTGGAGACGCCTCGGCCCGATTTCGGATCTTGCAGCACCGCTATATCGGCTTGCATTTATTTTGAATCGAATATATTTGATTTAAAATAAATCAGTAGGAGCGAGTCGTGCACGGAAGAGAAGGGGAACGCAGCGCGCTGAAGCGCAAGCTACTGAACGGTGTCAGCATCAACATGCCTGCCCCACGGCGGATCGGCAAAACGTGGACGATCGGACGATTAGCAGAGGACCTGCGGAAGGACGGATGGGTGGTCGTGGAGGCGGATGTCGAGGGGATCAAAACTCCCGATAAATTCGCACGCGAGTTGTGGAAGCGAATTGAGGCTCAGAGTTCAGTCGCGCAGAACTTCCGGGCTCATGCCAAGCAACGCCTCTCAAGTTTGTTGGGCGGCGGGTGGGACGACAACCCGCTGAGCGCTCTTGGCAAGATTGATCCGATTGAATTTACGGAAACGCTTATTGCGTCGCTCGACTCTGACGGCAAGAAGGCAGCGATCATCATTGACGAGATTTCCTACTTCTTCCTGAAGCTGGCCGAGACTGATCCGGGGCAGGCGCAGGCCTTCGCCTATCAGCTACGGGCCTTCCAGCAGCGCTACAAGAACGTGCGCTGGCTGATCACCGGTTCGATCGGCCTCACCGTCATCGCCCGCCGCTATGGCCTCGAAGGCGCGTTCGTGGATTTGGATACCTTCACTCTCGAACCGTTCACGCCGAATGAGGCGCGGTCTTTCATGCGCGACCCGGCGATCCAACAACAGTTCAACCACGTGTTCGACGCCAGCGACACCGACTTCGATTCAATGTTCAAAGAGCTCGGCTGGCTCGCACCTTATTATCTGCGGATGGTCGCAAACGAAGTAAGACCCTCTATCGCGGCCGCCGATGGTTCCCTCGCCCGAGCCACGGCAGCGGACTTCGAAGCCGCGTTCGAGAAGCTGCTGCAGCCGGGTCGCAAATCGGAATTCGCGGTGTGGCGCGAGCATATTGACAAAAACCTGCCCGATCCGGATCGGAAGCTCGCGCGGACCCTGCTCAACGTCCTCAGCCAAGATGCGAGTGGCGAGACCGAAACCACGCTCGTAGCCGCAGCTCAAGCGGACGGGAGGGCCGCGAAACTGCAGATTCAGGAAGTGCTCGAAATCCTCGCCAATGACGGGCTGATCGGAAAGACGGCCGCCCGCTACGCGTTCCGCTCCGGGCTGATCCGGCGCTACTGGAAGGAGTATGAGGCGGAATGACCCTCCCTCCATCATCGCTCTACAATCAGAGCCGGCTCGGCGACGACGACTTCGTCGCTAATTTCGTGGCGCGCCACGATGTCCTCGATGCTCTCCTCCGCCGCCTGCGCGCGACGGGCAAGAGGGATACCGGCCTGCACCATGTCCTGATCGGAGCGCGGGGCATGGGCAAGACCTCGCTTCTCCGGCGGGTGGCCATAGCGGTCAACCGGGACGGGGCGTTGGCAGCGCGATACGTG
>VBAE01000233.1 GCA_005882415.1 Alphaproteobacteria bacterium | reverse complement strand
AAGCTGTGGATATAGCCGCCCTCGCCCTGGACGGAGAAGACGAAGCCGCCGCCCACCGCCCAATATTTGGAGCCGTTGACCCGGGTGCGCAGATATTTGACGCTTCCGCCGAGGCCCGCGAGATCCTGGCTGAGCAGGAGCCGGTGGCCCCTGGTCGGACGGAGGCGATTGTTGAGATTGTCGTAGGCGATCGAATAACCGATCGACGAGGTCGTCCGGCTTCCCAGCGCGTCGCAGAGGTAGCGGCCGGCCTTCAGCGGATCGCAGGTCGCGGGCAGCGGACCGGCGCCGTCGGGATCGGTGAAGAACAGGTCCTTCGACAGGCCCACTTCGTCGAGGTTGAGGCCGTAGCGCAGCGCCAGCTGCATATATTCGGTGAGCGGAACGCCGGCGCGGAGCTGACCGCCGGTGGTCACCTGGCTGTAGGTGGTGTTGCGATCGCCGTTGCCGGCGAAGTTGAAGCTCGAATAATCGCGCCGGTAGACGTCGAAACCGACCGCGATGTTGCGGTCGAAGAGATAAGGCTCGGTGAAGCCCAGCTCGACCGACTTCGAATAGCTGGAATAGTTGACGCTGGCGCGGACCTCCTGGCCCTTGCCCATGAAGTTGCGCTGGCGGACCGAGAGGTTGACCAGGAAGCGTTCGAGGCTCGAGAAGCCGGCGGAGAGCTGGAGCTCGCCGGTGGAGCGCTCTTCGAGGCGAGATTGTCCTGGAAATAGCCGAGCGACTGGATGCGGTCGCGCGAGCGCTTGACCCGGATCGAGTTGAACGGATCGCCCTCGGCCAGGCGGAACTCGCGCCGGATGACCTTGTCGCGTGTGTTGGTGTTGCCGTTGATGTCGATGCGCTCGACATAGACGCGCGGCGACTCGGCGACCAGGAAGGTCGGAGTCATCGTGTGCTTCTCGGCGTCGCGGGCGTAATCGACGCGGACGTCGGCGAAGGCGTAGCCGAACAGGCCCGCGCTCTCGTTGAGCGAAGTGATCGTGTCCTCGGCCTGCTTGGCGTTGAACCAGTCCCCTTCCTTCATCGGCAGCAGCTTGGTCAGGCGGTCGCTCGAGAAGTCGCGGATCTGGCTTTCGACCTTGGGAGCACCGAATTTGTAGCGCTCGCCTTCCTCGATCACATAAGTGATGATGAAGTCGCGCCGGTCCGGGGTCAGCTCGGCGACGGCGGAGATGACGCGGAAGTCGGCATAGCCCTGGGTCAGGTAGAATTGCCGAAGCTTCTGCTGGTCGAAGGCCAGGCGGTCGGGATCGTAGACGTCGCCCGAGCCGAGGAAGCTGAACGTGCTGGAGCGCTTGGTCGCCATTTCGGAGCGCAGGTCGTGGTCCGAGAAATGGTCGTTGCCGATGATGTTGATCTGGCGGATCTTGGACTTGTCGCCCTCGTTGATCTCGAACACCACGTCGACGCGGTTCTGGTCGAGCTGGACGATCTTGGGCTCGACGCTGGCGGCGAAGCGGCCCTGGCGGCGGTAGAGCTCGAGGATGCGGGCGACGTCGGCGCGGGCGCGCGAACGGGTGAAGATCTGGCGCGGGGCGAGCCGGATCTCCGGGTTGATCTTCTCGTCCTTGATCCGCTTGTTGCCCTCGAGGATGATCCGGTTGATCACCGGATTCTCGCGGACCTGGATAACGATGTCGCCGGTGTCGGCGCCGAGGATCTGCACGTCGGCGAACAATTCGGTCGCGTAGAGGTCGCGAAGCGCCTCGTCCAAGCGCTCACGGTCGAACGGCTCGCCGACGCGAAGCCGCATATAGGAAAGGTCCGGGAGCGGGCACAGGCGGAAGCTGCGCTGCCGGCGCGGCTGCGGCAGGCGCCGCGGCCGGAGCGCCCTGGCCGGGCTGCTGGCCCGTGTCCTGCGCGAAGGCCGGGGCAGCGGAGCCGCCGATGATGGTGCCGACGAGAAGTGCAGAGCACAGCCGACGACCGTTCGAAAATGCTTTGATCGCTGTCACGCGTCCCCGCCTTTTAAGCTTGATGGCCGATAGGTGCGGCCTCTTCTCCCCTGTCGCCTGCTGCCCTGCCCGATCCTAGTCACCCGATCAAGCCGCCAAGCTTCGACCACAGGCCAAAAGACGCCAAGTCGTTGAAGGTCACGAAGATCATCAGCGCCAGCAGAGCGGCGAGGCCGCCCCGGAACGCCCATTCCTGGGCGCTCGGAGGGAGCGGCTTACGCCGCACCGCTTCGACCAGATAGAAGAGAAGATGGCCGCCATCCAGCAACGGGACTGGCAACAAGTTGATGAATCCCAGATTAATCGAGATCACCGCGACGAACCAGATATAGGCGATCGGCCCGAGGCTTGCCTGCTCCCCTGAGAATTTGGCGATCTTGAGCGGCCCGCCGAGCTCCTTCACCGAGCGCTGGCCCGAGATGACCTGGCCGAGCCCTTCGAGGCTCATCGTGATGACCTGCCAGGTCTGCTTCACCGCCACCGGGAGGACTCGGGCGGCCGCGATCGGTTCGACCACGATCGGGCCGCGAGCGACTCCGAGCACTCCCTTCTTCGCTTCGTTGCCGAACTGGTCCCGGTCGGTCTCGGATCTGGGCGTGGCGACGACCTGGCTCACCGCCCCACCGCGCTCGACCTTCAGCTTCACCTGCTCGCCGCCGCGCAGGACGATGAGGCGGGCGATGTCCTCGAACCGCTCGACCTTGTCGCCGTCGACGGCGAGGATGCGGTCGCCGGCGCGAAGGCCGGCGGCCTGCGCCGCAGATCCGGGCGCCACCCCCGCGACGACCGGGGGAGTCCTCAGCTCCCCGAAGGCGGGCAGGAAACCGCAGAAGACCAGGACCGCAAAGATGAGGTTCGTCGCCGGCCCCGCAAAGACGATCAGGAAGCGCTTCCACAGAGCCTTCGACTGGAAAGTGAGGTTGCGCTCCTCCGGCGGCAGCGACAGCCATTCGTCCGACGGCGTGCTTGCCGGGTTCATGTCTCCGGCGAAGCGGACATAGCCGCCCAAGGGGAGCCAGCCGACCTTCCAGCGAGTGCCGCGCCTGTCGCTCCAGCCGAAAATCTCGCGTCCGAAGCCGATCGAGAAGGTCTCCGCCTTCACCCCGCACCAGCGGCCGACGAGGTAATGGCCCATCTCGTGGATGAAGATCAAAGGCCCGATGACGAGCAGGAAGCTCAGCAGCGTCCAGAAAATACCGGGATTGCCCGTGGTCAAATCGTAAACCTTCGCCTGATGGTTTCCGCAGCGCGGCGGGCCTCTCGGTCCGCTTCGAGCACCTCTGCGATCGAAGCCGGAGCCGGCAGATCGCAGCATTGCAGGGTTTCGCGCGCGATTGAAGCTATATCGAGGAAAGCGATCGATCCTTCAAGGAAGGCGGCGACCGCAATCTCGTTGGCGGCGTTCAGGATCGCCGGCTTCGCCCCCCCTTCCCTAAGTGCCGCCATGGCGAGGCCGAGGGCCGGGAAGCGCTCCAGGTCCGGCGCTTCGAAGTCGAGCCGGGCGATGCGCACCAGGTCGAGCCGCTCGCACGGAGTCTCCATCCGCTCCGGCCAGGCAAGCGCGTAGGCGATCGGAATACGCATGTCGGGCGCGCCCAATTGGGCGAGGACGGAGCCGTCGACATATTCGACCAGGCTGTGGACCACCGATTGCGGGTGGACGACGATCTCGAACGCGTCCGGCTCAAGCGGAAACAGGTGGTAAGCCTCGATCAGTTCCAGCCCCTTGTTCATCAGGGTGGCCGAATCGATCGAAATCTTGGCGCCCATCGCCCAATTCGGGTGGGCGACCGCCTGGGCCGGGGTGGCGCGGCGCATTTCGTCCAGGGTCCAGGTGCGGAACGGGCCGCCGCTGGCGGTGAGGATCAGGCGGCTGACCGCGTGCGGCCGGGCCCGGTCGAAGCATTGGAATATCGCATTATGCTCGGAATCGACCGGGAGGAGGCAGGCGCCTCCCGCCTTGGCCGCCTCGGTCATCAGCGCGCCGGCCGAAACGAGCGATTCCTTATTGGCCAAGGCGACGGTGCCGCCGTTGCGGAGCGCCTCCATGGTCGGGGCGAGGCCGGCGCTGCCGACGATCGCCGCCATGGTCCAGTCGGCCCCTGCCCCGGCCGCTTCGAGCACCGCCTGTGCTCCGCCCGCAGTCTCGACGCCGCTTCCCGCCAATGCCTCGCGGAGAGCCGGAAGCAGGCTCTCGTCCGCGATGATCGCCCGCTCGGCGCCGACGTCGCGCGCCGCGGCGGCGAGGCCGGCGACGTCCTTGTGCGCGGTCAGTGCGACGACCCGGTAGAGATCGCGGTTGCGGCCGATCAGGTCGAGGGTCGAACGGCCGACCGACCCGGTGGCGCCGAGGATGGTGACGCTGCGCGGCACCGGATCAGCCGAGGCTGGCGATGAGCAGCGCCAGGGTCGCGACGGTGACGGGAAGGAGGCCATCGAGCCGGTCGAGGATCCCGCCATGGCCCGGCAGGATCGTGCCGCTGTCCTTGACGCCCAGGCGGCGCTTCACCTTGCTCTCATAGAGGTCGCCGAGCTGGGCCAGCACCGCCATCGGCGCCCCTGCGAGGAGGAAGATGGGGTCGAGATCGAACGCCCAGGCGGCGATTCCGCCGACGAAGGCCGCGCCGACCATCCCGCCGATCAGACCCGACCAGGTCTTGTTCGGGCTGATCCGAGGCGCGAGCTTCTTGCCGCCGATCGCCCGCCCGGCGAAATATGCGAAGGTGTCCGTCGACCAGGTCACCAGCATCAGCCAGAAGACGATGTCGAACCGCGCCCATTCGAGCACCATCAGCGCGAAGATCGGCACCCCGATGTAGAAGAAGCCCCAGCCCATAGAGAGGCGGCGGGCGATGAGTGCGTACACGAGAGCGGCTGCGGCGATGACGGCGACGCCCTTCCAGACCTCGTCGAAGCTGCCCGGGCCGATCGCTTCCACGCCGTCGATAAGGTCGATCTCGCCGGCCGGGAACAGCCATTGCGCCGCCGCGAGCAGGGTGACGGCAATCAGGCCGGCGCCGAACCAGGAGAGGGCTCGGCTCAGCCGGTGCATGTCGCCCCATTCGACCAGCATCAAGGCGGCCGCCGCGGCGAAGAGCAGGCGGAAGACCCAGGCCACGCCCATGGTGAAGCGGGTCGAGAGGTCCGACTGGGGCTTCTCCTCGCTCATCGCCCGCCGAAGCGCCTTTCGCGCCCGCTATAGTCGGCGATCGCCGCCCGGAGCGCGTCGCCGTCGAAATCCGGCCACAGCGTGTCGACGAACAGCAGCTCGGCATAAGCCGACTGCCAGAGGAGGAAGTTGGACAGGCGATATTCCCCCGAGGTGCGGATGAGGAGGTCGAGCGGCGGCAGGTCGGCCGTGTCGAGCGCGGAGTCGAGCGCCGCCTCGTCGATGGCTTCGGGAGCGAGCTCGCCGGCGGCTGCGCGTTCGGCGAGGCCGCGGGCGGCCCGGACCAGCTCGCTTCGGCCGCCATAATTGAGCGCAACCGCAAGCGTCATCCGCGTATTGCCGGCGGTCTTGGCAACAGACGCTTCAAGCAGTTTCACAATGTCGGGCTGGAAGGCTTTGTAATCGCCGATGATCTTGATCCTGACGCCCTCTTTGTGGAGGCTGTCGAGCTCATTGGCGATGTAGAGCCTGAGGAGGCCCATCAGATCGCCGATCTCCTCGGCAGGGCGCCGCCAATTCTCGGAGGAGAAAGCGTAGAGGGTGAGGCATTCGACTCCGGCCTCGCCCGCCGCGCGGAGCACCTTGCGTGCCGCCTCGGCGCCCTGGCGGTGGCCGGCGGCGCGGGGCAGCCCCCTCGCCTTCGCCCAGCGGCCGTTGCCGTCCATGATGATCGCGACGTGACGCGGGACGGACCCCCCGGCACCGCCACCCCCTGCACCGGTCTCGACGGTCCGCGCCTCGCTCCTGGCCGTGCGGAAGATCACCGCTGAAGGATTTCCTGTTCCTTGGCGTGGGCGGCGGCGTCCAATTCCTTGATCGTGTCGTCGGTCATCTTCTGGACCTCGGTCTCGAGGCGCTTGCGCTCATCCTCGCTGATCTCGTGCTTCTTCTCGTCCTGCTTCAGGGCGTCCATGCCGTCGCGGCGGACGTTGCGGACCGCGATCCGCGCCTTCTCCGCATATTGGCTGGCGAGCTTGGCGAGCTCCTTGCGGCGCTCCTCGGTCAGCTCCGGGATCGGCAGGCGCAGCGTGGTGCCGTCGGTGATCGGGTTCAAACCAATGCCCGACGAACGGATCGCCTTCTCGACCGCGCCGACGTTCGAGCGGTCCCAGACCTGCACCGACAGCATCCGCGGCTCCGGCGAGGAGATGGAAGCCACCTGGTTGATCGGCATGTGCGATCCGTAGACCTCGACGGTGATCGGCTCGAGCAGGCTGGTCGAGGCGCGGCCGGTGCGCAGGCCGCCCAGGTCGTGCTTCAGCGACTCGACGGCGCCGTGCATCCGGCGCTGGAGGTCGGCCTTGTCATAAGCGGGCATGTGCTACTCCTCGTTCTTGACGATGGTCGCGACCCCCTCACCGCTGAGCACCCGGGCGAGATTGCCCTGCTCGCGGATATTGAAGACGACGATCGGGATATTGTTGTCGCGGCAAAGCGCCACCGCGCTCGCGTCCATGACCTTCAAATCATCGGCGAGCACCTGGTGGAAGCCGACGCTCTCATAGCGCTTGGCGGACTTCACCTTCTTGGGGTCCGCATCGTAGACGCCGTCGACGCTGGTCCCTTTGAAGAGGGCGTCGCAATTCATCTCGGCGGCTCTCAAGGCCGCCGCGGTATCGGTTGTGAAATAAGGGTTTCCGGTGCCGGCGGCGAAGATCACCACTCGCCCCTTCTCCATGTGGCGGACGGCACGGCGGCGGATATAGGGTTCGGAAACCGTCGCCATCGGGATCGCCGACAGGACCCTTGTGTCGATCCCGATCTTCTCGAGCGCATTCTGCATCGCGAGCGCGTTCATCACCGTCGCGAGCATGCCCATATAGTCGGCGGTCGAGCGGTCGAAACCCTTGGCGGCGCCGGCGAGGCCGCGGAAGATGTTGCCGCCGCCGACGACCAGGCAGAGTTCGTGCCCCGCTTCCTTCGCTTCCTTGATCTCCTGCGCCATGCGCGAGGTGGTGTCGGGATCGATGCCGAACTGCCCCTCCCCCATCAACGCCTCGCCGGAGAGCTTGAGCAGGATGCGGTGAAAGCGCGGGCGCGGCATGGCGACGGTCGTCCGATCGGATCTGGCGTGAAGGCGCCCGCACCTTAGTCAGGCGCGCGCACCGTGCCAAGTGGAGGCTGTGTGTGGGTTTTGGGGATTAGGCTGTATCGACATTCGGGGCCACTTCTTCCCCCTCTCCCCGGCGGGGAGAGGGCTGGGGTGAGGGGGCTCTGACTTAGCGAGTAGCTTCGGACGCCGAACCCCCTCACCCTAACCCTCTCCCCCCTGGGGAGAGGGAATGAAATTCCCAATCGGCAGGTGAATGTCGAGACAGCCTAGGGGTTGGGCTTGGGGACTTTACCCCAATCCCAAACCCCCAATCCCTAACACCGGAACCTTAGGCTACCGGCTCGGGCTTCGAGGGCACGCCGGAAGCGGCGGCGACTTCGGCGGCGAAGTCGCTTTCCTTCTTCTCGATGCCTTCGCCGAGCTGGAAGCGGACGAAGCCGGCGACGTTGATCGGCGCTCCGACCTTCTTGGCCTCGGCGGCGACGACGTCTTCGACCTTGGTCTTGTTGTCCATCACGAACAGCTGCGACAGGAAGGCCATCTCCTTGCGGAACTTGGCGATCGCGCCGTCGACCATCTTCTCGACGATATTCTCGGGCTTGCCCGATTCCTTCGCCTTCTCGGCCGCGATCGAGCGCTCGCGCTCGACCAGGGTCGGATCGAGATCCTCGCCGCGTAGCGCAAGCGGGTTGGACGCCGCGATGTGCATGGCAAGGCTCTTGCCGAGCGCCTCGAGAGCGGCCTTCTCACCCGACGATTCGAGCGCGACCAGGACGCCGATCTTGCCGAGGCCCGGCGAGGCGGCGTTGTGGACGTAGGAGACGACGACGCCGTCGCCGACCTCGAGGATCGCCGCGCGGCGGAGCGACTGGTGCTCGCCGATGGTGGCGATGTTCGCGGTCAATTTCTCTTCGACGGTGCCGCCGGCCGGCCAGGACGCGGACGCGAGCGCCGAAACGTCGCTGCCGGTGTCGAGCGCGAGCTGCGAGACGGTGCGGACGAACTCCTGGAACTGCTCGTTCTTGGCGACGAAGTCGGTCTCGGAGTTGACCTCGACGACCGCGCCGCGGGTGCCGCGGACGGAGACGCCGACCAGGCCCTCGGCGGCCTGGCGGCCTGCCTTCTTGGCGGCGGCGGCGAGACCCTTGGTGCGAAGCCAGTCGATCGCGGCTTCCATGTCGCCCTGGGTCTCGCCGAGGGCCTTCTTGCAATCCATCATCCCGGCGCCGGTGCGGTCGCGCAGTTCCTTGACGGTCGCGGCAGTGATGTCCGCCATGTCTCGTGTCCTTATCTGTCGAAGTTGAAAACGGGAATGAGGCAGGCGCCTTTATCGGGCACCCGCCTCACGCCTCTTGCTCTTATTGGGTCAGGCGTCGGCGAGAGCGGCTTCGGCCGGCGGGGCGTCCATCGCGCCGATGTCCTCGCCGCGATTGGCAGCGCCGCCCGACTTGCCGGCGAGCGCCGCGTCGGCGATCGCGTCGCAATAGAGGCGGATCGCGCGGCTGGCGTCGTCATTGCCCGGAACCGGGAAGGCGATGCCCTGCGGGCTCGAGTTCGAATCGAGGATCGCGACGACCGGGATGCCGAGGACATTGGCTTCCTTGATCGCAAGCTCTTCCTTGTTGGCGTCGACGACGAAGATCACGTCCGGCAGCCCGCCCATGTCGCGGATGCCGCCGAGCGAGAGCTCGAACTTGTCGCGCTCGCGGGTGAGCTGGAGGACTTCCTTCTTGGTGAGGCCCTGCGTGTCGCCCGAAAGCTGCTCCTCGAGGCTCTTGAAGCGCTTGATCGAGCCCGAGATCGTCTTCCAGTTGGTGAGCATTCCGCCCAGCCAGCGGTGGTTGACGAAATGCTGGCCAGAGCGGCGCGCGGCTTCAGCGATCGGATCCTGCGCCTGGCGCTTGGTGCCGACGAACAGCACCTTGCCCCCATGGGCGACGGACTGGCGCACGAAATCGAGGGCGCGCGCGAACAGCGGCACGGTCTGCGACAGGTCGATGATGTGGACGCCGTTCCGCTCGCCGAAGATGTACGGCTTCATCTTGGGGTTCCAGCGGTGGGTCTGGTGGCCGAAATGCGCTCCGGCCTCAAGCAATTGCTGCATGGAAACGTCGTTGGACGCCATGGACTTTCTCCTTCCGGTTATACCTCTGCGCAGCCGAGAGACTGGAAGGCCGTAAAGACCGCCCAGCCACCGGTTATGATGGCCACGCATGTGGAATGAGCGCGCACTTAGTGCGGTGCGCCCGCGAAATCAACCCTGCGGGTCCGCGCTTGACATCCGAACAAAACGCGAACATGTTGCTTTTCCAACGCAATAGGAAACCAATCCACATTAACCGCGTTGTATGTGGATAATTCAGGGGATAAAAAGTGACATACGTCCTTGCCGCCCTCTTCTTCTCGCTGGCATTCATCGGCGCAGCCGCAGCCATCCATATGACCGTCCGGGCCTATTGGTTCGAGATCGTCACCGCCCTTCGGCGCGAGCTCGGGGTCGCGGTCAGCCCAGCGGCTGAGCTTCGGACCGTGCGGCGGCACGCGCCGCGGCGCGCTGCCTTCTGACCCTGGCATAGCCAAAGGCGCTGAACGGGATGGTGATCGCGTAGAGGATCGCCGCGACGCTCAGAGTCTCCCACGGCGCCGAAATCAGCGCGCCGCCTACCAGAGCAATTACCACTATCGCCTCCAGCCTCACATTCCTGCGCAAGCGGAAGGACGTCCAGCTATAGGTGGCGAGGCTCGAGATGGCGAGGAAGGCGCAGACTGCCGCCCAGGGCGCGACCAGCCGGTAATCCTGAAGCCAGGTCCACTCGCGCCCGCTCGCAAGCCAGAGGTAGAGGGGGAGGAGCAGAAGCCCCGCCCCCGCCGGCGCCGGAACGCCGGTCAGGAAGCCGGCGGACTTATGGGGCTGGTCGTCGGAGTCGATGCGGGCGTTGAAGCGGGCGAGGCGGAGCGCCATGCACACCGCATAAGCCAGCGCGAACAGCCAGCCGAGCCGTGGCCATTCCTTGAGCACCCAGAGGTGGAGGATAACGGCCGGCGAGACGCCGAAGGCGATCACGTCGGACAGCGAATCGAGCTCGGCGCCGAAGCGGCTCTGGCCATTGAGCATCCGCGCGATGCGCCCGTCCATGCCGTCGAGCACTGCGGCGATAATGATCGCCGCCACCGCCAGCTCCCATTCGCCGGCGATTGCGAAGCGAATGCCGGTGAGGCCCGAGCAGAGCGCGAGCGCGGTCACCGCATTGGGGACGACCGCGCGCAAGGGTATCCCCCGCCGCTCCCGCTCGGGGCCCTTCACTGGGCTACACCCTCCAGCAATTGCGCCTCGCCCACCCTGGCGACGATCGTCTCGCCGGCGATGGTTCGCTGGCCGAGCAGGACCTGCGAGGCGGTGCCCTCAGGAAGGTAGACGTCGACCCGGCTTCCGAAGCGAATGAGGCCGACGCGCTGACCGGCGATCACGACGTCGCCGGGCTTGACCCAGGGGACGATGCGGCGGGCGACGAGGCCGGCGATCTGGGTGAAGCCGATGCGAAGGCCGTTAGCGCTTTCGACCAGGATGTGCTGGCGCTCATTGTCCTCGCTCGCTTTGTCGAGGTCGGCGTTCAAAAACTTGCCCGGAATGTAGGCGACACGGCGGATCTCGCCGCTGATTGGCGAGCGGTTGATGTGGACGTCGAACACGCTCATGAAAATCGACACGCGGGTGACGGGCGCGTCGCCGAGCCCTTCCGGCCCCGCCATTTCGGCGGGCGGCGGAACCGAGGCGATCATCGTCACCAGACCGTCGGCGGGGGCGATGATCAGCCCGTCCCCCTTCGGCGTGGTCCGGATCGGATCGCGGAAGAAGGCGGCGACCCAGATCGTCAGCCCGATCAGCGGCCAGCCGATCTCGTCCGAGATGAAGAGGAGGAAGATCAACGCCAGAGCACCGGCGATGACGACGAACTTGCGACCTTCGGGATGGACCGAGGGCCAGCGCCAGCGAACGTTGGTGGTGACCAGTTCGGACTTGTCGAGCGAAACCATCGGCGGTCTTTAGGCGCTGTCGCCGGTGGAGACAACCGAGCGCCGGGGCCAGTTGATCGGGACCCCTGCTCCGCCTACACGGCGGCCGAACAGACTAAGGAAGCACGCTCCCCATGGCGAAGATCAAGGTGAAGAACCCGGTCGTCGAGCTCGACGGCGACGAGATGACCCGCATCATCTGGCAATGGATCAGGGAACGGCTGATCCTCCCCTATCTCGACATCGACCTGCTCTATTTCGACCTCGGCATGGAGAATCGCGACGCGACCGACGACAAGGTTACCGTCGAGAGCGCCGAAGCGATCAAGAAGCACGGCGTCGGCGTCAAATGCGCGACGATCACGCCCGACGAGCAGCGGGTCGAGGAATTCGGCCTCAAGAAGATGTGGAAGTCGCCAAACGGCACGATCCGCAACATCCTGGGCGGCGTCGTCTTCCGCGAGCCGATCGTGATCGAGAACGTCCCTCGGCTGATCCCGGGCTGGACCGACCCGATCGTCGTCGGCCGCCACGCTTTCGGCGACCAGTATAAGGCGACCGACTTCCTCATCCCCGGCAAGGGCAAGCTGACCATCAAATGGGTCGGCGAGGACGGCCAGGAGATCGAGCATGAGGTGTTCGACTTCCCGAGCTCCGGCGTCGCCATGGGCATGTACAATCTCGACGAGTCGATCCGCGACTTCGCCCATGCCTGCCTGAACTACGGCCTGCAGCGCGGCTGGCCGGTCTACCTCTCCACCAAGAACACCATCCTCAAGGCCTATGACGGGCGCTTCAAGGACATCTTCCAGGAGATTTACGACCGCGATTACAAGGCGAAGTTCGTAGAAGCTGGCATCGAATATCAGCACCGCCTGATCGACGACATGGTGGCGAGCGCGCTCAAGTGGAGCGGCAAGTTCGTCTGGGCCTGCAAGAATTACGACGGCGACGTCCAGTCGGACCAGGTCGCCCAGGGCTTCGGCTCGCTGGGCCTGATGACGTCCATCCTGATGACCCCGGACGGCAAGACGGTCGAGGCGGAAGCGGCGCACGGCACCGTCACCCGCCACTATCGCATGCACCAGCAGGGCAAGGCGACCTCGACCAACCCGATCGCGTCGATCTTCGCCTGGACCGGCGGTTTGAAGTTCCGCGGCAAGTTCGACGAAACCCCCGAAGTCACCCGCTTCGCCGAGACGCTGGAACGCGTCTGCATCGAAACGGTCGAGCAAGGCCAGATGACCAAGGACCTCGCCATCCTGATTGGCCCCGACCAAAGCTGGATGACCACGGAGCAGTTCTTCGAAGCGATCCGGGCGAATCTAGAGAAGGCGATGGCCGGGTAAGCGCCCCTGCTCCGGCGACCTTACATGCTCCGCTTTGTAGCCGAAGCCGATCAGGGCCGCGGGGATTCGGCGCAAGATCGGGAAGCGGTTTAGGAGCTTCAGCGCCAGCGGCGGATCGAAGGCGCCGCCTTGGCGCAGGAGTAAGGGCGTGATGATCCGATCCTGGGCGGCTTTCTGGAAGCCCTGGATCAGCCGCACCGCGGGGAGGCGGCGCTTCTCCACGCGGGGGAGCAAAGGGTCCGGGTCCTCGCCGCGCGCCATCGGGCCGGCGAGCGCATTCGCCGCCGCGACCGCGTCCTGCACGGCGAGGTTGATGCCTACCCCGCCGATCGGCGACATCGCATGCGCCGCGTCGCCGATGGCGAGGAGGCCGGGGCGGGACCAGCTTTCGAGCCGGTCGAGCGAGACGCTGAGCAGCTTGACCTGGTCCCAGCCCGTCACCGACGCGAGATCGCCTAGCTGCGGCGCGAGGCCGAAAACTTCGGCGCGGAACGCGTCGATCCCCCGCTCCCGCACGGCTTCGGCAGCGCCCTTGGGGAAGACATAGGCGCATTGCCAATAATCGCCTCGGTCGATCAGGGCCATGATCCGGCCCGACGCGAACAGGCCCGTCGTCTCGTTCTCAGGAGTGCGCGTCTTGGGCACGCGGAACCAGAAGACGTCGATCGGTGCGCCGAGGTCGCGCACCTTGAAGCCCGCCGCCTCGCGCAGGATCGAACCTCGTCCATCGGCGGCGATGCTGAGGCGGGCGCGTATCTCCCGGCCTCCGACCTCGATCCCGGCGACGCGGCCGCCATCCAGCACCAGCCCGGTCGCCTCGGCATTCCTTTCCAGTCGGAAGCCGGGATAATGCCCCGCCTCCTCGGCGACGAAATCGAGGAACTCCCATTGCGGCATCATCGCGATGAAGTTCCAGCGCCGGTCGAAAT
>VBAE01000178.1:2745-6543 GCA_005882415.1 Alphaproteobacteria bacterium | reverse complement strand
AGTTCACGAAGGCGCCGAAATCGACGATGTTGACGACCTTGCCATTGTAGATTTTGCCGACTTCCGCTTCCTCGACGATTCCGGCGATCCACTGGCGGGCCGCCTCGATCTGGGCGACGTCCGACGAACTGATCTTGATCACGCCCTCGTCGTCGATGTCGACCTTGGCGCCCGTCGTAGCGACGATCTCACGGATGATCTTGCCGCCGGTGCCGATGACGTCGCGGATCTTCGCCTTGTCGATCTGCATCGTCTCGATCCTCGGCGCGTGGGCGCTGAGCTCGGTGCGGGTGTGATCGAGGGCCTTGGCCATCTCGCCCAATATGTGGGCGCGGCCGGCACTGGCCTGGTCGAGCGCGACCCGCATGATCTCCTCGGTGATCCCGGCGATCTTGATGTCCATCTGGAGCGAGGTGATGCCCGCTTCCGTACCGGCCACCTTGAAGTCCATGTCGCCGAGATGATCCTCGTCGCCGAGGATGTCGGAGAGGACCGCGAAGTCCTTGCCTTCGAGGATCAGGCCCATGGCGATGCCGGAGACCGGACGCTTGATCGGAACGCCCGCATCCATCAGCGCGAGGCAGCCGCCGCACACCGTCGCCATCGACGAGGAGCCGTTGGACTCGGTGATGTCGGAGAGGACCCGGATCGTATACGGGAATTCGTCATGGCTGGGCAGCACCGCGTGCAGCGCCCGCCAGGCGAGCTTGCCGTGGCCGACGTCGCGGCGCGACGGGGCCCCGAAGCGGCCGACTTCGCCGACCGAGTAAGGCGGGAAGTTATAGTGCAGCATGAAGCGCTGGTAGGAGAGGCCCTCCAGCCCGTCGATCATCTGCTCGGCGTCCTTGGTGCCCAGAGTGGTCGTGCAGATCGCCTGGGTCTCGCCGCGGGTGAACAGGGCGGAGCCATGGGTGCGCGGAAGGAAGCCGACCATCGCCTCGATCGGGCGGACCGTCTTGGTGTCGCGGCCGTCGATGCGCTTGCCGTCCTTCAGGATGGCGCCGCGGACGATCTCGGCCTCGAGCTTCTTGACCAGCTTGCCGGCAACGAGCTGCGCCTGCGGATCGGCTTCGGCGAAGGCGGCCTTGGCCTTGTCGCGGGCGGCGTTGAGCGCGGTCTGGCGCTGCTGCTTGTCGGTCGTCTTGTAGGCGGCCGCGATGTCGCTGCCGATCAGGTCGCGGAGCTGCTGCTTGATCGCCGAGGTGTCGGCGGCCGGGGCGAGCTCCCACGGGTCCTTGGCGGCCTTCTCCGCCAGGCTGATGATCGCGTCGATCAACGGCTGGATCGAGCGGTGGGCGAACATGACGCCGCCGAGCATGACGTCCTCGGAAAGCTCCTTGGCTTCCGATTCGACCATCATCACCGCATTGTGGGTGCCGGCGACGACGAGATCGAGCTCGCCTTCCTGGATCTGGGTCTGCGACGGATTGAGGATATATTCGCCGTCAGCATAGCCGACGCGGGCGGCCGCGATCGGGCCCATGAACGGGATTCCGCTGAGGGTGAGGGCGGCTGAAGCGGCGATCATCGCCACCACGTCCGGCTCGTTCTCGCCGTCATAGGACATGACATGCGCGATCACGAGCACTTCGTTATAAAAACCCTCGGGGAACAAGGGCCTGATCGGGCGGTCGATGAGGCGGCTGGTGAGAGTCTCCTTCTCGGTGGCGCCGCGCTCGCGCTTGAAGAAGCCGCCCGGGATGCGCCCGGCGGCCGAGAATTTTTCCTGGTAGTGCACGGTCAGCGGGAAGAAATCCTGCCCCGGCTTGACGTTCTTCGCGGCCGTGACGGCGCAAAGGACGACGGTCTCGCCGAGGGTCGCGAGCACCGCGCCGTCGGCCTGGCGGGCAACGCGGCCCGTTTCGAGAGTGAGCGTCTTGCCGCCCCACTCGATTTCAACTTTCTTCATGTCGAACATTGGATTTTTCCTTCAACACCCGCGGCCATATGCCGCGGGGGCCTGTAAGGGATCCCATGAAAGTAGTACTTTCATGGGCACCCGTTGTGGAGGGCGTACCCTCCCGTAGATGGGCCCAGACGGCCCTATCGCGCGCCCGCCGAATTGCAGGCGCCCGATATGCGAAGCGGCCCGCAATGGGGCCGCTTCTTGTTATTTGCGAAGACCGAGCTTCGCGATGAGTGCGGTGTAGCGGGCGCCGTCTTCCTTGCGGATATAATCCAGCAGGGAGCGGCGCTTGTTGACCATCATCAAGAGGCCGCGGCGCGAATGGTTGTCCTTCGCGTGCGTCTTGAAATGCTCGGTAAGGTTCTGGATGCGCTCGGTGAGGATCGCGACCTGGACCTCGGGGGATCCGGTGTCGCCCGATCCGCGGGCATTGTCTTCGATGATTTCCTGCTTGCGCTCGGCGGTTACCGACATCGTCAAACTCCTTCATATCTACAGGTTGAAGCCGCGCACCACCCGAAGTTCGCCTTCGGAGAGCTCCACAAGCGCAACCGGAACAGACTCGTCGGTCGCTAGATGAAGCCCTGGCTTTGCGGCGATCCCGGCCAATCTGCGCCCCTCGCGGAGCGCCCTTGCCTGGTCGGGGGCGACGGGTAGAGCCGGGATGTCGTCCAGCCCCGCCGTCAGCGGCAAGAGTGCCTGTTCAAGGCTGCGCGCCTTAGCGCGTTCGCCCAATTTGTCCAGCGAAATCGCCCCCTCCAGAGTGAAGGGGCCGGCCTTGGTCCTCCGCAACATGGTGACGTGGCCGACGGTGTTCAACGCGTGCGCGATGTCACGGGCGAGGGACCGGATGTAAGTGCCCTTGGAGACACGGGCGGTGAGGGTGACTTGCTCCAAATCCTCAGCCGCCCCGGGAAGGAGCGTCAGGCTGTGGATCGTCACCTGCCTGGACTTCATCTCCACCGCCTCACCGGCCCGCGCCAGTGCATAAGCGCGGCGTCCGTCCACCTTCAGCGCAGAGTAAACGGGCGGCACCTGCTCAATCGCTCCGGTGAAGCGGGGAAGCACCGCCTCCACTTCCGCGAGCGTCGGCCGAACGTCGCTGCGGTGGACGATCTCGCCTTCGGCATCCAGCGTATCCGTCTCTTCACCGAAGCGGACAGTGAATTCGTAGACCTTGTCGGCATCTGGCCGACCTTGACCTTTGGATAGCCGCCCTCGCGCAGCGCCCGTTTCACCGCGGATACGATCTGGGTCGAGCCGGGGCCGACCGGCTTGTCGATAATCAACCAGCCGTGCATCTCAGGCCGTGCCGCCGGAAGGTGGAGCCGCAACTGGCGCGCCTCGGCCTCCATCAGGCGCTCCATGAAGTGGCGGCGGCAGAGCGCCAGATAGCGGTCGTTGCCGCCGATCTCGGTCTGCGCGCCCGCGGCCACCGCGCGCCCGTCCTGGTCGACGCGCAGGTTCATCGTCGCCTTGCGCCCGCACTCGCAGATCGCCTTGAGCTCAATGAGCTTGTCGGCGAGGCCGAGCAGCATGCCGCTGCCCTCGAAGAGGTTGCCCTGGAAGTCGGTGCGCAGCCCATAGCAGAGCACCGGCACGTCGAGATCGTCGCAGACCGAGGCGAGCTGGAGCACCTGGGCGCGCGTCAGGAATTGCGATTCGTCGATGAGGATGCAGCCGATCCGCCGCTTCTTCATCTCCGCCTCGATCTCGCCGCGGATGTCGGTCGAGGCATCGAAGGTGTTGGCGCCGGCGGTGATGCCGATCCGGCTGTCGATGATCCCGAAGCCCGAGCGGTCGTGAATCCCGGCGGTGTAGAGGATCGTCTCCATCCCCCGCTCCCGATAGTTGAAATCGGTCTGCAGAAGCACGGTCGACTTCCCCGCGTT
>VBAE01000178.1:0-2726 GCA_005882415.1 Alphaproteobacteria bacterium | reverse complement strand
CGAGTAAACCGCCGTGTCGCGGACGTAGCCGGTCCAGGTGATGCGGTTTTGGCGGAGGGTGCCTTCGCGGGTGGCGCCGAGTTTGGCGACGGCGGCCATCGAGCGTTCGTTGCGAATGTCGATGCGGAATTCGACGCGGCGGAAGCCGGAGGCGAAGGCGCGGTCGAGCATGAGGCGCTTCACGCGGCGGTTGAAGCCGGTGCCGCGGACGGACGGGGCGAAATAGGTTCGGCCGATCTCCAGGGCGGCGTTCGGGGCGTCGACGGAGAGGTAGCTGGTCATGCCGACAAGCCGCTCGCCCAGGAAGACGGCGAAGGCGATGTGCTGGGGCGTGCCGAAGCACTGACCGAAGGCGCGGTCGAAATGCTCGCCGACCCAGCTCATCGGGTAGATGTCCCAGATGTCCGGGTCCTCGGCACAGGCGGCGCGGAGCGCCTCGCGATGGCTCTCGGCGAGCGGCTCCAGCCGGACCTCGCCGTCCGCCATGGCGGCGCCGAGGGTCACTCCTCCTCGTCGCTCGGAGCGAGGTCCTGCGCCACCTTGGGGGCGCGCAGCAGCGAGTCGATGTGGCTGCCTTCGTCGAAGCTCTCGTCCGCGAGGAATTTGAGCTTGGCGGCGTATTTCGTGTTCACCCGGGTCGCCACCGTGCGCTGGAGGTAGGCGGTGTTGGTGCGGAGCGCCTTCAGCACCGTCTCCTCGTCCTGGCCGAGCAGGGGCTTCACGAAGACGGTGGCGTGGCGCAGGTCGGGCGACATGCGCACCTCGGTGACCGAGACGAGGTGGCTTGCGAGCACCTCGTCATGCACCTCGCCGCGCATCAATATGTCGGACAGCGCATGGCGCACCTGCTCGCCCACCCGGAGCAGGCGGACCGAGCGGCCTTCGGTGGATTCGTTGCGTTTCATGGGCGTTCCAGAGCGACCCCTCTCCCGCGGGGGGAGAGGGGAAGAAAATTACAGCGTCCGGGCGCGTTCCTCGACTTCGAAGACTTCGAGGTGGTCGCCCGCCTTGATGTCGTTCGTGTCGGCGAGGAGGACGCCGCATTCGAGGCCGGCGCGGACTTCCGCCACGTCGTCCTTGAAGCGCCGAAGCGACGAGATGGTCGTCTTCGACACGATGACGTCCTCGCGGGTGAGCCGCGCGTGCAGGCCCTTGCGAAGCACGCCCTCGAGCACCAGCAGGCCGGCCGCCTTGTCCTTCTTGCCGGCCGGGAAGACTTCCTGGACGCGGGCACGGCCGACGACCGTCTCGATGATCTCCGGCCCGAGCTCGCCGGCCATCGCCGACTTCACCCAATCGGTGAGGTGGTAGATGACGTCGTAATAGCGGAACTCGACCTTGGTGCGGTTGGCGACTTCGCGCGCTTTGGCATTGGGGCGGACGTTGAAGCCGATGATCGGCGCACCCGAGGCCGAAGCCAGGATGACGTCGCTCTCGGTGATCGCGCCCACGCCGGCGTGGAGGATCCGCGCCTTGATGTCCTCGGTCGAGATGCGGTTGACCGCGGTGGCGATCGCCTCGACCGAACCCTGCACGTCGCCCTTGATGACGAGCGGGAATTCCTTCGCCTGATTGGCGCGCGAGGCGAACATGTTCTCGAGATTGATCGGGGCGGTGGTGGTCCGCTTCCGGTCGAGCAGGCTCTGGCGATAGGCTGCGACCTCGCGGGCGCGGGCCTCATTCTCGACCACGGTGAGCGTGTCGCCGGCCGACGGAACGCCGGAGAGGCCGAGCACTTCGACCGGGACCGACGGCCCCGCTTCCTTCACCTGCTTGCCCTTGTCGTCGATCATCGCCCGGACCTTGCCCGGGACCGCGCCGACCACGAACACGTCGCCGACCCTCAGGGTGCCGCGCTGGACGAGCACGGTGGCGAGGGGGCCGCGGCCCTTGTCGAGCTTGGCCTCGACCACGGCGCCTTCGGCGGCACGGTCGGGATTGGCCTTCAATTCGAGCAATTCGGCCTGAAGCGCGATCGCTTCCAAAAGGCCGTCGAGGTTGGTCTTTTTCAGCGCGGAGACTTCGACGTCCTGGACGTCGCCGCCCATATCCTCGACCACGATTTCGTGCTGGAGGAGCTCCTCGCGGACCTTCTGCGCATTGGCGCCCGGCTTGTCGATCTTGTTGATCGCGACGATCATCGGCACGCCGGCGGCCTTGGTGTGGTTGATCGCCTCCACCGTCTGGGGTTTGAGGCCATCGTCGGCCGCGACCACCAGGACGACGATGTCGGTGACGTTGGCGCCGCGCTGGCGCATCTCGGTGAACGCCTCGTGGCCCGGCGTGTCGAGGAAGGTGATCTTCGACTTGTCGGGCAGGCTGACCTGATAGGCGCCGATATGCTGGGTGATCCCGCCGGCCTCGCCGGAAACGACGTTGGCGCCGCGGATCGCGTCGAGCAGCGAGGTCTTGCCGTGATCGACATGGCCCATGATGGTGACGACCGGCGAGCGCGGCTGGAGAGTCTCGGCGGCGTCGACATCGTCGTCCGCCTGGATGTCCACGTCGGATTCGGAGACGCGGACCATGCGGTGGCCGAATTCCTCGATGAGGAGCTCCGCGGTGTCCTGGTCGATCGTCTCGGTGACGGTGACCGGGGTCCCCATCTTGAACAGCGCCTTCACCAGGTCGGCGCCGCGCTCGGCCATGCGGTTGGCGAGCTCCTGGACGGTGATCGCCTCAGGCACCACGACGTCGCGCACCTGCTTGGCGGACGGGCCGGACTG
>VBAE01000177.1 GCA_005882415.1 Alphaproteobacteria bacterium | reverse complement strand
CGTTCGCCTGCCAGTCGTGCCGCTCCTCCTCGTGAAGCGGCACCCGGCTCAGGATCGCGACGCCATGGTGCATCGGCTGGCCGCAGACGATGCGGTGGACATAGCCCAAGCGCTCGAACCCGCCGTGCGGGAATTCGCCGTCGCGGACCTTGGTCTCCTGCAGGCAGAGGATGTCCGGCTGCACCTCGGTGAGAAACTGCTCGACGATCCCGATCCGGGCGCGGACCGAGTTGATGTTCCAGGATGCGATCTTGAGGCTTGCGGACATGGCGGGGGATTAGCGGGCGGTGCCGTGACTGTCGATGGCGCCGCCCCTCCGGACGCCTTCCGAAAGTAAAAGGGCCCCCGCTCCGGGGGCGTGGAGCGAGGGCCCTACCAGGCGTTTGGTTACGCGAGGTTCAATCACGACCGCCGGTACGGGCAACAGGGGGAAAACCCGGAACGACGATTCGCAATTGCAGTCTTGCTAATAGCTTTCTCTACCTGTCCGCTCGATGAATGGCGTTAACCCCCCCGCCTCAACCTTTGCCGCGGCCTTTCGGCGCCGGTTTCTGGAAGGTGAAGGCGCTGTCCGGCACCGCCACGTTGATCCGTGGATTGGACAGGCGGACGGTGGTGCGGTTGTTCTGCGCGTCGACCACGGTCCAGCCGCGGAGCATCAGCCCCGCCGGCGAGGACGGGATCTTGGCGAAGGCGAGGTTGATCGTGCCATATTCCTTGTGCCGAGGGTCGCGGGCGCGGACCATCAGAACCTGCGCATCGTTCTGGACGACGGTGGCGACCTTCGAAAGGTTCTGGTCGGGGTTGAGCAGCACGCCCAGCGGCGAGTTGCCGATCGGCCAGCTGTCGACCCGGCGGGTCTCGTAATCGATCATGTTCAACTTGCGGCCGTCGGCGACGATCAGCATCGGCACGCCCTGCTGGTACTGAAAGCGAAGCCGGCCCGGCTTCTTCATCGAGAAGGTGCCGGTCAGGGTCTGGCCGCGCCGATCGGTTTGGCTGAAGCTGGCGACGAGGCTGTTCACCGCTTTCAGGTGCGCGCTGACCTGGGCGAGCGGCGAGGAGGCCTGCGCCACCACCGGCGGCGCAAGCAGCGCGGCCCCCGCTGCGATCGGCAGCGCGGCTATGGCAAGCGTCATGAAACGCGACATGGGTAAGCTCCGTAAATGCGGGGTTTGGCCGGGCGAATAGCCCTCCCCCCTTGAATGCCCTCTGAACCTGAGGGTTCCTTAGATTAGCCTCCGAAGGACAAACGACAAAAGCCGCGACGGTCCATTGAGAAGTCGCATTGGCGCAGAATGTCCATTCCGATGAGCGCTTCGAAGGCAAAGCCGTTCTTGAGTTCGAAGCCGATAACTTCATCGAAAACGAAAGGGAGGGCAGCTCCGTCGACCGGGAGCGCGAACCGGAAGAGGAAGCGTTCAACCTGAGCCTCGCCATGTGCCGACGCGAGTGGCCGCTTGCCCATGTGGGGGAGCCCCAATCGGTCGGCGAGGGAGCGGGTGACGCCGCTGGTCGTCGACCCGGTGTCGAGAAGGGTTTCGGCTTGAGGACGTGAACCGTGAGCAGCACACGCCGGCTATCGTGACGCCAGCTCAGCTCAGACATGGGACCAGAAGCCGAGGTCGATCGGCTCGTCAGTCACCTCCTGGATTGAAAATACTCCGTCCGCGAACCGCTCGAGACCCGCCCGGTACGCCTCGCCGGGCTTATCGAAATAGCCGACGATCTCCTGGTCTTTCATCAGCGCGAGTTGGTCGCGGTGGTCGGGAAGGATTCCGCCGAGCATGCGCATGAAGGCGTCGTAGTTCCGATCGACTTCTTCCTGCTGCCGCTGCCTGCTCGCGTCCATGCCGCCTCTCCCTTCGTCGGCAGAATCGCACATTTCGCCGCAGAGGCAAGGTCTCTCGGCTGGCGTTGCGGCGGGTGGAATCTCTCGTGCGACCGCCGGAGCGTCAGGCGAGCGGGCGGCCCTCCGGGTCCACCAGGACTTCGCGGCGGCCGACATGGTCGGGGACGCTGACGATACCGTCTTTCTCCATCCGCTCGATCAGGCGCGCGGCGTTGTTGTAGCCGACGCGGAGCTGGCGCTGGAGGTAGGAGGTGGAGGCCTTCTGGCTCTCCGCCACGGTTTGGATCGCCTTGCGGTAGAGCTGCGCCTCGGGGTCGTCGTCGCCGGTCGGCTGGCCCTCGAAGAAATAGCCGCCGTCCTCCGGCTCTTCGGTCACCGCCTGGACATAGTCCGGCCGGCCCTGCGTGCGCCAATGGTCGGCGACGGCGCGCACTTCCTCGTCCGAGACGAAAGGCCCGTGGACTCGCGCGATCTGCTTGCCGCCGGGCATGTAGAGCATGTCGCCCTTGCCGAGCAGCTGCTCCGCACCCTGCTCGCCGAGGATGGTTCGGGAATCGATCTTCGAGGTGACCGCGAAGGAGATGCGGGTCGGAAGGTTCGCCTTGATGACGCCGGTGATGACGTCGACCGACGGGCGCTGGGTGGCCATGATCAGGTGAATGCCGGCCGCGCGCGCCTTCTGCGCCAGACGCTGGATCAGGAATTCGACTTCCTTGCCCGCGGTCATCATCAGATCGGCAAGCTCGTCGACCACGACCACGATCTGCGGCAGGACCTCATAGTCCAGCTCTTCATACTCATAGGTCGGCTGGCCCGTCTCGGGATCGTAGCCGGTCTGCACCCGGCGGCCGAGCGACTGCCCTTTGGACTTAGATTCGCGGACTTTGGCGTTGAAGCTGGAGAGCTGGCGGACGCCGACGGAGGCCATCATCCGATAGCGCTCCTCCATCTGCTCGACCGTCCATTTCAAGGCGCGGATCGCCTTGGCCGGCTCGGTGACGACGGGGGCGAGGAGGTGCGGGATGTCGTCGTAGGTGCTGAGTTCCAGCATCTTCGGGTCGATCATGATCATTTTGCACTGCTCGGGCGTCAGCCGGTAGAGCAAAGACAGGATCATGCAGTTCAAGCCCACCGACTTGCCCGAGCCGGTGGTTCCGGCGACGAGCAGATGCGGCATCGGAGCGAGATCGGCGACGACGGGATCGCCGGCGATGTTCTTGCCGAGCACGATCGGGAGCTGGGCGACCTGATCCTCGAAGGCGTGGCTTCCGATCAGCTCCGACAGCACCACGCTCTCGCGCCGGGCGTTGGGAAGCTCGATCCCGATCACGCTCCGCCCCGGGATGGTGGCGACCCGCGCGGACAGCGCCGACATATTGCGGGCGATGTCGTCGGCAAGGCTGATCACCCGGCTCGCCTTGATGCCGCTTGCGGGCTCCAATTCGTACATGGTGACGACCGGGCCCGGGCGGACCTCGACGATCTCGCCCTTCACGGAGAAGTCGTCGAGCACCGATTCGAGCAGGCGGGCGTTGCGCTCCAGGCTTGCCTTGTCGAGCGAGGCGTTGACCGGCGGCGGGGCCGGCTTGAGCAGGTCGATGCTGGGAAGCTGGTAGCTGTCGCCCAGCGCAAGACTGGGCTGGCGTTCGCGAAGCGGCCGGCGCGCCTGCTCGGGCATCCTGACCCGCTCGGCTATGACCGGGCTGCTGCGCTGCTCGGCCGGCGCCACCACCGGCGCTCGGGCCGGGCGGTCCTCGGGCTCGGGGAGGTCGTCATAATCGGCCTCCGCGGGCGCCGGCAGCCGAAGCCGCTTCACCCGCCGGGCCGCGATCCAGGCGCGCTCGTCGGCGTTGAGCCCGAGGGCGAGCCAGGCGAGGACCAGTCCGCCGAGGGTGAACAGGCCGATTGCAGCGATCCGGAAGGGCTGGGCGATGCCCGGTTCGCCGATCGCGCTTATGCCGCGCTCGACCAGCGCGCCCAGCAGGAAACCCGCCGATCCGCCCCAGCCCGCCGGAAGCCCGTTGATCGCGCCGCTCAGCACCAGGCTGACCGCGGTGCCGATCAGCGTCGCCGCGAGCATGGCGAGGAGCAGCGCCCTAAACCAGCGCCCCGCCCCGGCGCCGCGCGCTACCCGGAGGCCGATGATGAACAGCACCGGGAGCAGAAGCCCGACCGCGGGCCCGAACAGGGTCAGCAGCCAGTCCGAGGTCCAAGCGCCGACCGGGCCGAGCAGATTGCGCACCGGCCCCGCCGCCGACGTGTTCAGCGAGGGATCGCTGGTATGGTAGGTGACGAGTGCGGCGAGGCCGAGCAGCGATCCCGCCACCAGAGCCGCTCCGCCGAGCACGGACGCGGTCCGCCGAACGCCCTGCCGGACATTGTCCCGCCACTGCGCCAGCCTTTCCTTGCCGCCGGTGCGCGCCGCTGCTGTTGCCGCCATCCCCGTGCCCCAAATGTTCTCGACATGCTTAATGCGCCCTGGCGGACTCCCCGGTCAAGCGCTTGGCGTTGCAGCTTTGCACCGCTAAGGGCGGAAAATGGATCGCGCGGACGTCATCATCCTCGGCGGCGGACTGGTCGGCCTGACCATCGCGATCGCGCTCGACCGGCACGGCCTCTCCTCGATCGTCGTCGACCCAGCCGATCCGGCGAAGACCGCCGCCCCCGCCTTCGACGGCCGCGCCACCGCGGTCTCCAGCTCCTCCTGGCGGATGCTGGACGCGATCGGGGTCGCGGATGCGCTCGAGGAGCACGCCTGCCCGATCCGATCGATCCGCGTCAGCGACGGCCTGGCGCCGGGCGGCATCCACTTCG
>VBAE01000176.1:1467-5246 GCA_005882415.1 Alphaproteobacteria bacterium | reverse complement strand
CCGCTTTCCACCCAAAGCGGACATCAGCGGGTAACCTGCATGGGCCGGGGCTCGACCAGCACGCCGTGGCCGAGTAGTGCAGCGTGATGTCAGATTCCGAGCACGGCACGCCCTTCGGCGAGAATTGCACTGAACCGATCGATCATTGGTCGCGAGCGGTGTTCGAGGCATGCCGAGATTGGCCGCTTGCGCGATCGGGCCGCTGGTTCCGCGTCGAGGACGGCTGGCTGCGGCTGCGCATTGAAGCCTTCGAAGGCGAGCCGCTCGAGCCCCTGTTCGTGGTCGAGGTCGACACTGTGGACGACCAAATCTTGGTTGATTGTGGCAGCTGGGCCTGCCCGATCACCCCACCCTCCTGTGGATCTCTCACCGAGGCGGCCGGGCTCGCGCTGACAAAAGCACGGGAGCTGATCGAGCGATGGCTTAGTGGCGAGACTAAGCTCCTCATCTACTACGATGAAACCGGCTGGCGGGGGCACAAGTCGATCGATGGTCATAACGTGCCATCCGCGATCGAGCCGGTGCCGGTGGAGATTGGGAAGCACGCGCGAGTGATCGTCAAAACCTCGCGACGACCGGATTGGCGATCATTCCGCCGTGTGGACGATGGTTGGTTGGAGTGCGAACTAAACGAGGGATGAAAAGGGCCGCCGGTGACCGGCGCCCCCGCCGCCCGCGCGAAATGGATTGCTGCGCTGAGGCGCGAAGTCCGATCTCCCCCCATCGCGGACAATCACGGCTGCTCGCAAGTTGATAAGTGCGATGTCGGCTCAGGACTGCACTGCCCAAGGGGCGAACCGGCAATGGTCGAGGTTGCACCAGCCGGTAGCGCTCCGCAGTAGAATCGGGGCGGCTTCCTCGGTAACTGCGGCAGAGCGCACCAACAGGAGAGACGAAAGCGTGAGCGTTGCATTCCGCCGCGAGAGCGACGAGGAGCATAAGGAACCCAGGTTCGAGATCCCGCTCCCGACGGGTCCGAATCTGGTGACCGAGCGAGGGCTGGCGCAGATTCGGGCGCGGATCCAAGAGCTTCAGGACCGGCTGGCGGCGCAGCCTCCGGAAGGGGAGCGCACAGAGGCCGAGCGGGACTTACGCTACTGGAAGACCAGACAGGCGACCGCGCAGATTGCTCCCACACCAAACGGCGAAGAGGCGGCGATCGGGACACGCGTCACGATCCGGCTGAATGGCGCCGAACGCACCCTCTCCATCGTCGGCCATGACGAGGCAGATCCATCCGCCGGCTATGTCAGCTTCGCAGCACCGCTGGCTGTCGCCATATTAGGCAGCTGCGTGGGCGATCGCGTGAACTTTGCGGGCAAGCCCGAGGCCGTCGAGATCGTGGAAATCGCCCCCCTTTCCTGAAGAGCGGCTTCCTCCCCAGGTCATTTGATTGGGATTTGTGATGCCGATGTGTGCGAGCTGCGCACGATCCGGGGCCTCGGTTGGCCGCCCGAGGGGGTGTGCGTGCTCAGCGGGAAGGATAAGTGACGATGCCGCCGGTAACGACGGCACCTGCCGACAATTTGACTGCATCCGCCCGGCCGCCGTCCATCAGGTGGAACACTTCCTCTCCCGACCCAATCAAATGATCAGCGACAATGCGCCGGTGGCACCTCCACCACACCGCCTCAGAACACATCATCGCGGTGCGCTTCGCACGGCCGAGCGTGACCAGCTCCTCGGTGCCGCGCCTGAACTCTTCGGAAAGCGCGTGATCGGCATAATTGTGGAAGCTGCGGTTTTCCCACCAGCCGTTTACTTCCGGAGGCACCTCATGGACGCGGCTCCTAAGTCCGCCGAGGGCGGGGATGCGCGCGTGCCCGATCTGATACTCTGCCAAAGCGTAGCCCAGCACATCCTCATTATATTGCGGGTTAGTGCGCGACCGCGGAATCGTCCGGATGTCGACCACGATTTCGACCCGGCCCGCCCGGAGGAGATCGACGAACTCCGCAATCGTGCGCGTGGAGTGACCTACGGAGAAGAACGGAAGCGGCATTGGGAGGGTCCATAGCAACAAGGTCCATCAGGAGCCATGGCGGGGCCGGCTCTGCTCGGTCCGATGCGATCCGCGTTGCACCGCCGGAATGCGTCTCAGAAAGGAAAGGTGAAGCGGATCGCCAGGATTGCAATTGCCCAGGTGATCAGGTTGAGCGGCAGCCCGATGCGGACGAACTCGAGATAATTGTAGCCGCCCATCTGATAGACGATAACGTTCGTCTGGTATCCGAACGGCGTCGCGAACGCGGCGCTCCCCGCCATCATCACAGCCACCAGGAACGGACGCGGGCTTACTCCTAGGCTCTCGGCGAGCGCGACGGCGATCGGTGTGACCAGCACGGCGACCGTCGCATTCGACAGCAATTCGGTCAGAACGAGCGTGGCGCCGTAGAGCACGATGAGGGCCACGGTCGGACCGAGCGTTCCGACGGTCCCGACCAGAGCGGAAGTGGCGCTCGCCGCGAGGCCGCTCTCCTCCATGGCGATCCCGATGACGACCATGCCGGCGATCAGGATCAGGATCTCGGGACGAAGGCCGCCATAGGCCTCGTCCGGCGTGATGACGCGCACCAGGATCAGCAGCACGGCGCCGGCGAAAGCCGCCGCCGCGATCGGCGCGATCTCGAGTGCGGCAATGGCGATGACGCCGACGAACACGCCTAACGCCACCAGCGCTTTCACAGGCTGGAAAGGGCGCCTTTGCGCGAAGAGTTCGGCATCACCGACCGTGCCGCCAAGGATCTTGACGCCATCGTCCTTATTTGACCTTCCAGATTCGGCCGCATCGTCGCGATCCTTGAGCAACCGCGGCGCGGCGAGAAACAGGTAGAGCCCGCCCGCGAGCGTTACGGCCAGCCCCACTGGCGTGATCTCGAAGAGGCTGAACTGCGGCTGGCCCGAAACGCGGGCCATGTCGTTGACGAGCAAATTTGTGGAGGTGCCGATCAGCGTGCAGCAGCCACCGAGCACGGCCATGTAGGAGAGCGGAATGAGATAGCGCTTCGGACTGACGTCGAGCGCCTTGGCCACATCACGCACGACCGGCGCACCGAGCACGACGATCGGCGTGTTGTTGAGGAAAGCCGAGAGGGCGCCGCAGGCGATCCAGGAGGCCGGACGCTTCCAGAGCGTAAGCGATCACGAAGAGCGAGGCGAGGGCGATCAGGGCCGGGCTGGCGAATGCGGCCTGCACCTCGACCGGCCGCACGACACCCGTCATCAGCAAGGCCGCGGCACCGGTCAATGCGACGACGTCGGCCCGGACCTTGTCCCAGACCAAGGCTGCGACCACGCCCACGAGCACGAGCAGGGTGAGTATCTGCTCCGACGTCATCCGTGGGAACCGATGGACGGACCCGTACCCACATTCCGGAGCTTCACGGTCTCAACGCCTGTTGTCCTGTCAGCAATGATCGATTGTGCTATCAGCCGGCCATGGCAGAGCCAAGCCGCAGAGGGAGCCGCTTGTCGATTGCGGCAGCGATCGCCGCCGTCCTCATTGTCGGAACCGCCGGCTTTGTTGCAGGACGGCGGACCGCTGATTCGGAAGCGGAAGCCGTTTCGGCTCCGCCGGCGTCTCCGCCCGCTCCTCCGCGATCGGCGCAGCTTCTGCCCCGGGCGGAGCCGCCCCTCGGACGTGCGGACTTGATCGGGATTGCCAACCGTGCCGCAGATCTCTTCGCAGCTGGCGCTCGGGTCGCCGGGACTGGGAAGGAGCTGGATGGGCGCGGATTCGAGCTATCGCTCCCTTTCGCCTGTCCCGGGGAGGCGCCCGC
>VBAE01000176.1:0-1366 GCA_005882415.1 Alphaproteobacteria bacterium | reverse complement strand
TCTGGATTTCACGGCCGTGGACCTCGAGCGAAGGCTGTCCGCCGCCCGCGGCACCGTTGGCAGAGGGGGCGGCCGCCGCCGCTGTGGAGCAGACGATGGGAATTGCCCAGTTCTTCACTTCGGAGGGGTCCCGGGTCGGCCGCCGCGACGGCAAAGCCTTTGAGCTCGTAAGGAAGGTGGATGCGGCAAGGCTGGATCTCACCAGGGGGCTCCAGCTGCGGTTGAAAGGGCAGCTCGCGGCGGTGCCCGGCCGTCACATCGCGCTTTGCCGGGCAGAGGGTCCGGGACGGCCCGCCTGCCTTCTCGGCGCGCTGTTCGATGAGGTGGCGGTAGTCAATCCCGCCACGGGCGAGACCCTTGCCACCTGGGACGTATCCGCCCCCGACACGAGAGCGCCCGCTCGCTAGCCGCGTTCGCCGGCTTTGACGTACATCAAGAATGGAAACGCGCGCTCTCGCCGCGCGCTGTCCTCCTGGGTGCGCGGCAAGGCTCGGGTCTTGGCGCGACGATTCGCAAATCGAGGAGAAGAACCATGATCGGACGTTTGTCCGTAGCCGCCCTGCTGGCAATCGCCTTCGCCGCCCCTGCCGCGGCTCAGCAACCGACCGGGGCCCTGCAGCCCCAAGGCGCCACGGTGGTCGCGCCGCTCGTTCCGCCGGCGACCGCGGTGACGCAGGTCGCGCCCGGCATTTGGCAGGTGACGCCGGTGCCCGGCATCGCGATGGCGACGCATGTTCGCGTTCAGAACTTCGCCGACTACGACCTCAACCATGACGGGGTCTACAATCCGATGGAATTCGCGCAGGCGATGTACTTCCTCGCGACGTCGGATCCGGTGGCCGGCAATCCAAGACTTCCGGCGATGGACAGGTTCGTCCAGCGGGGTGCGCCGACGCGGATGAGGCCGGAGAACGCGGTGGCGCTGCTCAACGCCACGGCAGACGAATTCGCCGCCGTCGACATGAACCATGACGGGCGGGTGAGCCCGGCGGAGGTGGCCGGCGCCGCCATGTGAGGCGCGTTCCGGCGGCGCCCGCGGCCGGACCCGGGCGCCGCCCTCCGACTTCGGCAACAACGAGAATGAGGTTCATCATGAAACCCGGAATATTCCTGGCGAGCGCTATCGGCGCGCTCGCGCTGGGCGGCTGCGGCGACGGCTACAAGGTCGACAATGTGCAGAATGCGGCCGTGGCCGCCCCGGCCAATGATGCGGCGAAGCGGCTCGCCTCCGCCTGGAACGGCAGCTGGATCACCCTGAGCGGCCGGGTCGTCGGAGCGGCGGTCGATCGCTTCACCCTCGACTACGGCACCGGCCGCGTCACGGTCGAGATGGACGATTGGGATTGGTTCCACGAGGGCCGGGAGG
>VBAE01000175.1 GCA_005882415.1 Alphaproteobacteria bacterium | reverse complement strand
GCGTGCCCTTCGGGACTCCGGGTTCGACGAACGTGATCCACATCGTGCGCCTGATCGGCGACGAGCTGGAGCGCCACCGGGCGAGTTTGGCTTAGTCCTCCAGCAGCCCCGGGACCTGGTCAAGGATTTCCCGGGCGAGGAAGCCGACGCGGCCTACTTCCTTCGACAGCTTTCGGCCTGCTTCGCCGTGGAGGTAGACGCCCCAGAGCGCGGCCGTCAGCGGGTCGGCGCCGCGGGCTGCGAGGCCGCCGACTATTCCCGCCAGCGTGTCGCCCGAGCCGGAGGTCGCCAGCCCTACGCCGCCGCCTTCGAAGCGGAAGCTGCGCCCGTCCGGGTGGGCGATGTGGCTGTATTGGCCTTTGACCAGGGAGACCGCGCCGAAGCGGGTGGCGGCGGTTTGGGCGGCGGTTAGGGGATCGGCTTCGACGTCCTCCGCCTCGCACTCGAGCAGGCGGGCCATTTCGCGCGAATGGGGGAGGAGGATGGCGCCGCCGCGATAGGCGCGCACTGCTTCCGCCCTGGGGGCGAGGGAGCCGAGCACGGCGGCGTCGAGGACCAGGGGCATTTCGAGGCCGGCGGCGAGGAAGGCGTCGAGCAGGGCTTCGAGCGGAGGCCCGTGCTGGAGGCCGCAGCCGATCACGATCGCGTCGGTGCCGCGTGCGGCTTCGAGCAGCGGCTCGATCTCGCCGGTGGCAAGGCAGCCTTCCGCCGTCTCCTCGCAGCCGATCACCCGCGCCTCGGGGATGGCGATTCCAAGCTGGGGGGCGATGCTCTTCGCGGTCGCGACCTGGAGCTTGCCCGCCCCGGCGCGAAGGCCGCCGATCCCGGCGAGGAGTGCCGCACCGGCAAGCTCGCGGCTTCCGGCGATGACGAGGAGGCGCCCGCGGTCCTCCTTGTCGCCGTCGTCCGGATGGTGGGGAAGCGGGAAGTGCCGGAGGAGCGTCCGGTCCAGCGTCTCGGGTGCGCTCACCGGGCGGCGACCATCGCGTCGGGCGCGGAGGTGACGGGCGCGTCCTCCTCGATCAGCGGGGCGGCGAAATTGTAGCGGACGAGGGTCGGCACGCAGGCCTTGGCGTCGTCGGGCTCGAAATCATATTCGGCGACGCCGCAATTCACCACGTCCCCTTCCTTGTCGATGGCGAGGATCTGGGCCTCGTCCATCTCCTCCAAGATATAGCGGAGGCACAGCACCACCACCTGATGGCAGACGATGAGCACCCGCCGGTCGGCATGGTGAAGGCTGACCGTGTCGAGCGCGCCGCGGAGACGCAGGATCACGTCCGCCCAGCTCTCCCCGCCGGGCGCGCGGTGGTAGAATTTGCCGAGAAGTGCGCGGTGCTCGGCATGTTCCGGGTATTTTTGCTGGATGCCGGCGGTGGTGAGGCGATCGAAGATGCCAAATTCGCGCTCGCGGAGCCGCTCGTCGACGATCGGCGGCCGCCCTTCGCCGACGATCCCTCCGGCCTCGCAGATCGCTCGGGCGGTCTGGCGGGCGCGGACATAAGGCGAGGAGAGGACGATCTCGGGCTTCTCCTCCTCCGGAAGCGAGGCGAACCAGCGGCCGAGCGCCTGCGCCTGGCGCTCGCCGAGCGGGCTCAGGGGCACGTCGACGTCGCGCATGCCGATGTCGATGGTGGTCAGGCCCGCCTCCGCCGCGGCGTCGCGGGCGACGTTGCCGGCGCTCTGCCCGTGCCGGACGATCCAAAGCTTTTCAGGCCATCTCTGCCGCATGGGATCGACAAAGCGCGAGCGTCGCGAAAGTTCAGAGGAGCCCTACTGCCTCCAGGCGGGCGCGGAGGTCGTTCGCGTCGGTGAAGAGGTGGGCGTGCATGCCTACCGCGAGGGCGCCGTCGACGTTGATCTGGCGGTCGTCGATGAAGAGGGCTTGGTCGGGGCGGAGGCCGAAGCGGTCGAGGGCGAGATAGTAGATGGCGGGGTCGGGCTTGAGGAGTTTTTCCTCGCCGGAGACGACGATGTCGCGGAAGCGGGCGAAGAAGGCGTCTTCCTTGGCTCGGAAGGGGGCCCAGAAATCGGCGGAGAAGTTGGTGATTCCGAACAGGGGGACGCCGCGGGCTTCGAGCTCGGCGACTAGGTCGTGAACGCCGGGGACCGGGTCGTCGATCGTCTCGCCGAATCGTTCGCCCCAGGCGGCGATGAGATGGGCGTATTCGGGGAATTTGCCGGAGAGGTCGGCCGCGGCTTCGTCGAAGGGGGGCGAGGAAGCTGGGCGGATCCCAGCCGTAGAGGACGTTGCCGACGTCGAAGATCGCGGCGGTGGGTGCACCTGCCGTCATGGCGGACTTGATCCGCCATCCATGAACACGGATCGTGTTCGTTCTCGCTGACCGGTGTTCATGGATCCCGGGTCAAGCCCGGGATGACGCAGCGGCCTGCGGCCTGCTGCGTCAGCCCTGGCGCGCCTTGAAGCGGCGGTTGGTCTTGTTGATGACGTAGGTGCGGCCCCGGCGGCGGATCACGCGGCAGTCGCGGTGGCGCGACTTGAGGGACTTCAAGGAATTGCGGATCTTCATGGCCTTGAGCCTGTCTTTCGAATGCTTGAATGTCGGAAAATTGAGGCGCCCACCTATGGGGGGAGCGCCGCAAAGTCAACCCTGCCGCAGTGCAGCGTCAGCCCTCCTCGACCCCTTCCGAGGAGCCGAAGTCGGTGATCGCTTCGAACAAAGCGGTCAAGGCCTGGCGCTCGCCTTCGCCGATCTCGGGGCGCCAGATTTCGAAGAGGAGGATGACGCGGATGGAGGCGCTGCCGTTCCAGGCCTCGTGCTCGATGGTGTCGTCGAAGATCAGCGCCTTGCCCTCCTCCCAGGCGCGGACCTGGTTGCCCACGCGCAGGGCGCAGCCTTCCGGGACGATGAGCGGGATGTGGCAGATGAGGCGGGTGTTGAGGAGGCCGTTATGGGGGGCGATTCGGGCGCCGGCGCGGAGGACGGAGAAGAGCGCCATGGGGGAACGGCCGCGGATATGGGGCATCGGCGCGGCTTCGAGCGCGGCCATGGTGGCGGGGCAGCGGGCGGCGTTCTCGGGGACGGGGTCGCCCTTCCGCCAAAGGTGGAAGGCGCTCCAGCTCGGGTCGCCGAGCAGCTCGTGGGTGGCGGGCGGGCGGTTGGGGTCGCTCTCGACATAGGGAACGAAGCCGGCGTCGGACGCGAGGGCGGCCTGGAGCTCGGCGCGCATATCGGGAATCGCCGCTTCCACGGGGGCGAGCCAGGGGAAGCCCTCGCGCTCGTAATACTCGATCTGGGGGAGGCCGGGGAAATAGAAGGAGGTGGGTTGCTGGAGGTAGACCTGTTTGCGGCCGAGGAGGATGTCGACGGCGTCGCGCACTCGCCCGTCGGCGGCGCCGAGGCGGTTCTCCAGATGGGCGGCGAACTCGCCGTCGATCTCGGCCGCCGCGGCTTCTGCCCGGGCGAGTTCCGAGGCGAGGATCGGCGACACCTGGGCGCCCGCGGCAGCGGCCTGGATCGCGCCCCGGTAGAAGGAGGCGGCGGCGCGGCGGTCGCCGGCGCGGGCATGGCCGTCGCCGCGCATGATCAGGGCGCCGATGTTGCGCGGCTGGGCTTCGAGCACCTTGTCGAGCGCGGCCGCCTCCCCCGCCTCGTCGCCGGCGTGGCGGCAGGCCTGGGCGAGGAGGAAGAAGGGGGGAGGCAGCGGGGAGCCGCGTTCCGTCACCTCGCCGAGCAGCCGCTTCGCCTCGGCAGCGTCGCCGCGCTGAAGGGCTGCGATTCCGGCGCGGATCGCGGCTTCCGCCTCGGCCGCGCCCATCGCCATCAGCTTGCCGCCCGCTCCGCCAGCGCCCGCTCCCAGGCCAAGGCGTCCGAGACGATGGTGTCGAGATCGTCGCGCTTCGGCCGCCAGGGCAGAGTGGCGAGGATCTTGGCGTTGTCGGCGACGAGGGCGTCGGGGTCGCCGGCGCGGCGGGGCTCGAGCTTGCGCTCGATCCGCATGTTCGTGACCCGGTCGACCGCGTCCAGGACTTCGAGAACCGAGAAGCCGCGACCGTAGCCGCAGTTCATCACATAGCTCTCGCCGGGGTTGGCGATCAATTTCTCGAGCGCGTCGACATGGGCGGCGGCGAGGTCGCTGACATGGATGTAATCGCGCACGCCGGTGCCGTCGGCGGTGCCGTAATCGGTGCCGTAGACGGAGACGTGGGAGCGCTTGCCGGTCGCCGCCTCGACCGCGACCTTGATCAGGTGGGTCGCCCCTGCCGTCGACTGGCCCGACCGTCCCTTGGGATCGGCACCGGCGACGTTGAAATAGCGGAGCGCGCAATAATTGAGGTGATGGGCGAAGGCGGTGTCGGCGAGCATCCGCTCGGTCATCAACTTCGACCAGCCATAGGGGTTGATCGGCTGGGTGCGCTGATCCTCCTGAACCGGCACCCGGTCGGGGATTCCGTAGGTCGCCGCGGTCGAGGAGAAGATGAAGTGCTTGACGCCGCCCTTCACCGCGCTCTCGATCAGCGAGCGGCTCTTCACCGTATTGTTCTCATAATATTTGAGCGGGTCGGCGACCGATTCGGGGACGATGATCGAGCCGGCGAAGTGGATTATCGCGCCGATGCCATGCTCCGCGATCAGCTTCGCGACCAGCGGCTGGTCGGCGATGTCGCCCTTCACCAGGGTCGCTTCCTTGGCGACCGCCCAGGCGAATCCGTGTCGATCACGACGACCCGCCAGCCGCTGTCGATCAAGGCCAGGACGGCATGGCTGCCGATATAGCCGGCCCCGCCGGTCACCAGGACGGCCGGCCTTGCCCCTTGATTCATCTGTCTTTTCTCCTGCGGTCTGGCGGAATGCAGCAAAAGGGCGGCAAATTCGTTGCAGCCCGTATATGAACCGCCCGCTAGACCAAGAGGTGCCGGAATGAAAACAGCTTTTCTGAGCGGCTCGATGCTGCTCGCGGCCGCCGCCGCCGCTCTCTCCGGCTGCGCGACCGACAGCGGCGGCGGCCGCTACGCCGCCGAAGCCACCCGCTTCCACCTCGGCCAGCCGATCGCCCGAGGCCAGATCGCGATCGAGGCCGCCGATCCGGCGCGGATGGGCTCGCTCGAATATGCGAGCTACGCCGACGCGGTCGGGCGGCAGCTCGCCCGTTTGGGCTGGACCGTGGTTCCCGCCAATGCGCGAACCGAGCAGGTGGCGATCGTCGCCGTCGACCAGGGCACGCAGGAGCAGCTTCGCTCCCGCCCGTCCGTGTCGCTCGGGGTCGGCGGCGGGTCCGGCGGCTGGCATAGCGGCGTCGGCGGCGGCGCGGGCGTGAGCTTTCCGATCGGCGGCCATGCCAAGTCGGTAGTGGCGACGACGATGGAGGTCAGGATCAAGCGCCGCTCCGATTCGACCGTCTTCTGGGAAGGCCGGGCGCGGACGATGGCGCCGGCCGGAACCGCTGGGGCCAGTCCCGCCGGGGCGGCGGAAAAGCTCGCCGCGGCGCTGTTTCAGGACTTCCCCGGGGAATCGGGCCGCACTATCACGCTGCGATGACATTATCCGTTAGCAGCGCCTTCGATGGCGGCAATATTCGCCTGGTCGCCATCGAGGGCGATCGAATCGACCTCGAAATCGCGAACGATCATCAGTCCGATTTCTACCAGTGGTTCTACTTCCGCCTGACCGGGGCGGGGGGACGGCCGGTGGAGATGAGGATCCTCAACTGCGCCGGGGCGGCCTACCCGCTGGGGTGGGAGAATTATCGGGCGCTGATGTCCTACGACCGCGAGGAGTGGGAGCGGGTCGACAGCGACTTTGCGGACGGAATCCTCACCATCCGCGTCACTCCCGCCTCGAACAGCGCCTGGTTCGCTTATTTCGCGCCCTACACGATGGAGCGCCACCACGACCTCATCGCCGAGGCCGCGGCGCATCCGGCGGTCCACTACCGCTCGCTCGGCAAGACGCTCGACGGGCAGGACATGGATTATCTCCGGATCGGCGAGGGGCCGCTTCAGGTCTGGCTTTACGCCCGCCAGCATCCCGGCGAATCGATGGCCGAATGGTGGATGGAAGGGGCGCTTGAGCGGCTGCTCGACGACGGCGACCCCGTCGCGCGCCGCCTCACCGAGGCCGCGACCTTCCACATCGTGCCGAACATGAACCCGGACGGGTCGAAGCGCGGGCATCTGCGGACCAACGCCGTGGGCACCAACCTCAACCGTGAATGGCACGAGCCGACGGCGGAGCGCAGCCCGGAAGTGCTGTGCGTCAGGAACGAGATGGACCGCACGGGCGTCGACTTCGCGATGGACGTCCATGGCGACGAGGCGATCCCCGCCAATTTCCTCGCCGGCTTCGAGGGCATTCCCTCCTGGAACAAGGCGCAGCAGGGCGTCTTCGATTCCTTCGCCAAGGCGCTTGAGCGGATCTCGCCCGATTTCCAGACGTCCAGGGGCTATGAGGTCGCCCGGCCCGGGCAGGCGAACATGTCGATGTCCACCTCCCAGCTCGCCGAGCGCTTCGGCGCGGTGTCGATGACGCTGGAAATGCCGTTCAAGGACAATGAGGACCTGCCCGACCCGGTCTATGGCTGGTCGCCGCAGCGCAGCCGGCTCCTCGCCCGCTCCTGCCTCGACGCGCTTCTCGCCATCCTCCCCGAGCTCAAGGCGCGGAAGCAGGGCTGATGCCCAGCCTCGTCCTGATCCGCCACGGCCAGTCCGCCTGGAATCTGGAAAACCGCTTCACCGGCTGGTGGGACGTCGACGTGACCGAAAAGGGCGCGGAAGAAGCCCGGCTGGCGGGCGAGCTGATGGCCGCCAGGGGGCTCGACTTCGACCTTTGCTTCACCAGCCTCCAGACCCGAGCGATCAAGACGCTCGACCTGGCGCTGGAGGCGATGGGGCGGCTGTGGCTTCCGGTCGAGAAGGACTGGCATCTCAATGAGCGCCATTATGGCGGCCTCACCGGCCTCAACAAGGCGGAGACCGCCGCCCGGCACGGCGACGAGCAGGTGCGGATCTGGCGGCGCAGCTTCGACATACCCCCGCCGCCGATGGAGGCCGGGAGCCCGTACGATCTCTCGGCGGACCGCCGTTATGCGGGGATCGAGGTGCCCAAGGCGGAGAGCCTGAAGGACACGATCGCCCGGGTGCTGCCTTATTGGGAAGGCCGGATCGCGCCGGCGCTGAAGGCGGGGCAGCGGGTGCTGATCTCGGCCCACGGCAATTCGCTGCGGGCGCTGGTCAAGCATCTGTCGAATATCCCGGACGACGAGATTACCGGGCTGGAGATCCCGACGGGGCAGCCGATCGTCTACGAACTGGACGAGGGGCTTGCGGCGACCCATCGGTATTATTTGAGCGAGCGGTAGGAAAAGCCGTCATCCCGGGCTCGACCCGGAATCCATGAACACAGGTCGGCGCGAACTGGACACGAACCGTGTTCATGGATGCCGGATCAAGTCCGGCATGACGGGTTAGCACGCGCGGCCGAGCCCCTCCCTCGTCATCCCGGACTTGATCCGGGGTCCATGAACACAGGTCTGCGAGTATTGGACGCGAACCGTGTTCATGGATGGCGGATCAAGTCCGCCATGACGGTCAGCCCTCGTTCTTCGCCGCTGCGACGTTCCGGTCCGCGCGGCGCATGACGTCTTCGAGGGCGTCGCCGGGGAGGATGGTGGTGACTCCGAAGGTGGCTTCGACGGTCACCGAGGCGCCGCCGAGCTCCATGGGAGTGCGGGCGATGCAGCGGGCGAGGCGTTCCGAGGTCTCGATCGCGCTGTTCTGATCGAGATGGTCGAGGATCAGGCCGAATTCGTCGCCGCCGATCCGGGCGAGGGTGTCGGTCGGTCGGATCAGGCCGGAGAGGAGTTTC
>VBAE01000232.1 GCA_005882415.1 Alphaproteobacteria bacterium | reverse complement strand
GCTGGCGGTGTGCGTGCCTTTCGCCCTGCTGGTGAACGGCCTGTGGGATACGCCCTGGTGGCACGCGACGGCGCGGCAGCTGCTCGGGGTTTGACGGGCGCCACCCCGGCTGGGCCGTCAGGCGCGGCCGTTGCAGGCGACGCGCTCGACGCTCCGGGTCGAGATGCGGAAACGCACGTTCACCTGCGTGCACCCCCCGTCGAAGGTCTGGGGGAGGCCGTTCGGATCCTTGTGCCAGCGCCTCTCGCCGGCCGGGGTCTGCGCCGCGAGCCTGGCGGCCTCGTCCCTTGCCATTTCCTCAAGATCCTTCTTGCTGCACGGACGGCTGGTCATGTCCTCGCGTAGCTCCTCGCAGCCCGAATCGGGATTGGACGGCCGTTCGGGGAGGAGGTAGATCGCGACGACCATGTCCGGGCCGGCGAAGGCGTAGTTGCGGCCATAGGCGTCCAGCGGCTCGGCGTCCTTCGGCAATATGACGGACCGCTCGATCGCGGCCATCAAAGCTTCGGGATCGCGGGAAAGGTCGGGGGATCCGGATGCCGGGAGCAGCAGCAAAGCGAGGGTAAAGAGCGCTTTCATCGATCCGTCCTGTCAGGCATGTGCGATGCGGAGTGGCGAGCCACTGCCCGCGAATACACTTCGGTGCTCTTCGCGTCGAAGCACACGAACAGGACCCGGTCGAACGCGTCCGCTTGCGCCGCGAGCCGGCCCGTCACGGTCGACACGGCGACCTCGGCCGCGGCTTCGAGAGGGTATCCGTAAATCCCCGTCGAGATCGCCGGAAAGGCGATGCTCCTCAGGCCGTGCTTCACGGCAAGCTCCAGAGCGCAATCGTAGCAGCTCGCCAGCAGCCGATCCTCGCCGAACTCGCCGCCCCGCCAGACCGGCCCGACGGTGTGGATGATATGCCGCGCCGGCAGCCGATAGCCCCCCGTGATCTTCGCCTGCCCCGTCTTGCACCCCCCGAGCAACCGGCACTCATGAACCAGATCGGGCCCCGCCGCCCGGTGAACAGCCCCATCCACCCCGCCCCCGCCCAGCAAGGACGAATTCGCCGCATTGACGATCGCATCGACGTCGCAGCGGGTGATGTCGCCGGTGACCACTTCGAGGCGCGGGGAGGGGAGGGGTTCCATGCGAATTCCCTAGGGCTTCCCGCGGATCGTCCGCAATATGGTGGAAGGTGGCTGTTGAGAAACTGCTGAAGCGCGCTCCGATGCGCTTCGAGGGGAGGGTGGTGAGCCATGCGATGGAAATGGGCGACGGGAGTGCTGGCCACGCTTCTGCTCTGCGCCCTGGCGGCCGTGGCGGTGCTCTACGTCCGCGCGACCCGCCCGCTCTATTGGGTCGGCGACGAGCCCCTCGTCGCGCAGGCGACGCGGGCTGCGGCCAGGGAGTTCGGAACGACGGAGCAGGAGATCCGGCGAATGACGTTCCCGATCCTGATGAACACGAGCGAGCTGACCTGCATCGAGCTCCGCCCGAAGCGCAGCGACCTCGTCGGCTACCAGGCCTGCTATGCGCGCAGAGGTGGGAAACTCGTCGAAGAACGAGTCCAGGGCGCGCCCTTCGGAGGCCGCAAATTCTTCCCCGCGCTTTGGTGAAAGCGGGGTCGAAACAGGGGCCTTTTCCCCGGTGAAGTTCACGAAGTTCACGGTCTGGCGGGGTTTTTGAACTTCGTGGGAAGGTGGCGAGGCCGGGGGCTGGCCGCGCCGCGCACCTACGCTCAATTCACCGACCATCGCCGCCATCCTACTTTCGCCGCGCCTTATTCCCCATGCGATGGGCTGCCGCAGCTGGAACATATCATGAACTACTGATTCGCTAAAGCGTCAATGTGCGCCGAGTAAGCTCATTGAAGTCCGCCTATTTCGTCCGATCTCTGCTCAGTGCGAATAGCAGACGTCAGAGGCTTCCCGTGCGAAGTATGGATGCACGTGTTGCCCTGGTGGTCCCGGCACAAACGAACAGCAGGTGCCGGGCCACAGCATTGAGACTGGGTTCACGCAAAGACGCAAAGGCGCGAAGGGGGCGAAGGCCGTCTGACACCGTGGAGCTGAGCGGCAGTCGAAGGCGGCAACAGCGCCCGTCTAAAAGTGATTGTCACTAGTGCCGGTCACGATGCCCACCGACCATGCTCCCAATCCTTGCCTCAGAGCTTGAAGCTACCGCGGTCGGCAAAGCCGAGCGGCACAATCTCGATCTCCGCCAGCTCCTTAAGCCGACGACGGCGGCACCGAAACGCCTGGCCGAGTCCGGACGTACTGACTTGGAGCCACGCTCCATCGCGACGTTCGAGCCAGCCCGAGGCGTAAAGGTCGCCAGCGAGCCAGCCGGCGTTGATGCACTCGACCCATCGCGCGGCATCCGGAGTCGGCCACATCGCGACATGAATCGAGAGTTCGTCGTATCCGGCGTCGCGGACGGATCCGATCGCCGGAATGCCGTTCAGTTCGAACTCGAAGAGCTGCGCCCGAGTGCGTTCATATTGATCGCGCTGGGCGCCCGGCCAGCGGTTGTCACCCGGCCTGATCGTGAAATAGCGCCGCCGAATTCCCTCATTGATCGCAGCTACCATGGCATTACGCCAAGCACGCCGGCGCTGAGACTTGGAATAGTTCACGCGCTTCCATGCGGGCGAGCGCGTCGTGATCACCGGCGAGGGCTGTGGATAGCGTAAATTGTCAAAGATCAGGGATCTGTCGGCGGAAGTGAGCGGGCGCTTGGCCACCTGAGCGAGCCGCCTTAAAAATGGCTGCTCATCCAGCAACGCAAAGTCCGGGTCATTCGGATCGACCCTACGGACGGAATCTAAGAGAGCGATGTTTGTCTGACAGCCAAGCGCCGCCGCAAGCGCTTCGGAGACATGGGCCGACTTGTCCTTAGGGAAGCGAAATCTAAGCGTGCGCTTGACGTAGTGGATTGCTTCTTCGGTGAGCGGAATTGCAGCCATGGATCGATCCTTCATCACGGTCGATGGCCACAGATTACACATCGACCTGGATGCGAAGGTCGATCAGAAGGGTAGCGATGGTCCGCTTTAACCCTGTGGCAGGTCGGGTGGGACAACCGCCGATATCTTGCGGCAAGGTGCAGTTGGACGTCAAGCCTGAAGGAGGGCCGTCGAGCTGAACGTAGGCGATCGGCGGATTAGCGTCCCCAAATCTCAGCAGTCGCAGCGTCGTAAAACGCCACTTCTAATGGCCATTTCTCCGGCCTGAGTGCGGCGAGTGCCTGCGCCCTCCCAATTATCCGCTCGTTCGCTTCAGCTATTGGATCGCCGTAAATTCCAACGTAGAGCTTGCGGCAGCGTCCGCGGCCGATGCGGTTCAAGATATGGTCGTCATTTTCAGCCAGCGAATGACCGAAAACGAACATGCAATGCCGCCCCTGCTGAACGTTCGCTGTGAACTGTTTGAAGCCTTGGTAAAGATAGGCATTGTGCCGGATCTTGGCCTTCTTCTGAGCGCTGGTTCCCTCGGCGACAAACAGAGGGAAGGCGTTCTGCGCTAGAGCCTCCCGGGCTTGGTCAATCAGCGGAACACCCTTCCGGATCCAAGTATATTTCAGCAGCTCCTTGCCGGAGTCGAACAGGTGCAGAGCGCCGTGGAGAAACATCACGCACGCGCTGTGTGCGCTCGTTTCCCCCTGCCATACGACGTAATCGGCATCGGGTTCGTCCTCGTCGTTGCCGAAGCCGTCGTTGGCAGCCAACTTGAGGGGCTCATCGAACGGCATGTCCTCGTGCATGAGCGTCCAGTAGAGCAATAGGTCATAGTTGAGCGTGAAGACGCAGCCTGCCTTGTCACCGGAAAGGAAGTGGGAGAGGAACTGTCGACAAGCCCAAAACTTCTCGTCAGGAATCTCGGAAGGCACGTGGGGATGATTGCCGGCGATCGTCTGGACCAGGATTTCCTTTAAGAGCGCCGCATGTTCAAGCATTCGGGCAGGAGCAGTCGCGCCATCGGCAACATATGCCGGGAGGATCGTCGCTGCATTCTCAAGCGCTCTAATCGCCGCTTCAAAATCCTGAGTGTCCAGTGCGTCGAAGACGGCCACGACCTCCCGGAGCGGTGGAGAAGTCAGCCTGGGCGAACAGCGAACCATAGTGGAAGATTTCCGGCCGGCAGGCGATGCTGAAACCATTGCCGAGAAGGAGATGTCGCTTTGAGAATTCCTCTGAATCGGCAATCGCGTCCGCGAACGAAATTAAGGGCACAGGAACCTCGGCAGGTGGGGTTGGGTGGAGTTGGAGTCGTTGCTAGCTACACGTTGCGACGAGATGGTAAAAGAGCAGGGACGGCTTCTACACTCTTGGAACGCCTTTGCTGGAATATCTGAGGTCGATGCTGCCGGGAGGAAGAAACCGAACTAGGCTCGTGGCGGAGCGGCAAACGAGAGTTTCGGGAGGCAAGGAGATGGAGACGCACAACTTTGAGCGGCTACGAGAGCACATCTTACCGCTGTCGCAATCATCGACATTCGAAACAGCGCGGCGGGAGTGGGATCTGGTAGGCGTGGAGATCAGCGATGAATTCGACAGCTGCCCGTGCGGTCAGGATATCAAGGAGCATTGCTACATCCGCAACAGGCTGAATGGCAACTCGACCTACGTCGGCAACGTACGCATTAACCGATTCATCCAGATCGAAACCGGCAACCTGTTCGAAGGGTTGAAGCGGATTGCAAAGGACAATTCCGCAAACGCAAACAACGATCTCATCGAGCACGCCTTTCGAATGGGCTATTTATTTGGTGAAAAGGAATATCGATTTCTGAAGCAAACAATGCTCAAGCGGCATCTCTCGCCCGCCCAGGTTGCGTGGAAACAGAAAATCAATCGACGCATTCTCAGCAAGACGATCGTTCAACGCCGAAGCGCGATTTGATGTAGATGCGACGGCAGGTTCCGTAAGGTCCCCTAGAGCGCGAGCTGGTGTAGTATAGTCGCCGGCCTACTTGTCCGTGCGCACTGATGGGAGCGCGGGCTCGTGAGCGGCTTGTTACCCCTGATACTACTCACCTCATCACCCCCGATTATCGAACAGCCTAACCTCCACCGCCCCGGGCTCAAACCCGTCCAGCAACCGCGCATTGACGCCCATCTTCCCGAAATCCTGGCCCAGCGTTTTCCAGTGGGTGCCGCAGCCGCAGATCGGGCAGTGGTGGATGCCGATCATTTTGTCGCCCCAGATGTATGCGACCGTCTCGCCCTCCACGCGCACGGAATCGTCGGGGTAGTAGGCGACCAGCCAGGCGGTTTTGGTGCAGAGCGAGCAGTTGCATGAGCCTACCCATTCGGGGGCGTGGGGCACTTCCAGGGTGACCGCGCCGCAGTGGCAGCTGCCCTTCATGCCGGGCCCGCCGGTTCGAGCTTCAGCCGGTCGGCGGTCTCGCGGAGGCGGGCTTCGTCTTCGTACATATAGTCTCGGATCAGGGGGGTTGAATCGCGTCTCTTCAAAAACTGCGTCTGATACACCGCCATCGGCGCGTCCCGGAACATGGTGAGGGAGACGGCGAGGTAGAATTGGTAGAGGCGGTAAAATCGCTCGTCGTACATCTCAATTATACGAGCTTTGTTGGCTCGATAGCGGTCGTACCAGTGGCCGATGGTGTGGACGTAGTGGAGCCGCCAGGTCTCGCAATCGGCCATGATCAGTTTCTCCTGCTCGCTCGCCGCAACCGTCTCCGAAAGAGCCGGGAGGTAGCCGCCAGGGAAGATGTACTTCAGCATGAACCTGTCGGTCGTCCCCGGCCCGCTTATTCGCGCCATGTGGTGGACGATCGCAATCCCGTCGTCGGCGAGGAGGGCCCGGATCTTGCGGAAATAGGTGCGGAAATGGGGCTGGCCGACATGCTCGAACATCCCGACCGACACGATCCGGTCGAACGTCCCTTCGACGTCGCGATAGTCCATCAGCTCGAACTTCACGCGGTGGGACAGGCCGAGCGCCTCCGCGCGCTGCCTGGCGAGGTCGAGCTGCTCCTTGGCGAGCGTGATCCCGAGCACCTCCACGTCGGCGACCTGGGCGAGGTAGAGGGCGAGCCCGCCCCAGCCGCAGCCGATGTCGAGCACCTTCATCCCCGGGCGGAGCATCATCTTGGATGCGAGATGAGTCTTCTTGTCGAGCTGGGCGCGCTCCAATGAGTTCGTCAGGTCGCGGAAATAGCCGCAGCTATATTGGAGGTCGGTGTCGAGGAAGAGGCGGTAGAGGTCGTTGCCCACGTCGTAATGATGCTCGACGTTGCGCTGGGAGCGTTCGCGCCAGTTGAACTGGCTGAACAAATTGGTGAGCTTCCCGCCTTTCTTGAGAAATTTGTTCGAGCCGACGCTGTCCTCCCATTTGTGGGAGCCGCGGATTATGTTGACGAGATCGAGTATCTCACCGTCCTCGACGATGAGTCGCCCGTCCATATAGGCTTCGGCGGCGCCGAGGCCGGGGTCGCGAGCGATGTCGCGGACGACCCGGGCATCGGCGATGCGGACGGTCACCGGCCTGAACTCGGCGTCGGGGCGGCCGTAATGGAAACGCTGCCCCTTATGGTCGACGATTGTGAGCTCGCCCCGCTTCACATAGCCCCGGAGCATCTTGTCGAGCAGCCACATGCATTCGCCTCCCTCGGGCCCGTCGTCCGAATGGACCGCAAGCGGGGCCGCGGATCAAGCCCCGTTGCGTGGGCGTGGCGCCGATGCGATGGCGGGGGGCTCGAAGGGAGTGCGCGATGCTGAGGATCGTTGCGCTGAAGGGGCTCGACTATGAGATCGACCCGATCACCGCCTTCTTCGGCAATGAAGAGTTCGAGCGGCTGAGCCCCTTGCGTCGGATCCCGGTGCTGATCGACGGCGACCTCGTCCTCTCCGATTCCTCGGTGATCTGCGGCTGGCTGGATGAGGGCTATCCGGGGGACGCGCTGTTCCCGGCGGACCCGAAGGACCGCGCCCGCGCGCGCTGGTTCGAGGAATATGCCGACACTCGTTTAGGCGACGTGTTCATCTGGGGCCTGTTCTACCAGCAGTTCGTCCACCCGATCATCTGGGGCGCGCCGGGCGACAAGGCGCGGATCGAGAAGACGCTGGCCGAGGATCTGCCGCGCGAGATGGACTATCTGGAGGGGCAGCTCCCGGAGAGCGGCTTCCTGTTCGGGGACGAGATCGGCGTCGCGGACATCGCCATCGCCAGCTTCTTCCGCAACGGCGCCTATGTCGGCTGGGAGCCCGATCCGGAGCGCTGGCCGCGGGTGGCCGGCTTCGTCGCCCGGGCGCTGGCCGAGGAGTGTTTCGCCCGCTTCCTGCCCTTCGAACAGGCCCAGATCGCCACCGATCCCAAGGGCCGCCGGGCGGCGCTGCTGGCGGCAGGAGCGCCGCTCACCGCCGACACGCTCGGCACGCGCGAGGCTCGTCCGGGCATCATGCGCCTCTAGTTGATCCAGGTTGGGCCCGGCGCGCCCTCCCGCACGTTCAGGGTGGGAGAGGAGTGCGTATGTCCAACCCCTCCGCCGATGCTTGCCAGACGCCGCGAACGGTGCGACCTTCCTCCTTCCTTTGGGGGGAGACGCAAGATGGAGACCTCTGCCAGGACGCCGCTGCACCTGTGGATCGTGGGCGCCGTCGCTACGCTTTGGAACGCGTTCGGCTGCTTCGACTATCTGATGACCGAGACCCGGAACGCCGGTTACATGGCGATGATGACCGACGCGCAGCGCGCCTGGATCGACGCCTTTCCCGCCTGGAGCGAAGGCGCCTGGGCTTGCGGCGTGTGGGGCGGGCTGCTCGGCTCGCTGCTGCTGCTCGCACGGAGCCGCTGGGCGGTTCCGGCCTTCATCCTGTCGCTTGCCGGCCTGGCGGTGGTGACCGTCTACCAGCGCGCAATGTCGACGATGCCGGAGCAGTTCGACTCGCCGGCGATGTGGGCGATGACCGCGGCGATCTGGGCGGTGGCGATCTTCCTCCTCTTCTACGCCCTCGCCATGCGTGGGCGGGGAGTGCTCCGCTAGAGGCCGTAGCCGCGGGAGACAGGCTGCGGTCAGGTCCGCCTCTTTAGCGGGGCGGTGTGATCCTGCTCGAACATATCGATCGCAATCGCGCCCGCTCGGCCGCCGCCGTCGCGGCGGTTCATGCGCTGATCGGCTACCTTCTGATCGCCGGGCTGGGGGTGAACGTGCCCGATGTAGTGCGCGAGCAGCTCAAGATGCTCGACTTTCGCGAGAATCCGCCGCCCCCGCCCGTTCCGATGGAGCCTGAGAAGGTCAAGAAGACCAAGAAGGCCAAGCCGAAGGACCCGGAAGGCGCCGCCGCGCCGGCCAATATCAAAAACACGCCGACCGAGATCGTCGTGCCCCCGCCCAAGGTGGTGCTTCCGCCGCCGCCGCCGATCCCCGCCGCGCCGGTAGCGGGCCAAGGGAGTGCGCCTGCCGCCGGGGCCGCATTGGTTCCGGGGCCGGGAACGGGCCGGGGCGGGCAGGGGACCGGCCTCGGCAGCGGTGCGCAGGGCAATGGCACCGGCGGCGGCGGGGGAGGAATGGGCGCAGCCGTCCATGCCCGCTGGCTGAGCGGCGAGATCGACCCCGACGATTACCCGTCTTCGGCGGTCCGCTCCCGCTCCGTCGGCACGGTCGGCCTCCGCTTCGTCGTCGCCCCTGACGGCCGGATCAGCGACTGCGCGGTGACCCGATCGAGCGGAAGCCCAGTCCTCGATGCCACCACCTGCCGCCTGATCAAGCGCCGCTTCCGCTACCGCCCCA